>JAFGVN010000112.1 GCA_016937975.1 Clostridia bacterium
ACTTTATATGTACAAACTATTACATATTTATTAACAAACTTCTTTTTTTGTACTTTTTTTTTATTTATAGATGAACCTGAATACTTTTCTCTTTAAAGAAAGAATATATAAAACTTTCTTTCACTTTTTTACCAGTCAAACTCTCTAATGCCATTTTATACAAACCAAGCTGTTCCTTATATCTTTCTTCAAGAATCTGATCCTCACCATAAATATAATCGGTTTTATAATCAATCAGTACAATACCATCGTCTTCTTCAAAATAACAGTCAATTATACCTTGCAGCAATACAGAATCATGACTTTCACTTTCTAAAAGGTCCTTTAATTCTCTTTTCAGAACAAAAGGCTTCTCTACATAAACATGAATAGCGTTAGTATACCGTACCCCCAATGAAGAAGAGAAAAATCCTTTTATTTTATTTTCATCAATATACTTGAGCTCATCTTCTTGTATCATATCCAAATCCACAAGTTCTTGAATTTGTCTTGAAATCTCTTGCGACCTATGTCGATCCATTTTTTGCATCACATAATGCATTAAAGTTCCAATTTCAGCACGACTTTTCTTTTGTTCTTCAGCTAAGAAGCTAGGAATCTTATTGAGTTCTTCCCTTTTGTACAGCATTTCAGAAACATCTTTGCTTTTCATCTTTTTCAAATCTGATACAGATAGTTTAGATGGAAGATATGTTGCTATTTCAAATGGATATGAATACCCAAAAGCTTGGTTTAAAAGATCTGTTGTTTCTGGACAAATTTCACTTTTAGCAGTTTTCATTCTTCCTTCTAAGGTTAAAGACATATGATTTTTTTCCAACACAAGCTCGTTTTTATCTATAAGATCAAACCGCCATTTCGTTTCATGACTGCTTAAACCTGCATAAGGTTTTTCTGCTAGATCCCATAATTTGCTAAAGGCTGGATGTTTCGAAAGAATTGACATGGTCCAATCCAAATAGGATTGACCTGCCATAAGATGGATTTTACGATCACCTCTTGTCCATTTTTTACTTGCACTCATTAAATCTTTTACATTACCTACCAAAATTAATTTATCTACTGCACGGGTCAAAGCTACATAAAGTACACGCATTTCTTCTGCAAGGCTTTCATATTTTATAGCATGTTTTATCAGCTTTTTAGGTAAAGTATCACAATATATTCGATTCACTGGATCAACCCATTTCGGACCGATACCAATGTGTTTGTGGAGCAAAATATCCTGATAGGCATCTCTTAAGTTAAATTTCTTACCCATACCTGCTACATAAACAACAGGGAATTCTAATCCTTTGGATTTATGAATCGTCATAATTCTTACAACATTTTCATTTTCACCGATAATCTTCGCAGTTCCCATTTCAGTATTGGATAATTTCATCTTGTCAATAAGCTGCAGGAATCCAAACAATCTTCTGGTTTGACCATATTGGCCTGCACGGTCAATAAGAAGCCTTAAGTTCCCTTGTCTACTTTTTCCACCTGGCATAGCACCAACATATTGATAATAACCAGTATCAATCATTATATGCCATAAAACCTCATCCAGATCTTCAAATAGTAGTTTTCTACGCCACTTGTTTAAGTCTGATGTAAAGGAACAGATTTTATTGTAGGTTGCATCTTCATGACGATAAGCCTCTATGGCTTCATAATAGCATCCCTCAGGATGATTCATCCTAATGGACATAATTTCATCTATCGTGAAATCAAAAATAGGAGACCGTAAAACTGTTAGTAGTGGTATGTCTTGTTTGGGGTTATCAACGATTTTTAATAAATCAACAAACATCTTTATTTCAAGGGTATCAAAGTAACCACTTTGACTATCCGCAAATAATGGAATTCCTTCATTCATGAATACATCTGCAAAGACAGGTGCCCAATTTGAAGCAGCACGCATGAGTATCACCATATGTTTATAATCCAATGGAAAATAACTATCCTTCTTTCGATTATAACTTGGTTTATTGAGTAATGATTTTATGTGCTTCGCAATGGTCATTGCTTCTAATTCTGCGTTGGAAAGTTCCAGCACTAAATCATCCTCAATCTTGGTTTCTATCAGTTTTACTTCAATACTAGGATCCTCTATTTCTCCGAATTCCAACCCTGGATATAACCTTGCATCTTCATCATAAGTCATCTCTCCAAATTCCCGCGACATCAAAGACTCAAATATAAAGTTGATGCCCTCTAGTATTTCACGTCTACTTCTGAAGTTTTTCTTCAAATCTATTCTTCGATCTAAAAAACCATCTTCCTTTTTATAGCGATTGTACTTTTCCATGAATAATGATGGATCTGCCAATCTGAATCGATAAATACTCTGTTTAACATCGCCAACAAGAAACACGTTGTTCTTAGACTTAATGGCATTAATTAATGTTTCCTGTACAAGGTTTGAATCTTGATATTCATCTAAGAAAATATATTTGAATTTATTTTGATAATAAGATTTTACAGTTTCAAAGGTTAAAGCCTTCAAAGCCATATGCTCTAAATCATTGAAATCAACAACATTCAATTCTTCCTTTAATAGCTGATAATGCCTCTGAAATTGGGAAACCAATTGATACAAAACTCTCATCATTTCTTGAGAAGCCATCAAATCTGAGATGTAATCCTCTAAACTTTTATTGGCAAAAAAGCTTTGTAAATCTTTAATGATATTTTTATATTGTTCTCTTAGTGTTTTAACTTCGTCTATGAGTACACTATCGATTTCTTCAGCACGGTCTTTTTTAATACGTCCGATATTCGGATGAGACAATCCCGAGAGACTATCTAAAAAAGCATCTAAAGAAACATTGATACCCTCTTGAAGTAAGTCAACGTGGTTCATATCTTGAAGTATGGCATCACGATATTCCAATGGACCATCTGAACTTTCTGTCATTATAAGGCAATCTTCAAGGAGCTCTTTTAAGCCAGTCATATGAAATACAACATATTCCTTTAACAACCCATAATAAAACGCCCTATGATTCATTAATTCAATTGATTGATCTAGCCATTTCAAAGGTTCTGGTTGACTTTGAATAAAATGATACACATCCAAGATTAATTTGATAATTTTTTCATCTGAACGATTGTCACTAAAAGATTCCACAAAGGTAATAAAGTCTTCTGAGCTTGATTCATAACGACTTTCCAAAGTCATTTCAACAGCCTCATTCATCAAGAGATTTAAATCAACAGTATCACCAACCTTAAAACCTGGATCTAAATCAATCATATGAGCATTGTTTCTAATCACTTGAATACAAAAAGAATGCAAAGTCATAATATATGCATTTTGGACTTTATTGACCTGTTCTCTTAGGAAAGAATTTTCTTCATGTTCCAAAGCCTGATACAAAGCTTCGACAATACGCTCTCTCATCTCACTTGCAGCTGCATTTGTAAAGGTTACAATCAGCATTTCATCTATGGAAATGCCATCCTGTATAACCAGTTGAATAATTCGTTCTACAAGGACTGCAGTTTTACCTGACCCGGCAGCAGCAGAAACCAATAAATTTGAATGTCTTGCTTCAATTGCTTCACGTTGATCATTCGTCCACTGAGCCATTTTTATTTTCCTTTCTGACTAAATTCAAAACATCCTCATCCTTAAGACTATCGATATTTTCGTAGTTGTTGCCAAATGCTGTTTCAAATTGACATATACTGCTGTACTGACAATATTGACAAGCTGTTTTTGCACTTTGTTTAATCGGTTTGATCTCAGTTTTACCCTCGTGTATTTCAACGCCTAAATTTGCTATAATCAGTTTCACATGATCCATTAAACCAAGGAAACTTTCATAATCAGCCGTTTTCGAGCGACTACTCAAAGAATCATCTTTTTTCAATTCAACAGGAATAATATCTGATTTTTTACTTTCAAGAATATTTTCATCCATCGCTTTAATAATCTTAATGTTTTCCAACAATAAACCATCCATCTTTAAGAGTTTAAGAATTTCCTCGTCAGATAGGGTATTTCTGTTTAATTCCATTTCAACCATAGGATCATCTATTTTGAAATAGAAGACCCCTGCAGGATACAAAACATCCTGTCTAAAATATTCACTGTTCTCTAAAATCGCGTTTAAATAGACAATCAGCTGAAGTTGAAGACCTTGATAGACTTCAGACAAGCTAAATTTTTGGCTTCCTGATTTATAATCGATTACCTTAACATACCACTTATGGTTTTCCTCATATAAATCTATTCTGTCAATACGACCTTCAAGAAGGAGTCTTTCATGATTGTTTAATTCAATGACAATAGGCGGCACTGAAAATTGAACACGATTTGAAGAAAAGATAATTTCATGTGCATAGGGTTTAAATTGCCCTGCTCTTACTTGTAACACTAAAGTCCAAGCTGCTCTTTTACTCACTCTTTTTAACTTCTGAATCATATAGCTGTAACGATATGAAGACTCAAAGATTTTATAACCATAATCCATGACTAAACGATCTACAATCTCATCTATAATTTCAAAGAGATTACTTTTTTCTATTTTATGCCACTCTAGATTTCTGTTTTTCATTTCTCCATCAAACTCTTCCAAAGTTTGATGCAATAACGACCCTATATCCGGCATTTTCAATTCATAAGATTTTCGTTCTTTTGGTCTTAAACCATAGTGTACAAAGTGAGAAAACGGACATCTTCTATAACGTTCTAATCGAGAAACACTTGCTTTTAAAGGTAAATTGAATAACACTTCTGCTTTGTTTTTTGGTATAGCAGAAACTTGGTTATCATAGTCAAAAGCAGTCTCTAATCTTTCAATTTGTTCTTTCAAAGCATCATGATGGTAATAATAACTTAAGACTTTAAACCAATCCTCATCAATGGGTTGATCATCTTTATAATATCTCAATTGCTCTGTTAATTTTTTCAAATGATTCATTGGATGGTAGGCTTTCTTTGGATGAGAAAGATCCTTCAAATGCCCTTTTACTTGCAATTTTGGATATAATTTTTTAAATCGATCCACATAAATGGAAGGTCTCAAAGCCTTACCTTCCAAGTCTGACAAAGCATAGGTGACATGTAAATATGATGTCGCCTTTGAAAATGCCACATAAGTGGAGAATCTGTCTCTTGAGGTAATGGCGCTTCCATCTGTTTCAAGATCCAAACCTAAGGTTTTTAGATACTTTTTTTCGTCATCTAGTAGCAGTCCTTCATCAGCGTATTTTTTAGGCATTACACCATCATTTAAGCCAATGACAAACAATGCTTTTACTTTCTTAGTCTTTGACCTTTCAATACTACCAATTACAACTTGGTCTAAAGTAGGAGGAATTAATCCCAACTGCAACTCTGAAAAACCAGCTTCCAGAATCCTCAAGAAACCCTTTATATCTTTTTTGTCTTCACCTTCCAATTCCACCAATTGATCTAGAATCTCAATAATTTTATTCCATATTTGAGCGGTTTCTTGGGCTTTATCCATTAAATGATCTCGCGTTAATGCTTCAATCCACTGTTCTAGTTTCTCTGGGATTTTCATTTCAATGAGATGTTGAAAAAGAACGGCGACATACGCCTTCACCGTTTTAGCATGCTTAATGGCTTCTTGGAAAGCAAAAAGTGGTTCAATCAGTTTTACCTTTTCTTCATTTAAACGCTCATCTATTAGAGGTTCCAACCATTTCTTACCTCTTAGTCCATATTGAATGGCATGGTTTTCAAGTTCAAACCCTGCTACTTCTTCAAGATCCGTTAATTGAGTCTTAACGATTTTAAATACATCTTCATACTTAAATCCACTATGCACAGCGGATAACAAGGACAAAATGTATTGAATTAAAGGATGGGTTATCACTGAGATTTTATCATCTATAAAATAAGGAATTTGATATTCACTGAATACACGTTTAATAACAGGTGAATAAATTTCAATGCCTCCTGTCACAATACCTATATCACTATATCGAAAATTTTCATTTCTAATCAGATCCAATATTTTTTCTGAAACCAAGGCGATTTCGTCATAATAATTATTCACAACATGCATTTCAACGGCATTAGGCTCTTTGGGATAAGGCGCAAAGGGATACTCAAAAAATGATCTTTCGAGCCATTGAAGTTCGTTATTGGCATGATCTTTTTTAAGTAAAATTTCAGTTTTGGGTAGTTGTAAATTGTCTCTTATGGCTTCCAATTTTTTATAGGTATTTTCAACAGGTTTGAAAAGGTCACTTGTTTCAGTTGGTATATAGGTTAAAGAAACATATAACTTTTCAACAATCTTCAACATTTCTTCTATTAGCTGATATTCTGACTGTGAATAACTGTCAAATCCATCTAAATAAACCACAGCATCTTTCAACAATGTGGATTTGTTGATTCTATCAAGAATAAGTCTTAAGCGATCTTCTTCATCAAAATAACCTTTTTCCATAAAAGCATTGTAATAGGATAAGATTTTATGTAAATCTGATAACTTTCTATGTACAAGCTGATCACCAATAAAATTCTGAGACAAAATTATCTCATCTGCTCCTACTCGCTTCATTTCACCAATCAAAGAAGACAGTTTATCTACAAAGCCCTGTTTCTGAGAGATTTGACTATAAACCTGTAGTTCTTCAGACTTCTGGTCAAGAATGCTTCTGAGAACCATTGCCTTACCCATATTGTTTATTTCAACAACATTTAACGGTCCAGTCTCTTCAATGATTTTAAAGCACAATCGATTAAAACTCATTACTTCAACATCTATAATGCCAAAAGAATTGAGATCTTCAATAAGTTCAATTTCTGCCTGTAAAGTATATTGTTCTGGAACAATGAGCAGTTGTTTTTTAACTCCCATTTCTGACTTTATGTTGTCATGGACAAAGCGACTCTTGCCTGAACCTGTACGACCTAATATGTAATGTATCATAAACTCTCCTATCTGCTATTCTATTATAGCAAATAATTGTAATTGAACTCTAGTGCATCTCTTCAATGAAGGGAAAAATAAAACAGGATCTTTTGATCCTGTTATTCTAAACCTTGTAAAGAGTCCTTTAGGTAATTATCAATGACATTTTGTATATTGCTATCTTTTAAAATGATAGAAATTTCAATACGACGATTTTTAGCATAGGCTGCCTGAGAAGTGCCCATATCAAGTGGTCTGAATTCGGAATAACCACTCGCTGCAAAGTATCTACCATACTCATCTTCAAGATTTGGATTTGCTCTCATCATGTAATTGACAACACTGTAAGCTCTTGCTGCAGAAAGTTCTCGATTATATTCAGCATCTGCTCTTTCATCGGTATGTCCTTGAATATTTATAGCATCTATATTATTTCTGATGTTATCATCATCTAATACATTTTCAAACGCATAAGCCAAGTTTTCCAATAAAGCTTTACCTGACTCTTTAATATCTGATGAATCGGTATCAAATACAAGACTTTCATTGATAACAATATTACCATTGTCTCCAATTGTAACGAGTGGTTCACCTGATGCATTATAAGTTCCCAGTTCATTTTCTATAGATTCTTTTACTTTATTTAAAACATCTACTCTTAATAGCGCTACCCCTTCAAGTTTCGCTCTTAAATCTGCCAATTCTTCATTGGATTGCTCTATAACCATTCTTTGATCTTCAATAGCTTCTTGGGCAAGTTTTAGGTCATTTTGTCCTGCTTCTAACTTTTCGTTGAGTAATTTCAATTCTAATAGATTACTTTCAATTTCCAGTTTGCTCACAGAAAGATCTTTTTCTGTATCTTGTAACGATTCCTTTTGTTCATTTAAAGTGATTTCAGTGTCCGCCAATTGATCTTTAAGTGCTGAAAGCGTTTTCATGGTAACTATTTTTTCCATGTAAAATACCAATACCAAAAAGAATAGAATCAAAACAACGGTGGAAATCATATCTGTAAATGCTGGCCAAAAGTTTTCAGGCTCTTCCTTATGTCTTTCTCTTCTACGTCTTAATTTCATCCCATCACCTACCGTTCTTGCAAGCGTTCAAGGGTTTGATTGAGTTTATCGACTTGATCCTGTCCCTGTTTAATTTCAGAAACATTCTTTTCCATTTCTTCACTGAAATTTTCAAACCCAATGGCCAATCTTTGTATATTCGATCTTAAATGATGATTGAATTCTGTAAAATCTCTAATGTTGTCAGAAAATTGATTTAAGGAATGATCAAATCGAACTACAGAACTCTTCAAAGATTCTGCCGTTAAAACCATATCACTGGTGGCTTGAGACATTTTAGTCGTAATTTCATCTGTTACATTACGTAGACTTGTTGTCAAAGTTTCATTAAAACGATCAAAACTTAAGGATAATGCCGTATTGCCTTGGGCATCCACCGGTCCAAGTCCGTTATTGGATAACATTAAATTATTGTCTAAAAACTCCTCTATGTGAATGACCAAGTTCTCCTTTGAATCTAGAAGACCAAAAGCAATATTCATAATATTCGTTAGAATAGAAGCGCCAATACCAAACATAGAGGTTACAAAAGCAACAGACATACCCGTTATTGAACTAATTAAACCCTCTGTAATGGTTTCAACACCAACAATTTGTTGTGTATCTGAAAGCATTTTCACCAATTCCTGAATAGATAGAATCAAACCATAAAAGGTACCCAGTAAACCTAAAATAATCATCATGGAAACAGCTTTTTTAACAAATCTTTCGCCTAACGAAATTGCTTTCATGTGCTCAAACATATTTTTCTCAATAATCGCTACCGTATTGATTTCTTCCACGTTATTGCTTAACGCCACATTAAAATCATCAACGATATCGTTCATCATACGATACTTGAACAACCTGTTTTTTCTGTTTTCTTTATCGTTAATATCTTTGATTAAATTGCCATAAGTTTTTCTGATTAAAATCGAAAAAATAAATGTGCAAAAGAATAACACGATAATTAAACCAATAATTGAGAGTGCAATAATATTCATGTCGAAAATGGTATCCATAGTTTCCTCCTTAAAAAAGTTTCCCGTACTTTCATTTTAGTCAAATTCTCCAACAGATACAATGTAAACACACAATTGTAAAATAAGATTAATTTATACTTAACAAATAAATATTTTGTGAATAAATTCTCAAATAAAGGGTATATAAGAAAGGGAGGTAGGTATGAGTTATAAAAGCGTATACGCCATTCCATTAAACCTCAATATATTCAAAAAAAATTATGAGTACTTTAATGGTATTGGTAAAATGACCAAGGAAGAGTGTATCGATCGCTCCTTACTCATATCCGGTGTGCAGGTTGTTGACCACGAGGATTTTGAAGACTACATCGAAACACATCAATTAAAAGATATATTTTTATAAAAAAGCACTGCTAAGCAGTGCCTTTTTTTACTTATTTTTTTTCATTTCTTCAATTAGAATTTCTAATTCTGGGGCATAAACAATTTCCAATTGCTTTTCCAAGAATGCTATGGCTGCATCCACTTTACCTAGTTTATATTGACAATAGGCAATATATCTCACAACATCTACATTCATGGGATGATTATTGTATAAATCTTCAAAGTATATTAAAGCATCCTCATACTCTTTTTTTTCTGTATGATAAACACCCAGACCAAATTTAGCATGAAAATAATCTCCATCTAAGTCTAGTGCTTTATTATAAGCCAACTTAGCGTTTTCTTTTTCTCCTAAGTTAAAATAAGCATTCCCCAAGTTTGAATACTCTGCAGCCTTTTCTTTGCCTAAATTAACAGCTTCTTGAGCAGCTTCCAAAGCAGTCTGATATTCACCAATGGCATTATAACATACAGAGATGTTATTCCATGTGGTATCATCTTCTTCGTGATCCACCAAGATTTCTTTTAAAAGATTTAAAGCTTCTGTATAGTTTCCTTGATTCATATAAGTAATTGCTTCTTTATTGGTTTTATCCAAATCCGATTGGCAGCTGGTTAACAACAGCACCAACAGTATCAACAGTAATTTTTTCATAAGTCATCTCCTAAGCCTATTATACTCTTATCTGAAAGAACTGCCAATTTTATATTTTACAATGATAACCTAAAAAGGAAGATGCTTTCGCATCTTCCTTCTGCTATGCAATGATCAAATTAGTTAATTCTCTCTTCAGTTTCTGTATCAAAGAAATGAATTGCACCAATATCAAAGCCAAATTTATGATCTTCTCCACTAATATACTCATAATGACCAGGTGTAGAAATAATTAATTCCTTACCATTTTCAAGTCTAGCGTACAAGATTTTTTCTTTTCCTAACATTTCAACTACATCGATTTTACATTCAAATGTATCACCGAACTTTCCACCACTTTCAAATCTTTCTGGTCGAATGCCAACAGAAACTTTTTTACCTTCATAGGCCAGTAAAAGTTCTGCATCATCTGGTGTTGGTTTGATTTTAATTAAATCATCTTCTGAAATAAATAAGCCTTTTTTCATTGTTCCTTCAATAATATTCATGGTAGGAGAACCAATAAATTTTGCGACAAAGATATTTTGAGGCTTATTGTAAAACTCATCAGGCTTACCAGCTTGTTGAATTTTACCGCCATTCATCAACACGATTTTTGTTGCCATCGTCATCGCTTCTGTTTGATCATGAGTTACATAGATTGTAGTTGTACCTAATTGCTTATGCAGACGTACCAACTCAACTCTCATATGTTCACGCAATTTAGCATCTAAGTTAGATAGCGGTTCGTCCATTAAGAATACACTCGGTTTTCTTACCATGGCTCTACCTAAAGCAACTCTTTGTCTCTGACCACCTGAAATATCAGATGGTTTTGAATGCAAGTAATCGGTTATTTGTAACACTTCAGCAGCTTCCATCACGCGATCATGAATAACTTTCTTTCTCTCTTTTCTCATAGATAATGAAAAAGCCATATTATCATAAACTGTCATATGAGGATAAAGTGCATAGGATTGGAATACCATTGCGATATCACGATCTTTTGATGCTACTTTATTTACTCTTCTACCGCCAAATAACAAGTCACCTTCTGTAATAGAGTTTAGTCCTGCAATCATTCTTAATAAAGTTGTCTTCCCACAACCCGAAGGTCCTAGAATAACACAGAAATCTTTTTCTTCAATTTCCAAATCAATATTTCTTAAAGTGAAGGATTCTCTACCTTCATATTTTTTTCCTATATTTTTTAATTCTACATTCATTATTTACTCCTAACCTTTCACAGAACCTTTTGACAAACCAGATACCAACTGTTTTTGTAAAACAACAAACATAATTACTATAGGAACTGCTGTCAATAAACCACCTGCAGCAAAGGCTGGTTGATTAAAGTCATACTGGTTGTTAATTAAAGTATATAAACCTGCTGCCAAAGTATAAGATTCAACATTTGTTAACAATACCCTTGGTAATAAGTAATCCATGAAAGGTCCGATAAATGACCACAATGCAATAATGGCTAACATTGGTCTTGCTATTGGCATAATAATCAAACGATAAACCTTCATACTAGAACAACCATCAATACGTGCAGCATCATCTAACTCAGTGGAAATAGAATCCAAATATCCCTTTAGAATAAAGGTGTTACCTGCAATACCACCTGCTGAATAAATTAATATAAGCATCATTTGTCTTGAAAATGCCGGTACTGAATTTGCAATTAAAGTATGCAAAGTGTAATAAGCTGTAATACCTGCAAAAGCCGGAATTGTTTGAATTAACATAATTGACATCAAAGATGATTTTCTACCTTTGAATCGGTATCTCGAATATGCAAATCCTGTAAAAGATACAAACAATAATGTTAGTAATGCTGATGCAATAGCAATAAAGATTGTATTTTTTACCCAACTTAGGTATAAAGTTTCATCAAATAAGAATTTGAAATGTTTAAATGAAAAGTCATATGCTCCACCATTTAAAATCAAATATTGATCTTGATTACCATTAAAGGATGATATAACCATTTGACCAAGGGGCCAAAGGATTACTATAGACCATCCAATAAGTATCAAGTAAGTTAAAGCCAATCCAATTACACCCCAAAACGTTAGTGGTTGTTTATCGGATAGGTATAAATCATTTTTTTTTCTAAATAATTTCATTATAACTTCTCCTCTTTGAACGCTTTAGAATTCTTAAATCCAATAAATGCAAAAAGCATTAGACCTAGTGAGATAACAATAGTAATTGCAGCACCAATGGCTTGATAATCATATTGTGTCGTTAACTTGAAAATATATGAAATCAATAAATCTGTCGAGCCTGCCAAGTTACCATACTTCGATGGATTAAAAGGTCCACCACCATTGAATAAATAAATAATAGAGAAATTGTTAAAGTTAAATGTATATTGTCCAACCAACAACGGTGCTGTTTGGAACAATACAATCGGCAAAGTAATTTTTCTTAGTTTTTGCCAAGCTGTAGCACCATCGATTTGAGCTGCTTCATATAAGTCAGCCGGAATCGCCTGAAGAACACCTGTTGAAAGCAAAAACACATAGGCACTACCTAACCAACCTTGTAAACTGATTAATGTCACCCTCGACCAGAAAGGATTATCCTTTACAGCGATTGGTGTATCAAAATTGAAAATATTATTTAAGTAGCCTGTCAAAATACCATTTCTTGAGAACATGATACTGAAGAACATAATCGTTATAAATGCTGGAACAGCCCATGGCAACAAATATACCGCTCTAAAGAACGTCTTTGCTTTAATTCTTTCATTGTTTGCCAGTATCGCTAAACCAAAACCAATCGCTATGGCTAAAGAAGTTGCGAATATAGTCCAGATCAAGGTCCATCCCAAGATGTTCCAGAAAGGACCACCTGCAATACCTTCACCTAAAGCAATCAATTTATAGTTTGCTAAGCCAATCCATTCAAATTTATTTTGATGATTTGGATCCATGTTCGTAAAGGATAAAAGAATTGCTGTTGCAATTGGTACCAAAACAATAAATACAATCGCTACCAACGCAGGTAGTGAGACTAGATATGGGAAACCTTCTTCAAATACAGCTGTTTTTGTTTCAAACCAATTTTTAGGTCGAACACCCTTAATTTTCTTTTTCTCAACAGATAAAACATCCTTAAAAGCTATGACTAAAATGACAACAGTAAAAATGATAAGGAATATTGCAATGATACCTTCAATCATAAAGATTAAAGAACGGTCAAGTTTTTTACCACCCTCGGCAAGAGAAATTAAACCCGCAATACCCTTTCCTTGAAAATTGCTGTATCCCAAAGCATATGGAATTGCAACAAAATAAGCAAAAGCACTCATCACAAAGAATAAAATTGACTT
The DNA here is from genome assembly GCA_016937975.1 of Clostridia bacterium. Classification (GTDB taxonomy): domain Bacteria; phylum Bacillota; class Clostridia; order Peptostreptococcales; family Acidaminobacteraceae; genus JABXKX01. The sequence goes on from JAFGVN010000112.1 coordinate 13,284, forward strand.
GATCCATTGACCATTGAGAACCTGACCTAATCCTGGTAACCAGAATGTAAGGAATGCATTCACAGGAATTGTTTTTGAGACTTCTGTAGGTGTTTTTCTTCTTACATCAGCCACGTTGGATTCAATGACACTGAGTTCTCTTTGTGTACCTTTTCTTAATTGATATCTGTATGATTTAATTTTTTCTTTTGCAGCATGCTTAGGAATATCATAGTACTGAACCACAATATTTTCTTTTCTCTGTTTCTTTAATTCTACGATACCATTACTTAAAGCTTTTTCAGAAATTAAACCCGATTTTTTCTTTTCTTTTAAGGCTTGTTTTGCTTTATTAAATTTCTCTTTTTCAAAAGCTTTTAAGACCTTTAGTTCATCTTTTTTCTTGGCATTATAAACTTCATCGAATGAATGCAATTCTTTTTTTGCACTCTCTAGCGCTTTTTCATTTTCTTCAACTTGAATGATTGTATGCTTTAATTGTTCAGATTTAATTTTAGCTTCTTCAAAAATTAAAACATTATCATAAGTTAAGTCTTTAAAAGGTTGATAGAAATTTTCTTTCAATTGAAAACGATATTGCTTAGTTTTTAATATGGTCACACGTCTAGAATGTTTACCCTTTAAAGATGCCTTCATTGATTTAGTTTTTTCTCTTAACTCTTTAAGAAATATTTTTTCATTTTCTTTAAATGAGTGCAATTCAACATTATAAGAATGTTTATTCTTATTGCGTTTTAATTCTTTCAATTCTGCTTTTACTGCTGACTTCTGTTCAGGCGTCGCAGATTTGATGCTTTCTTGAAGTTTGCTTACTTCTTTAAAGTATAAGTTTTTTCTTTCATACGTATTACCTATGTCATCGTATAAAAATTCTTGATAAATAGCCAAAACACGTCCACCTTTACTTAATTTTATGTTGATTGATTACATCAGATAATGACAGCACAGTCACTATCAAAACGCCATGTAATATAAGATTAATATAATACAATAATGAATGGTATTCTCTTGTTACGGCAATGTATGCCGTGTTACCGATCAGTAAAACAACCCAAATGAACACGAATAGTTTATTAATCCGTATTTTACTGTAGGCAAAATATGTATGAATGCCAAGAGCCATTGGTACAATTATTCTTAAAAAATAAACAGCAGTATTTCCTGTCACATAAACACTGAAAGCATCATCATAGGACAGATTATTTTCGGATGTAATCATTTCATTGTACCAAGTATCGTATAGTGTGATGTCTTTTACTTTTATCAACGTATCAAGAGACATGAATAAAATCAAAACACTGGCCACAATTAGAATAATCCAAAGCTGAAGTTTCGGTAATTTAGTTGTCGACTCCATGTCATTTTCTCCCTTTACGTGCATCAAAGAAGAGAGGGATACCCTCTCTTCCTAGCACTATCTCTACTTCTAAATATTCAATCTTAGTAGTTCATCATCATAGCATCGAAAGCAGCTTTTAATTCAGCGTATGCAGCTTCAGGAGTAGCTGGCTTTACAGAAGCCCATGATAATACAGAGTTTTGCCATGTATCCCATACAGAACCCCACTCAGCGAATAATGGTCTGTTTGGAGCACCAGCATATGATTCTAAAACAGCAGCGATAACAGTTTTATCAGTATCACTTAAATCTGAGTTAGCATAAGTATCAGCAGAAACGTTTTCTAAAATTTTACCAGTTGCTTTGAAGAAATCTACAGCATAATCAGTATTAACGATTTCAGCAATCATAGCTGCAGCTAATTCCATTTGATCAGCATTTTCTTCGATTCTAGCATTAACAGCTAAGCCCCAGCCACCTTTCCAGTGCGCTAAAGGTTGACCATTGATTGTAACTTGATTAATTGGTAAGATCGCTAAATCTTCACCATTACCAGCTTTTTCTGATAAAGAACCAGTTGACCAAGGACCTTCAAGTCTTAAAGTGTTTGTACCACCAGTTGTGAATGCACTGTCCATGTAACCCCATGCAGCACTTGAATCCCATAAATCTGTACCAGCTTCATCATGAGCTTTCCAGTAGTTAAACATTGCTGTAAAGAAATCTTGTTGTTCTTGAGTCAAGTCAGCAAAATCATTTGTCATTGTAGAGAAGAAAGAAGCGCCATCTTTACCTAATAATTCGATATTAGCTGAGTTTGTCATAGCAACACCAAACCATGCATTGAAAGCAGGAATTAACATGTCTTCATAACCTAATTCAGTAAATTCTAATGTACCAGTTAAATCTAAACCAGCAGCAGCAGCATTTGCAGTGTTAGCAAAAATAATTAATGTTTCAATGTTCATTGGGAATGCTAAGTAAGAACCATCAACATTGAAGTTTCCACCTAAACCAGCATCGTAGTTAGCGAAACCACCAACTTTAGCAGCAATTGCTTGAGCATCGATACTTGCTAAAACTTCATTTTTTGATAAACCAGCTAATCTATCTGCTGGAATAGCAAATACGTCAGCTACGTCTTCATTTGTAAGATCAGTACCATCTAATACATCTAAGTGGTCAAATGAACCAGTTTCGATAATATTAATAGTTGAATCAGGATACATTTCTAATACTCTAGCTTTTGCAGCTTCATAGTAATCCATCCAACCTGATTCTGCTTGAACAGAGATTGTTGCTTTTAAAGTACTTGTTGTTGGTTCTTCAGTTGTTGTATCATTTGAACCAGTATTTGTCGACTCATTAGTCATGTTGTTGCTAGTGTTATCAGTAGTATTTGTATTGTTGCTGTTATTGTTACCACAAGCAACCATCGAGAATACTAATGCTAATACAAGAAGCAAACTTAAGATTCTTTTCATTGTAATTCCTCCTACAGTCAATTTTTAAATTCTTCCACCCTTAATTCATGCACACGTTTGCACAAAATGTACGAAAAAAATTCGTTTCGGTTACTACTATCATAATATAGGAAACTGTTTTCCGCAATACCTGATATTATTTTTTTTAGCATAATACAAATACATTTTTGAATAAATAGGTTTAACCTTTTGGAAACACTAGTTTTGTGTAAAAGAGTTTGAAGACAACTTTAGTATTTTCGTAATTTTCAGACTTTTTGTTTTTGTACTAAAATTAGATAGTATGATGCAATCCCTTTGCTAACTTTGTTATTTTTAATGCAATCGATTGAATCGTTTATTTCTTTTCATAATTTCAACCTTACATTATTGTTTTCAATGTGCTTATGCAACTTGTGCAAAACCTAATAAAATTCTACCCGTGTTGTGCCTTGAAAAAACATAAATTTCATTAATTTAATAAGTTTTTTCCTCATTTTACTTCAAATTTGCATTAAATCCTAAGAATATTACTTTAGAAATTTAGGTCTTCGAAAAAAAATTGCACCAACAATTAAAATGATTCTATTGAGGAATCTCACAAATGCTATTTTTGCATCAAATAGGTTTAGCACACGAGCATTCTAAAGCTTGAAAAATTTATGAACCGAACCAATACAACTTGTTCGTCTCAACAACTAGAAAGCCTGACTTTTTTACTAGATCAATCATCTCTTGATTTTCGAAATGCATACAGAAAACTCTATGCCTTAAATCTTCTGGGACAATATCAATAAGCTTTTGAAGGGGCATATGAACTACCATATCACCAGAACCTTCGCAAATATCCTGGAAGATATATTGAATATAGAGATACATTGCATACCCTATCTTAAATGTTATCTCTACTAAAATTTGTTCTTACTTTTTATAAAGAATATTATTTTTTTCTGTAGAAAAGCAAGATTTTCACCTCGCATTTCCATTTTAAAAAGCTCTATTCAAATCTAATTTTTCTAATATCTTCTTTTAAACTATCTATATCTGCAGTAAACGCTTCAATATCTTCTTCGTAATCCTATTCATCATTAAGAATTTGTGTGACCATCTCATGGGTCACGTGATTTTTTCCATTGGTCATTCGAAAAAGGAATCTTGGACGAACACAGTACACAAAAAATCTTGTGGATCTAACTAAGTGAAAATCCTGTGAAGTATTCACTCTTAGGATTAATGTTTTTATCTCTTAATTGCATAGTATTATATTCAAGATATATTTCGATTGAAATTTCTTTCTTAACTGGTCTTGGTTTGTTAGATTGACAGACCCAATACAGCTAAATCATTCTATCATTGTAAGCTTCTTTAAATCACATCGACAGCCTGGATATAGGCAAACAGAAAAGTAGAGCTCTTGAGCTCTACTTCGTTTATTTGATTTCGATGTACTTTTGATTTTTTTCTTCTTTAAGTTTTTCTGCTTTAATTGTTAATACACCATTTTCTAATTTAGCTTCAATAGTTGACTCATCTATATCTCTTAATTGCATACTTCTCATCATTGATGAACATCTTCTTTCACGATGAATATAATTTTCTTCTTCTTTATTTTTTTCTTCATTTCTCTCAACAGAAATTGATAGTACGCCTTTGCTAAATTCCAATTTAACATCATCCTTCTCTACACCTGGTAAATCGGCTTCGATCAAGTAATTGTTTTCTTGATCTTTCACATCAATTTTAAAGGTGTCTCGTTGTAAATTTCTTATTGGCCAGAATGATTCGTCAAAGAAACTATCGATCATGTTGTAAAAATCATTTACCTCTCTGCCCTCTCGTTTTAAAACTTGACGATTGTTATAAGGTGTTAATCTAAACATAAAATCTCCTCCTTTTCACTCAGTTGTTAGCACTATTGACGATCGAGTGCTAATTCTTAATTAAATTATATATCTTCAGAATATTTCGTCAATATAATTTATTTATTTTTAATATTTTCTAAATCATAGGCATTGGTGTTGGACTTATAGATGGATTCTTTTCTTTTGTATCAACTACAATTGATTCTGTTGTTAACAACGTGGCAGCCACTGAAGTGGCATTTTGTAAAGCACTTCTCGTTACTTTCGCGGGATCAATAATACCATCAGCTATCATATCCGCAAAAACACCTTCTAAGGCATTAAAACCAACGGTATCATCCATTTCAATAAGTTTATTTACAATAACAGAACCTTCATAGCCGGAATTCATGACAATTTGTCTTAAAGGCGCTTCAAGTGCTCTTAAAATAATTTCACCACCTGTTTTTTCGTCGCCTTTCAACTCTTTCACAACCTTTTCAACCTTCTTTCGAATGTGAACATATGTACTTCCTCCACCAGGTACAACCCCTTCTTCAACAGCTGCTTTTGTGGCATTAAGAGCATCTTCCATACGTAGTTTTTTCTCTTTCATTTCAGTTTCTGATGCAGCCCCAACTTTTATAACTGCTACACCACCAGATAATTTGGCAAGTCTTTCTTCTAATTTTTCTTTATCATAATCAGAAGTACTGATTTCTTTTTGATTCTTTATTTGGCTAATACGACTTTCAATATCCACTTTATCTCCAAAGCCATCAACAATTAAGGTTTTGTCCTTTTGAACCTTTATTGATTTAGCTCTACCTAATTGTTCTAAAGTAGCATTTCTTAATTCTAATCCTATATCGGTTGTAATAACAGTTCCTCCAGTTAAGACTGCTATGTCTTGAAGCATTTCTTTACGTCGATCACCAAAACCTGGTGCTTTTACAGCAACACATTTAAAAGTGCCGCGTAAAGAGTTAATAACCAATGTAGATAATGCTTCACCTTCTAAGTCCTCTGCAATAATAAGTAACTCTGAGCCATTTTTTATAATTTGCTCAAGAAGGGGTAAAATCTCCTGTGTACTTGAAATCTTTCTATCAGTTAACAAGATATAGGGTTCACTTAAATTTGCTTCCATCTTTTCTGTATCTGTCACCATATAGGAGGAAAGATAACCATTATCGAACTGCATTCCTTCTACTACTTCCAATTCAGTTGCCATAGTTTTGGATTCTTCAATTGTTATCACACCATTTTTTGATGCCTTTTCCATTGCTTCTGCAATCATTTTTCCAACAGTATCATCCCCTGCAGATATAGCAGCAATTTCTGCAATTTGGTCTTTTCCACTTAAAACCTTGCTTAACTCTTTAATGGCTTTAACAGCTTCATCAGTTGCCCTTTGCATACCTTTTCTTAAAATGATGGGATTAGCACCAGCTGCTACATTTTTTACACCTTCTTTTACAATTGCTTGGGCTAAAACTGTTGCAGTAGTAGTTCCATCACCTGCTACATCATTGGTTTTTGTAGCAACTTCTTTAACCAGTTGAGCCCCCATATTTTCAAAAGGATCCTCTAGCTCAATTTCCTTTGCAATAGTAACACCATCATTTGTAATCAAAGGAGAACCAAAACTCTTTTGTAGTACAACATTTCTACCCTTTGGACCTAAAGTCACTTTAACTGTATCTGCTAATCTATTTACACCCTTTTCAAGTGCTTTTCTTGCATCATCACCAAAGATTATTTGTTTAGCCATGAATTTACCTCCTTATTCTTCAATTACAGCAATAATATCACTTTGTTTAACAATTTTATATTCTTGATCGTTTATTTTAATATCGGTTCCACTGTATTTTGCATATATGATCTTGTCTCCTACATTAACCTCCATCGGAACAGTTTTTCCATCCACAATGCCACCTGTTCCAACAGCAATAACAATAGCCTCTTGCGATTTTTCTTTAGCAGTACTAGGCAAAATAATTCCTGACTTTGTAATTTCTTCAGCCTCAATCTGCTTTAAAACAACTTTGTCACCTAACGGTTTTAATATCATAACAAACCTCCTTAAACTTAATACGCTACGCTCATTTAAAATATATTTGTGTATTAAAAAACCCCTCAGATATGTATCCAAAGGGTAAATGATATCATTATTTCACAAAACCATAAAGAACATTCAAACATGATTTTACTCAGTCTTGCACAGAATAAATGAAATCATTCATTGGTTTCCCAAAGATAAATATCCGATAAAAGTTATGTTAGCACTTGACTGTATCGAGTGCTAACATAATAATATTATAAGTGCTTATTTTTGTCAATAACGTTTTTTATTTTTTCTTATAAAATCAATGCCGTCATCAATCAGCTTATTAGAAACATTCTAAAAAATAAAAACATCTAAGTTCATCTTAGATGTTCCATATTTCAAGAATTTTTTAAAAAACTACTTTTAAAAAAACATTCGAATTTTAAAGCCTAAATTATACTATGAATAAGAGAATGATACCTGGAACAGCAAAAATAAGTGCTCCAATAAAGCAAATTCTATAATAAAAGGGTGGAATCGGCTTTTCTTCCTTAAGCTTCATATAGGTATAATAATCCGTTTTCATTCGTTTACCAATAATAACTTTAAAGAACGTTTTTGCACCATAAACTAATGGCGATAATATATTCATGTTATTCATCAACATCATCCAGCCAAAGAAAAACTCTAAGACTATGACTAGCCATAATGCATTGACAATCCCCATAAGCGAAGTATCATCTTGCCAAATCATTGCAAGTACAAAAATAGCAGCTGAAAGCATTAGCATAATTAGCACAGCTTTTACAAGTTTTACACGCTCATAACGCTCATCATCTGGTATAACACTTAATCTAGGCTTTTTACTGTTTTGCTCTTCCTTTTTTTCAACTTGCTCAACAATGTCTGACTCGATATCGTTTACAAATGTAAACATATCTTTATTCATATCTTTACTCATCGTTTTATTCCTTTATGTCACATATTCTTTTACACTCATTTACCGCGAAATAAGCATATCTATTTGGATACCAATCCTCAGGATAAAGGCCATATACCGTATTCTTTTCATCTAAATAAATATAGGTAAGATTAACTAAAGTTCGCTTTCCTGCTTGATACAGAATCGCGGTTTCAACTTCTTCCTGTGCCTTTTTATCTATTGTATCATATTTTTTGAACTGAAGAGTTATTCTTTTCGATACGTGTTCAAACATCTTATTATTCATATAAAAGGATTGCATCCCTTGATCCACTTCATCACCATAAAAATCAAAACTTTTGTTTTTTGCTACAACAATAAATACCAAAGTTTCATCTGAATGAGACATACCTGGTAATTTCTTATAATATTTGCATAATAATAAATGCTTCAAATCTTCTTGAGCCAACTCAAACCCATCTCGCTTTAACAAATCAATCCACTCTGAAGTGAACAATTGTAGATTGCTTTCAAGCTCTTTAGGTTTGTTAATTAAGAGTCTCATATAATCTGAATACATTCTATTATAATACAATCTAGGCGTCATCACAAATACCAGTATTAGATATAAAATCAACAAAGGTATTAAAGCAGTGCCTAAATTTGTCATACTTACGATATCGTTCAAGTATAATATAAGAAATGATCCCAACATTACTACTGCAGGGAAAATCAAAAGAAAGAGAATAGAATTCATCTTTCTTTTGTATTTTTTATAGTTTGCTTCTCTGTCTATTTCTCTTTCCATGTTGCATATAGCGTTATACGCAATTTCCTTTCAAATTTTTCTCCATTTACATAAAACTCACCTGTACCATCTCTTTTAACATTCCAACCTTCAAAGATATATTTGTCAGTATCTTGAAGTACTGGGAACTCGATGGTATCACCATAATTAACATTCATGCGATCTTCTTTCAAAGCAGGTGCATTGTCCTCAGGATAGTTCACATTAAATTTTACATCTACAACAATTGGTTCCCAGTGTGCATATAAAGTTACATCTTCAAATACATTTGGAATTTGTAAATACCCTTTATCGCCTGGAAGAGTTGCAACTTTACCGTTCTCATCCTTCCACTCATAAGTATACCATGAAACAAATGCAAAACCTTCTTGTACAGGTAATGGAAGTACTGCAAACTCGCCTCCTCGGAATGACTTAACATAATCCTCAGAGGTCATATTACCACCATTTAAGACATACTCTATTTCAAAAATTGCTGGTTCCCAATCTGCATAAAGTACCATAGATTCATTGCCTAAAGTATCCTTTTCAAAATCCCAAACCTCATTCTTGTAATAATCTTTATACCATCCAATAAAGGTATAGCCATCTCTTGTAGGAACTTCAGGTTCTTCAATTTTTTGTCCTGGCTCTAAATTTGTATAACTTGGAACCATTGATGCATTTTGATTTGCAGTAAAGAACATCACATTGATGCTATCATCAACTTCTCTTTCATCATAACATGATGTAAGTACAGATAATGCAACTAATAAGATTAATATTAAAGTTAATTTTTTCATTGTACATCACCTAGTCCTTCTGTAGTCTCAAAATATTCTTTCTTAATTTGCTCGAATTCAGCGTTATTTACAAAGATCGAGTGTCCTGGAACAATCTCTCTTAATACTGGCATATCATGTCGATAATCATGGGCAGTCGCAGGATTGTAGTCAATTTTAATTCTATTCTTTTCATAATCAGGGTCAGGTTGTGGTACAGCTGATAAAAGAGATTTGGTATAAGGATGCATTGGATTATTAAATAACTCTTCTGAATCTGCCATCTCTACAATTCTACCATAATACATTACTGCAATTCTATCACAAAAGAATCTAACAACGGATAAGTCATGGGCAATAAACATAATAGTTAAACCCAATTCGTCCTTAAGATTATGAAGTAAGTTAATAACCTGTGCTCTAATTGAAACATCAAGTGCACTAATTGGTTCATCTGCAATAACAAAATCAGGATCCATGATAAGCGCTCTAGCTATACCAATTCTTTGACGTTGACCACCACTAAATTCGTGAGGATATCTCGTTGCATAACTACTTTGTAAACCTACTTTTTCAAGCATTTCAGCAACTTTATCTTTGATTTGATCTTTCGTATATCCACCTTTAATTACCAAACCTTCACCAATAATTTCTTCTACTGTATGTCTAGGATTTAATGAAGATATTGGATCTTGAAAGATCATTTGCATTTTTCTTGAAGTCTCAAGAGCTGCTTGAGATTTATTTACTTCTTTATATTCTGTAATTTTATTTCTTAGTTTGTTAATTTCTTCTTTTTGCCAGTTACTAATTTCTTTTTTCTGAATTTCCAGTTCAGCCAAATCAACACCTAGGTCGTTGTTACTAGGTACTTTTGAAACAGCTTCCTTAGCTTTTTTCTTCAATTCAGCAATACTGTTCTTAGACTTATTAATCTCTTCTTTTTGTTTAGATTTTTCGTCGCTAATAGTCTTCTTAATTGCAGTTGCATTTGGTTTTTTTAACTTTGCTAAACTATCTTTATAAAGTTTTTTCTCTGCAGCAATTTGATTTTTCTTTTCTGCAGTTAAAGCTTTAATCTCATGATTAGCAGTTGATTTCGAAGAAATTTTGCCTTCTGCTTCAGCAATTAAAGGTTTATATTTTTCTTCTAGTTCTCTAAAGATCTCATCATAATGCGCTTTAAGATCTTTCAGTCTTTGTTCAATAACATCTTTCTCAAGTGCTGCAGACGATTTTAGACCATCTGTTTTACGACTAAAACCTAATTTGTTTCTTGATACTTCTTGCTTATATTCTTCTTCAACAGCGTTAATAGTAGTGCTTTTAACCTTTTCAACAGCAAGATTATATCTATGCTCAATTTTAGCAACTTCTAACTCATAAGAATTCTTAATTCTATATGATTCGTTACGATAATCATCTAATGGTTTTCTTAATTCTTTGAGTTTTTCTTTATGTTCTGCTTTTAATTGTTTTAATTGATATTCTGCATCGATTAAATTATATTTTAATTCTTCATTGATGGTATGAACGCCTTCTGCATGTTTATCAACTTCAATCAAGCGCTTTTTTGCTTCTTTTTTTACTTCTTCGATTTGTCTTTCAATGCCTTTGTATCCAGCTGAAATAATATCGCCGTTTAACTTTACAGTACCTTCAGTTGCGCTGTAAAGTTTCATTACAGTACGACCTGTAGTTGTTTTACCACAACCTGATTCTCCAACCACACCAAACACTTCACGTTCATAAACATTGAATGACACACCGTCTACTGCAGGTACAATAAGTTTATTCTTACCTGTACCTGACGTAAAGTGCTTTTTGAGATTATCCACCTCTAAAACAACTTTTCTATTGTCTATAACATGATTATTTTCCATAATGTAACTTACCTCTATTCTCCCTTAGTCTTATTGTAGCTTCAGGTAACTGAACCTTTGGTGCATCAGGATGTAAAAGCCATGTAGCAGCATAGTGTGTATCAGTAACCTTAAACATAGGCGGTTGTTCCTCAAAGTCTATTTTCATAGCGTACTTATTACGAGGTGCAAACGCATCACCTTTCGGTGGGAAAATCATATTAGGTGGTGTTCCTGAAATTGCATCAAGATGTTTTGAAGTTGCAAGGTTTGGCATTGATGACAATAAAGCCCACGTATAAGGATGTTTTGGGTCATAGAAAATCTCTTCCGTATTTCCATATTCAACAATTTTACCTGCATACATTACAGCAACTCTATCAGCAACGTTTGCAACTACACCTAAGTCATGTGTAATAAATATAATTGATAATTCTCTTTGTAATTTAAGTTCGTTGATTAACTCAAGAATCTTACCTTGTATGGTAACGTCTAAAGCAGTTGTTGGTTCGTCACAAATAAGAATTTCTGCATTGTTCGCTAGAGCTATTGCAATAACAATTCTTTGTCTCATACCACCTGAAAATTGATGTGGATATTGATTAAATCTTTTTTCTGGTTCACTGATGCCAACACGAGTTAACAATTCAATAACTCTCTCTTTAGCCATTGCTTTCGGCATTCCTTGTTTGTTGATTAATGCTTCTGCAATCTGTTTTCCTACTGGTTGTATTGGATTTAATGAACTCATTGGATCCTGGAAAATCATAGAGATTTTACTGCCTCTAATGCTATGCATCGCTTCTTCATCAACTTGAGTAAGATCAAGACCATCGAAATTGATCTCACCGCTCTCATAAATACTATTTCCTGCTAGAAGTCCTAAAATAGTTTTGGCAGAAACACTTTTACCAGAACCAGACTCGCCAACGATTGCTAATGTTTCGCCTTTATATAAGTCAAAGGATACACCTCTAATTGCATGGAGGATACCATATTGAGTTTTAAACGAGATTGCTAAATCTTTTACTTCTAATACTTTTTGTTTCATTATTCAACCCCCCTTAATGATGGATTAAATGCATCTCTTAGTCCATTACCAAACAAGTTGAATGCGATCATTAATATTGAAATATATACAGCTGGGAACAACAATAGATGTGGATGTTGCATCATCACAGCTTGACCTTTCTGAATTAACATACCTACACTCGTTACATTTGCATATTGAATGATATTTAAGAATGAGAATGTTGCTTCAGTAAAAACAAATATTGGTATCGAAAGTGCTAAACCTGTTACAATATATCCTAAAGTGTTCGGGAAGATATGTTTGAACATTATACGAGCATCACTAGCACCTAAGGTTTTAGCAGCAAAAACATACTCACGGTTCTTAAATCTGTAGAACTGCATTCTGCCAGTTCGATAGTTTCCAATCCATCCTGTTGCAGTAAAGGCCACAACAATTACCCATGTTGCACTACCAAATCTAATTGTAAGTAGAGTTAAAAGTGATAAAAATGGAATTGAAGAAATAATTTCAACCAATCTATCCATTATTAAGTCAAATACACCACCATAATAACCTACTGTTGAACCAATTGTTAATCCGACAATTGCATTAATAGATACAACACATAATGCCATTATTAACGAAATTCTAGCACCTAACCATAAATCTGTGAATAAATCTCCACCTTTATCGGTTGTACCAAACCAGAAATAAACACTACTTGGATCACTTGTACCAAGTGATGACTTAAACTGATTTATTCTTACAATGTACTGAAAGAACGGTTTATCTGGATCATCAGGGTTTTGAGTTTCAAGAATTTGAAGAATATCAATAATTGTATTGTTCTTTATTTCTACATCAAACTCTTCCTGATTAAGGGTTCTTTTGACTTCTGCTAAAGGATCATTATTGGTGCCATTGATTTCATTTTGACTAATGATACTGTAATATCTCTCTGGTTTATATGAACTGATATAATTCGTATATTTATAGTGATCAACTACAACCTCTAACATATTTACATCTGCATAGGCAGGATCTTCTGGATTGTCGATTAAAGCTTGTGGCATTCCAGAAAGTATAATACCTTGTCCCATTTCATTGGTATACATATCTAATAAAAATTGCTTACCAGCTTGAATAGTTTTAGTACCATCAAAGATTCCTAATTTTTCAATAACAGGGATTCTTGGAACTAAGTTACCTAATCGACTGGCTTCAATTGGATCTTCATTAACTAAATCATATCCTCTCATATATGGACCAACAACAACAAAGAACATAATAACGCATATAATAATAAATGCGACGAAAGAAGCTTTATTCTTCTTGAATCTGTTCCATGAATCCTGATAATAACCAATACGTTTTGATTCAAGGGAAACATCAACTATCTCTTTATCATCTTCATATACGAGGACTAAATCTTTTTTGTTTATATTCATCATGATAGTTTTCCACTCCCAACTCGCATTCTCGGATCAAATAGTGTATAAGAAACATCTGCTAGTATTGCTGAGGTAAGGGTTAAAAATTGACCAAATGCATTGATCAGCATTAGTAATGCATAATCTCGCCCATTGAATGCTGCAAGATACATTCTTCCTGTACCATCAACACGGAAGATCTTCTCAGTAATAAGACCACCATCTAGGATCCCGATAATTCCAATAAATATACCTGGTAAAATAGGCACCAATGCATTACGCAATGCATGTCCGAATACTGCTTGCTTTTGTGTTAAACCTTTTGATCTAGCAAGAAGCATATAATCCAATGTCATCTGTTCTGTTAATTCAGCACGAACATAACGTGCCATACCTGGAATACTTACTACTGTTAAAACGATAACTGGTAGGATATATGTAGAAATACCATACCAAAATCCTAGTTCTGTAAATTCAGAGGCTGTTGCAATTTTATAATCAGGTGCAAGATGCCATTTCCAGTAGAAAAAGTATTGTGAGAGAACTGCGACAACAAAAAACGGAATAGATATAAAGACCATAATCCATACAGATATCACTGTATCTTGCCATTTATTCTTTTTTATTGCAGCGTAAACACCAATTATAATCGCAAGAGGTACCGATAAGAAATACGGTACAATATTAATTTTAATCGATGCAGGAATCTTCTTGAAATATGCTTCAGAAACGTCTCTATTCATAATATGTGAATATCCGAAATTTCCTTCTGTAAATATGTTTTTAATCCATAACCCAAACTGAACAATAATTGGTTCGTTCCAACCTTCTTTTTCTGCAAGCTGTTCATACCACTCATTACCTACTCCAGGACTTGGAACAAAGTTATCAGGCATTAGCTTAATAAAGAAAAAGAATAAAAATATTGTTATGATAAAGGTTATGAACATAAGTCCCATTCTTTTCATCAAATATTTAATCAAAGTTTATTTCTCCTCTAAGTCGCAGTTTTACATAATATCACCATTCGCCTTAGCTAATGACATAAAAGTAAAATCATAATATTCCCCAAAAAAATCACTATGTACTATTTTTGATGAGCAATGCATCTTCATCAAAAACTTTAACTGTTTCTCATAAAATTTATAACAATTTTTACATAAAAATCCCACGTTCATAAGAACGAACATGGGATTTTTTATTTAATATTAATTACTTGAAGTAAACATCTTACTCCATAAAATCAGGGTCTGTATTTAAGAAACGATATCTACCTGATCCCCATTGGAAAGCACTTGAATATGAAGGCCATTCGATTACAACGTTATCAGCATATACGGTTGCAGATGAACGAGTAACTGTAGGGATAAGTGTCATGTGTTCGAAGAATACTTTTTCAAGCTCTGCTAAGTAGTTGTAAATATCATTTGAAGCGCCAGCAAATGGTTCAGAAGCTGTACCATCCCAAGGTGTATCTTCATTAATAACTACCATAGAAAGATCTGAAACTGTACCTCTATAGATACCAGCTGGTTTACCATCAGCTTCTTTTAACCAGTTGTAAATCTTAATATGTCCTTCAAGAGCGTCTTCTTCCATAGAATCAAGACCAAGTTCTTCTAAATAATTCCAAGTATTTGTTAAATCAATTTCGATTTCAGCGTTAGCATATGCGCCTAAACCATCTTCTGTAGAAACGTCATGTGGTTGTGATAAGCCTAAGAAACCACCACCGATCCAGTCCCCGAAGAAAGCAATTGCAGGATATTGCCATTGCGCACCTGTTGAAGAACCAAAACCAACACTTGAAAGTACAATGTCAAAGTTCCAAGCAGCTACTTGAGCTTGTTGTGCTTCACCTTCACTGTAAACGATATCTAAGATAAATCTTTCGCCATCAACGTTAAACAATTCTTCATAAGAAGCTTTGATATGCTCAACTAAGTTCTTAGAGAAATCATCATTCTCAGAAATGAATTTTAGTGTTACAGGTCCTTCATTACCTTCAGCTATCCAGTTATCATATGCTGTGTTAAATAGGTTTAAAGCTAAATCAGGAACATAACCTTCTGTATCAGGGTTGATGTTTAAGTCATCTAATACAGACATATGTTGAGGTGATTCTGAGTAATAGAATACGTCTTGATTGTATGCTTTAGTATCCAATGGAATTGGTAATAATGAAGCTGTGTTTGGTGCATAAACATTGTTTGCATAGTAGCTTCTGTCGAAACCATAGAATAATGCTTGTCTAAATGTTTTATCAAATAAAATAGTTGGATGCTCATATGGATCTTCTTCAATTTGAGAAGCCGCAACGTTTGTGATTAAGTATTGTGGATATCCACCCCACTCTTTGTACAAGTTGTCATATTCAGCATATTCTGCATAGTAATCTTGACTTAAACCAGCAACTGAAAGTTTACCAGCCTTAAATAATTCCATTCTTGTATCAATACTATCAACAATTTCAATTACTCTTGATTTGTAGTTGATTGTATCTCTTCTTACATAGTCATAGTTTTTGTTGAAAACTAATTTTTGGTTTTCATCCCATGTTTTAATGATGTATGCACCATAAGAAACATAAGGATAATCAGGAGTACCATAAGCAGCATCTTCTTTTTGTGAAGTTAACGATGCTTCAAAAGCTTCTTTATGAATTAATCTGAAGCTGTTTGCAAAAGTTACAGCTTGACTTTGTGATACTGGTTCGTAGAAAGTAAGTTTAAATGAATAATCATCTAAAGCTTCAAAACCAACATCTTCCCAAGTTACATCTCTCATATTGCCATCAGCATCAGCAATTTGAGTTTGTGTAAAGTATTCATAAGCATTAAGGATTGGAGCTCCACCTTTATTAGATTCTGTTTTGTAGAAAATTGTAGCTCTAAAGTTGTTTAACACTGGATCAATGAATTGTTGAAGTGTATATTCATAATCTGCAGTTGTGATTGCTTTACCATCTTCATACTTCATATCCGGTCTAATGTAGAATGTCCACTCAGTATCTTTGATTGCAGGAGCGCCTTCACGGTCATATTTACCTTCAGCAGTTAAATGCTCATCGCCTTCTGAGTCAACAGGAAATCTTGTAGCACCAACTAAAGTAACGATATAATCAAGGGCTTCAATTGAAACTTCATTAGAAGCGAATTTTGAGAAATCACCAGGGTATGCTGCAATTCCTTGTTCAATTGCCTTATCCCAGTCAACTTCAGTTGTATCTGAATATAAAGCTGTTGACATTAAATTAATAAAATCATTTTCATGACTCCATTGGTAAATCAATGGATTAAGTTTTAATTGAGTACTTGCATCAATAGCCGATACATAAGTTACTTCTGGAGCATAATCAACGTCTTTAGAGTTGATTGGTTCCCAGTATGCATATAATGTAGTTGATTCAGTTACATTGTAAGGGAATTCAACTGGTTGAGTTAACCAAGTTAAACCTCTTTTAGTTGTAAACCAACCACCAAATCTGTAACCTTCACGAGTAGGATCAGCAGGTGCACTTACATCGCCACCATTTTCACCTACTAATACTGTTTCAACAGTACCAAGTCTTGTATCAAAACTTACAACTGTATTTACAGTCCATTGTGCATATAATGTTATATCAGCTTCTACTGCTGTTGTAAAATCATATACATTGTTACCTTCTGCGTCAGTTGTCCAAGCAACAAAACTGTTTGCTTTACCTTCTACTGCATCTTTTGTAGGTACAGCAGGTTCAGCAACAGGTTGACCTTTTTCAACTTTAACATTTTCAATACTGCTTCCGCCTTGTGTGTCAAATGTTACTGTAAACTCACTCGGTGAACAAGCAGCAAATGAAGCAATTATTAGTACAATAACTAGCATTAGCCCCATAGGTCTGAAAAAATTATTTTTCATAACTTCATTCCCTGTATGATTTAAGCCTTATCATACGTCCCTTTCTATATTTTATATTTTTTTTTGAACTACTTTGTAAGTAATTCATTTGGTTTCATATATATAAAGCAGATACTTTAGATAAATTCTGTTTGGTGCTTTATATACATTTTGAGCTTATAAAATACTCCAATTCAACTGGCCTAATGAAACACTGTTTCGATTAAATTGCAGTAGAGCTCTTAAACTTCATGATCCTAGAATCATAAAACTAACTTTCCCAAAGAATATATTCTTTGAGGTTTATACTAAATATTCTTATCACTTGTTTATAAAACTTAGAACTTAACAGATTTTATTGTAACGTCTGTAAAGTTTTAAAAAATAAGTCATTTTGAACCAGTCTAAGAATAATTGGTATCAGATTTACTAAATACTACTGATATGATATCATTTTGATTTTTGATGAATTAGAAACCGTATAAAAATTAAAATTCCATTTTTAGAGTTCATTCAATATCCAATAAGGGATAAAAATAAGTAACGTCAGCCTTCAATAAAGTACTTTTAATTTTGTAAAATTGTTTCATATACATCTACAATGTCTATCTATATTCTAACATAATATGCTATTTCTAAATATTAACTAAACCTTAACTATCATATATTTTGAAATTTTCAGAAACCAAATTTCAACAAGAAACATTTTATTAACAAAAAAAAATAATTTATCTTTAAAATATTATAAACCTCTCTAAATTACCAGATACTTGAAAATAATTTTAAAGAACTATAAGAAATTATGTGCAAATGGATTGCACAATTATAAATAACCATTTCGTTCACTATTACAAAAAATTAACATAAAGAAACACTAGAAAACTAGCTCTTTGTGCTCTTATTATGAGTAATTTTATAAATTTGTCATGTATATTTTATTTCAACACCCTTTCTTTAAAATCACAAGCGAAGATATTTCCAAATAATAGTATTATTTCTTCATAATTTACTTGTGATCTGACCTTCGGGGTAGATATGGTGCAACTCCTTTCACACTGCCCGCAAACTATCTATTGATACTTTCTTGTTGTATTGGGTAGTAGGCCAAAAATTTTTTAAGCATCGAAGTAATCAATAATGTAATGCAATAAGTTATTTTGAATCATACATAGCTCTTGATAATTTAAAACAACAAGAACCCCTAGATATAATCTAGGAGTTCAGGTATTTCTGCTACACCGTGAGGGTCTCGAACCCCGGACAAACAGCATCAACAATTCTTTTCTATAACTTTTTATAATTTCTGTAACAGCTGAAAAAACACGTTTTTCAGTCTATAGCTTCGGTATAAACAGATATCAATTTATAACTTTGTTGGGAAATTGTTCGAAAGTTTTTTGCATTATAAGATTAATACAATTTTTCCAAATACGGCAGTAATTTATTCCAATATACTTAGCCATAATTCCTCAGACTCAACTACTAGATTAGAAACTAGCTCGATAAAAGGAGCATAGTTCTTAGTTGTGTGTGCTAAATCTAAAAAATCATAGTAGTTAGCCCTTTGGGTATTTTTAATTATTATTGGGGCATACCCACTTCGCATAAGCTCAAAGTTTAATAGCAGTCTTGCCGTTCTGCCATTTCCATCTATAAAAGGATGTATTTTAACAAACTCACCATGAAGAAGCACAGATTTTACTACTGGATGTAGTGTCTTCCATTCTCTCTCATATTCATCAACTAGCTTCATCATCAGATTATCCAGTTCATAATATTTTGGGGGTATATGCACAGCGCCACCTATTAGTACATTCTCTCGTCTGTATACACCGGCATTCTCATTGTCTATTTCTTTCAGTATCAGAGCGTGTAATTGCTTTATGTTCCATTCTGATAACTTTTCATTATGCTTGATTAAATCTTCTACAAACAAAATCGCTTCTCGATGGTTAATAGCTTCTAAATGCTCACGCATGCTTTTTCCACCAATTGTTATACCTTCTAGAACAACTTTTGTTTCAGACATCGTCAAAGTATTACCTTCAATTGCATTACTGTTATAGGTCCATTCAATGATAAGTTTCTCGTGAAGAGACTTCGCTAAGTTCTTAGATAATGGTCTGTGTTTATCTGTTTTCTCTTTAAGCTCATCAATATATTCAAAATCAAAATCTAATCCTAAATATTCCATATGAGACTTTTCTCGACGATCTGCAGGTTTTTTTGCATCATCTGGAATCGACCAGTTTCTTCCGATCTTTACAGCTCCCTCAATTCTTCCTTCTGAACACAACACTCTTATTCTTCTATCACTAATATTCCATTTAGAGCTGGCTTCATTTACACTTATATATTTCATTCTCTTCACCTCTAATTACATATTATACCGATATCGGAACAATGTCAAAATTCTATTATACCGATATCGGAATAATGAGAACCGCCTTATTATCCAATATGCCGCTCGCGGCTAGATTAAGCGGCAAAACAGGAAAATCCTTCATCCAGTTGGAATTTTCAGTTAGAATATCACAAATTAACAGATCACTAAAGTCGAGGGTACAGACAGCCTCAAGCATTGCAAATATTGAAATCTACAGTCCCAAATCAATTGACTGCATTCGTTTCCCAATATCGTCCCAACTCCAAAATATATAAATATACTATATTTCATCAAAAAACTATAAGAACCCATAGATACAATCTAGGGGTTCCAATCTTTCTGGCACACCGTGAGGGACTCGAACCCCCGACGAACAGATTCGAACTCCACATTCTTATATTTTACTGTAACTCCCTGAAACTGTTGAAACAACAGCCTGTTAATACTACATATTTGTGTATCGTAATATAGTCATCAGTAACTTATTCGGGAAAAATTCGGGAAACAATATTGTTCCTCGCATTCTATTATCATAATCATATATAGTTAAACTCGCTATATTTGATGATATTATCATGTTGCAAAAATCCAACTACTATACAAGGCAACACTTTTTGCTTTTGGGCAAAAGTACGAATACTATCTTCGTTAAATATTCCTTCTGAGACAAACTCCTCATAATATTTACTTGTGATTAAAAGTTCTCTTGCTAATTGATTTGCCTCTATCTCTTTTCCATTCGATTCTTCAAATGTTATTATTGTTTCACTCTTATCATAATGAATTAACAAGTGTGCAATCTCATGCATAATGGCAAACCATATATGCGAATGACTTTGAAACCTTTTACTAATATAGATTGTAGGATGTGATTTATATGTTGTTAGTGCACCACGTACTTTACTATTGGTAATAGCCTCACAAATAACCATATTGATGCCAAGTTTGTTACACAGTTTCACACAACTCGTTAATGACTTTTCAGTTTTATCATTGAATGCTAACAACTTAAATTTTTGAAGACTCTCTTCTAATTTCTTAGGATTAAAGTCAATCTCAGAGAGATCATTATTCTGTATCTCTACTTCATTCTCACATAAATTTAGCCATATGGCCATAGCTTCTTTCTCGCCGCCATCCTCCATAAAATCTACTGCTAAATCATCATATACACTTTCAAATTGTTTAAAATTACTTATTTTCAATAATTTCAGCATTTCAATAGCTTCTTCTACTAAGCTTAAGTCTAAATCTTTGAATATTTCCTTAAACCTGAATCTCTTTGAAATCTCTTTTAAATCATAGTTTTCTAGATCAGAAGTATCAAGTTGACGAGCCATATATTCTCTATACTTTGCTTCATAGTTCAACCAATAAGAAGCATTAATAGCAGGCAAAACTTTTTCTAACTTGAGGGCGAACTCCTCAGTCAACCTACTATTTCCACTAAGGACATTTGAAATATGCTTTTCACTCACTCCAGTTCTCTTTGCCAAACTTTTCTGACTAATATTATATTCGATTAAATAATCCTTAATCAACTTCCCTGTTGAAACAAGGTATTGGTTACCCATATTACCACTTCCTTTCTAATGATAATCACGTAAATCTATTATCATTACTTCTTTAATAGTAGATAAATCATGTATTTCAAAACTTCCAATAGGTTTAAGAATTATTCTAAAATTCTTAGAGTAATCAATTCCCCAACAACCATCATACTCTGCAGTTAATTTATGCCGTCTTGGTGGAGGTACATCAGGTATATCGCTTAAGCTAGTTGCCGCGCGCAGTTCAGATAGCCTAATAACTAATCGATTTGAGTTCTTTCCATAATGTTTTTTTATTAGTCTAGGACTATTCAAAATTTTTTCTAATTTGTTTGATGAGTATTCTATAAGCATTGTTACCTCCAACCTCTAACATAAAGATACCACAATTAACCTCCGAGGTCAATTTCACCAATGTTCCACTACTCCTATTTTTCTGCTATAATATAAGCATAGTCAAGGAGTGAGCAAAATGAACAGAAACAATTTGATAGAACCTAGCTTTGAGGATGCTCAAAAATTGAGTACTTCGTATTCAACCATTGAATCAAAGAAAGTCCTATATAACGAGTTAAATAACACTTTAAATCCAGAATACATTAACTCGTTTAAAAATCTAAGTATCCATGAAATGTATAATCATGTTCTTCTTAGGTATTACCCAAATGAAGTATCAATAAAGTCAAGTTTCGTAAATAAAGTATTACTAAAAGGGAAAACACATGTAACTATTTTCGAGTTACCCATTGTCAATAGCAGAGCTGATTTATGTAAGATTAATGGCGAAAGCATTGTTTACGAGATAAAAACTGATCTTGATACTTTTTCTCGACTTCCAAAACAAATTGATGACTACTCAAAAATATTTGATAAAACCTATGTCATTTGTTCAGTCAATAATCAAGATAAAATTAAAAAGCATATCCCAAATAGTACAGGGATATACTCTTATAGAATAACAAACACAGGTAAATATATATTTCGACTTGAAAAGAAAGCTTTAGATAATAAAACAATTGATAGTTATTCCCAACTATCAGTACTCAATAAGATTGAACTCAGTCTTATTACTGGTTCACCAAGTACAAATAGCAAAGAAGATATGATTCGACATATAATTTCTAAAAACAATACCTGCTTAATCAACTCACTTTTTAAATCAACACTAAAAAATAGATATCACCACAAATGGTTATTCCTTAAAAGTAACTATACAAAAATACAAGAAATTGATTACCAATGGTTCTATAGAAATACAGTTAATCCTGAGTTGATTTATAACTAAATTAAGTTATCATGTACCTGACTGATATATCTTCTCATACAAACATTTAGCCAGGTACTCCAATTCCCACTATTTTCTATGGATAATATTTTTTGGTAACCCGAACATGTCTTTGAAGGATCAAACTTGTCTCTATCACTTAGAATAATTGGAATAAGTTTATAGTAGCCTTTCATTCCTTCTTTTGTGTTTTTGTTAGTATATGCCCAAAACTTATTTTCATTATGATCGTAGATTAATGCTAAAGCAGCACCAGTACCATTTCCTCCACCATTATCAGGTAAAGTATCTTTTAGTCCACAATAATCTCCATAACCTACAAAACCATACTCATCGAATTTTTCCAATGCACAATTATCTATTAAGTCTGTATATCCGTTTTCCGGAAAATCACCATTTTTATTTTTCGCTTTCCGTGGTGAATTCAATAGAATTACTTGAGCACTTAACTGTAAATCTTCTATTTCTGTTAGCTCCATAAACTTTACTTCAGGAGACTGTTCTCCTATATCAAACAGTAGATAATCCGTTTCATCCAGACACTCAATCATAATATCAGCATAATCATTAACATAGTCATCAGTGATTCTTAAAGCGATTTTTTTACTTGATTTCTTAAGTGCTTTCATAAGCTCTTTTAAATCCTCAGGACTCATATAAAAACCAGGTTTAATTGAGATGACTGGGATGAAGTTATCAAAATTACTTAAGTTGAAAAGTTTTGATCGATATAACTCAAAATCATCGTTCAACTTTCTCGATAAAGCAACCTTTGTTATATCAATACCAGTACCATATGCTTGTGTAGTATATCGGAAGTAATCTATAAATGCATATGTTAGACGACAATTTCTTATATCTAAAGGCTTCAAGTTAGCGACAAATTATGATTACTGTTCTTAATTCGTTGCTTTTTTTATCTGTAGTTTTTAACGACATAATTTAACCTTGAATAATAACTTATTATCATATAGCATTTTATAGATGACAAAAAATAAAAGAGAAGAACACCGCCGGCAAGCATCGTTTCTTCTCTTTCACACATTACATGGTTTTAAGGCCACATAAATACATTGTTATGATAAGAGTTTTTTATGCTTTTGGCAAGTCTTTTTTGAATTGTCACTCCGATTTTGATAGATTTAGTGCTATCTATGATAATTTAAATATCCATTCTTTAACCTGTCCTCATTGTAGGGCTAAGTTTAATTGTACTTATTTTTCTTCTTATTCTAGGAACTTAATCACCTTTATAAATGGCTCTAATACTTGTTACGACATTACTGTTATCAGAGTTAAATGTAACTCTTGTAATCAAACGCATGCTATTTTACCAGATCATTTTATTCCTTTTGGATCTTATTCTCTTTCATTTGTTCTGACTGTTCTTAGAGCATATTTTCTCGGTTCTAAAACGATTTCTTACATCTGCAACTATTTTCAAATTGCTATCTCTACTTTGTATGACTGGATCAAACTCTTCAAAGAACATAAGCTTACTTGGTTAGGCCTTCTCAACGATGCATCACTTCAA
>JAFGVN010000113.1 GCA_016937975.1 Clostridia bacterium
AACATATTTCCTATTTTTATGTGAATATTTCAATAAACGTTTACGCATTTACTATCGCGCAGCGATTTTGTACAATGAAGAAGGGGGAGCTATATGAAGTTTAAAGGAGTGGATACAAAATCAGCTTTGGCAGTGATCTTCTTATATATTATTTCTGCCATTATTTTAAGGTTTGTTTTTGATACAACCATCAGTATGATGTTTTTAGGTTTAGGGATGATTATTGCTGGGATTATTGGTATTCTTAATAAATCCTACGCTATTTTGCATCCGGAAATTATTAAAATGACGGGAGGATTCCTACAGGGATTTATGATGTACATGAATTACTTGATTTTGTTTTTAGGGATTTTCTTGATTTTGAATCAGTTTTAATACGTTCAAATGAAATACTATGAAAGTAAAAAGTAGACAGCGATTGACTGTCTACTTGTGTTTTTTGATCAAATTATTTTATAATCATTTCAATTGGTCCCATTGCACCAGGCGCTATTTCATATTTTTCAAAGACCACTACTGTTTCACCTTGATCATTCAAGTAGAAGTTCATATCAGGTCTAATTGACCAATCTTCACTTTGCTCAAAGTAGTTTTCAGAATCAACTGTCATCATTTCCTTCGCTTTAGTTGAGATGATTTCGATATAATTTGGACCGATTAAATCCTCCAAAGTTAATAGTTGTTGATTCTTTAAGTCTAATGTGAAGAACAGATTTGTTGCATAAACTGCGGCAAGACTTTCATGGGTATAGACTCTAAAAGAAAGGAAATCTTCATTTTCAAGATAAACTTCATAATCAGCTGTCACAGTCATGTTTTTTTCTGCCCATTGTTCTTCAGTGCCTCCTGTTTCAATAAATGCTTCTTTGTACTCCATGATACGCTCTTCAGCTTCTTTCAGTACATTATCCACTTTTTCATTGATTGTATCGTTAATGAATTTCTTTAAAGTCTCATCAGAGATTGTAACGTTGGGGACATTCACAGTACCAGAAAGATCTTCCTTTTCAAAATCATAGGAACGGACGATTAAAAGATTAGCTATTTGTCCTATAACAGGGATGTTTGTAACGGTTTCTGCAAAGGTTTCAGATACGTTGAGTGATGTTACTAGAATGCAAACACTCGCTGCTAAGGATAACCATCCTATGTTTTTTCTTTTTTTCTTTTTATTGTTTTTTATTCTTTCATTGACCATCATATTTAACTCCTTTGGAATTTCAATTCCATTATATTTATCTTTATAAGCTTGCATGGTCGCCTCCTTCGTCCAGTTGAATCTTCAAGTGACTCAAAATATTCTTATGTCTTGTTTTTAGAGTATTAATGTTTAAAGACATGATTTCTGCTATATCATAAAATTTCAAATCTTCAAAATATCTTAAAATGATGAGAGTCTTATCCTCTGGATTGAGCAAATCCAAAACATCATATAGATCCATGTGGTTTTGATCTATATAGCTGCTTTCCTTTGAAGTGTCTAGAAATACAACATTCTTTTTGCTTTTTAAGTGGTTCATCGCTGTATTGACTAAGACCCTATAAATCCAAGTTGAAAGGTATTCTGGCTGTTTGATTTTATGATAGGATTTGAGTGCTTTTTCTATGGTATCTTGAACTATGTCTAAAGCGTCTTCTCTGGATTTAACATAGCTGTATGCAATTTTATAAAATTTCTCTTGTTCTCTTAATATGTGGTCGACCAATTGTTGATATAACATGTTATTTGCTCCTTTCACTTATTAGACAACTGAAATGATAAAAAAGTTGGTCTGAAATGAAAATAAATTATTTTTTACATTTTGTCAAATATTAAGAAATGCTTTATAAGGTTTGAAAAAAACGTTTTCTACGGTATAATATAAAAGAATATTTCTAGTACCGAAACATCGAAAGGAGAAACAATGAATATCGAAAACTTAAAAAAATTAACGAGTATTTATGGTCCATCAGGACATGAAGAGCAAGTGGCAAAATATATTATTTCAGAAATCGAATCTTTAGTGGATGAAATCCATGTGGATAAATTAGGTAACGTCATTGCAAGAAAAAAAGGCGATGGTCCTAAATTAATGGTGGCAGGTCACATGGATCAAATCGGTATGATGGTTACAGATGTGGATGATAAAGGTTTTGTTCGTTTAACCAATATCGGTGGTATCAACCCTCATGTAAGCCATGGTCAAAGAGTAGTTTTTAAAGATGGCACAGTGGGAATCGTATTTGCTGAAGGTTCTGCAGACATGGCTAAACTCGCTCTTGATAAATTATATGTAGATATTGGCTGCAAGAATAAAGAAGAAGCCAATAAAAAAGTAAACATTGGTGATGTTTGCGTTTATCTGCATGATTTCTTGGAAACTGAGGAAACGGTTTCAGTAGGTGCATTAGATGACCGTATTGGTTGTTTTGTCATGATGGAAGCTTTAAAACAAATTGAGAAAGTGGAAAATGATTGTTATTTTGTATTTACTGTACAAGAAGAAGTCGGTATCCGTGGAGGAAAAACTTCTGCTTATAGAATTAATCCTGATGTAGGTTTGGCTGTAGATATTACTTCATCAGGAGATACGCCTGGTGCAAAACGATTTAAGATTTCATTACATGAAGGTGTAGCGATTAAAGTAAGAGATAATTCTTTATTGTCACATCCAAAAGTAAATGAGCAATTGGTTGAGCTTTGTAAATCAAACGAATTGAAATATCAAATGGAAGTTTTAGAATTTGGTGGTACAGATGCAGGTGGCATCAGCTTAACAAGAGAAGGTATTCCAGCGAGTTGTATTTCTATTCCTACCCGTTATGCCCATTCAGCTCATGAAACCGTATCAAAAGCTGATGTGAATGCAGCCATTACTTTACTTGCTAAAACAGTTGAAAAGAAATTTGAGATTTAATGAAAGGTGCAGAAATGCATCTTTTTTTTTACCCGTTTATATGATCTTAAATTCTTCTGAAGTTGTAGTGTAATGATTTTGTAACGTCTAAGTGTATATTTTATGGGTATGCTTAAAGAGGAGGTGATTTTATGAAATCTGCAAGAGAGACCTTGAAAGCTTTCTATGAGGGGTATCAAACAAGGAAATTAGAAGAAATAGATGCATTTATGACGTTGTTTTCTCAATCAGAGGATGTCGAGATGATGGGTATTGGCGCTACTGAACCTGGTGCTTATGAATGGTTTAAAGGTTTTGAAGCAATAAAAGAGATTATTATTTCTGATTGGACTTATTGGGGCAATGTCACTTTTGAAGTTGATAACGCACATATATATGAGAATGGTGATATGGCCTTCTTTACAACGTATGGTACTTTAACTCAAAATACTGATAACTCTGCTTCAATGCCGTTTTTTAAAAATCAAATGAAAGAACTCCTAGAGAAAGAAGAGGATGCCAGTGATCAAATGTTTGAGGCTGTTCATTTTGGCATTAGAAGGTTATTAGAGCAAAGAAGAGGTATCGGTGCTGAATATAAACTAGTGATCTCTGGTGCTTTAGTAAAGGAGGAAATTTGGCGATTTATCATGTTACATTGGTCAATGCCAGTAGATTAAAATGGAAATCAAATATATAAAAGCGATAGAAAAACAGGAAGTCTTCAATCTGTATGAAGATGCATAGTAGTATTTGTACACGAAAAGACATGCCAAGTCTGATGAAAGGCATACAAAACGCATTGGATGTGATCAGTCTATGGGAAGACAATCATTTGATTGGTTTGATTAGAACTGTAGGTGACAAAGAAACCCTCATTTTTATTCAGGATATTATAATCTTAGAAACACATAAAAGAAAAGGTTATGGGGGAAAATTACTTGAGAGGGTTCTAAATACCTATAAGCATGGGAGAATAAAAGTTCTATTAACGGATCAAAGGAGAAAACCAAATTATTTTATGAAAGCATGGGATTTTTAAAAAACGAAGATCTGAAAACACAGTGTTTCTTAAGAAACGATTTTTAAAAAAAGAACTTGGGGAAATCCCAAGTTCTCTAACGTTCTTCTCTAAAATAGGGTACACTCAAACCCTTTGGTGGCGCATTTTCTTGTGATTTTTTCATGGAACTGATTACCAAGACCACAATGGTAAAGAGATATGGTAGCGCATCCAGTAAGCTCTGAGGAATAGACAAATGTTGTAATCTAAATCCAGCAATGCTTAAGCCACCGAAGAAATATGCTGCAAAAATAGCTTTGTAAGGATTCCATTTACTAAAAATTACGAGAGCTATGGCAATCCAACCTCTACCTGCAGTAATATTGTCCTGC
Organism: Clostridia bacterium; assembly: GCA_016937975.1. Classification (GTDB taxonomy): domain Bacteria; phylum Bacillota; class Clostridia; order Peptostreptococcales; family Acidaminobacteraceae; genus JABXKX01. The sequence goes on from JAFGVN010000113.1 coordinate 4,272, forward strand.
CAAGCGGGCACTTCAACGACAGAAAGATATGCACCACCTAAACCACACAAAGCACCGCCTATAAGAATATGAACATATTTGTACCATGAAACGCGAATGCCAGCACCGTCAGCTGCCGATGGATTTTCACCAATAGCTCTCAAGTTCATACCGATGTTTGTCTTATACAGATATATGCCTAAAGCGATGACTGTCAAATAGCCGAGATAAACAAAAATATCTTGATTAAAGAAAATTTGACCAATAAAAGGAATTTTTGAAAGCAATGGAATTTCAATGGGTTTATAAAACTCGATAATGTTATCAGGCATTTTTTTACCGATGAAATTCGTTCCAATATAACTGGAAAATCCAGTGCCAAAAATAGTCAATGCAAGACCTGAAACCACTTGATTTGCTCTAAGGGTAATGGTTAGAAAACCATAGATTAAAGCAGTCAAAGCACCAGCTACCATTGCACCTAAGATGGCAACAATCGGATTGCCTGTGATGATACCAAAGCCAAAGCCTGCAACAGCACCAACGAGCATCATCCCTTCAACACCTAAATTAAGATGACCAGATTTTTCTGTGATGATTTCGCCTAATGTAGCAAATAAAAGCGGGGTGCCTGCAATAACAACGGATATTAAAAAGGATGTCATTTTATGCTCCTTTCTTTTTTATGCCATGCCAATGTATATTTTGCGAAAAATTCACTGCCAATAACAAAAAATAAAATCATACTTTGTAATACTTCTGCTGCAGAATTGGGAATTTGGAAAGCCGTTTGAATGAAGCTACCACCCTTAACCAATGCTGCAAATAAAATTGAAGCAGGAATGATAATCATTGGAATTAATGCTGAAAGCCATGTCGTAATAATGGCTGTAAAACCATAACCTGCGGATAAGCCAACAGATAAGGTTTGTTCTACAGCTGAAGCTTGTATGAAACCTACAAGACCACAAATACCGCCTGAGATGAATACTGCTGAAATAACAGTTTTCTTAATGTTAATACCGGAATATCTCGCTGTATCTCTACTTTCACCAATGACAGTAATATAATAACCCCATTTGGAATACTTCATCATGGCAGAAATTATAATGACGATGGCTAATGTTATGATCCAACCGATATGCAAGTCAAAGAGTTTCGGTAAAATGGCTTGATCAGAAAAATTTGCTATTTTAGGAAAGCCTTTTGCTGCAGGATCTTTCCATGGTCCATATTGCAAGTAAGTAATCCATTTTAAAGCGATATAGTTAAGCATTAAAGTAATAATCGTTTCATTTGTATCGTACTTTTCTTTAAAATAAGCTGGAATAAGTGCCCATAAACCACCCCCTACAAAACCACCTATAAACATGAAAAACAATAAAAGTGGTTTTGGCAAATGATCAAATTGAAGAGCAAAAAATGTCGCCATAAAAGCACCCATTAAGATTTGTCCTTCACCACCAATGTTCCAAAATTTCATTTTAAAGGCAATCATAATACCAATAGAAGCCAATATGATTGGTATTGCAACTTTTAACGTTTCTATAATCCTATAATGGGTACCAAAGGCACCATCAAACATAGAAGAATAAACTGATAAAGGGTTATGTCCCATTAATGCAATGAATAATGATGATGTAATAAAAGCTAGAATAACCGCTGTGACACGGATTAAAATGGATTGAGAAGGTTTGATGGCAGTTCTTTTTTTCATATTAATCATGGAGTACCTCCATTTTCTGTCCAGCCATCATAAAACCTAAAGCTTCTTTAGAAGTTTGAGCTGCATCAACTATGCCCATCACTTTGCCATCACAAACTACCATGATTCTATCGCATAGTTCGAGAAGTACATCTAAATCTTCACCGATAAATAAAACAGCAACACCTTTTTTCTTTTGTTCGTTAACTAAATCATAGATTGTATGAGAAGCATTGATATCTAAGCCACGAACTGCATAAGCAGTAATGAGAATATGAGGATTTGTTTCAATTTCTCTCCCAATCAGGACCTTCTGAATATTACCACCAGATAATTGTTTTACTGGATGGAAGACAGAAGGCGTTTTAATATCTAGTTTATGAATCATTTCATTACAAAGATTTTCAATCGGTTTTCTCTTTAAAAATAGACCTTTTTGATTATGATGATCTTTAATCAAGTAATTGTCGATCATATCCATAGACGCTACAAGACCCATGCCTAATCGATCTTCAGGAATGAAACTCATGGTAATACCCTTTTTTATAATTTCTGCGGGGCTATGACCTACCAAATTTTCATTGTCATAAATGACTTCACCAGATGTGATAGGGTATAAACCAGCAATAGCCTCACAGAGTTCCTTTTGTCCACTGCCTGCAACACCTGCTACACCTAAAATCTCACCACTATACATTGAAAATGATATGTCATCAAGAACATGTACTTTATTTTCATCATATGCATTAAGCTTATTGACTTTTAGGCTTTCAAGACCTCTTTTTACTTGAGGACGATCAATGGACAGATCCACTTGTGCACCTACCATTAAATCCGTCAACTCTTTTGGTGAAGAGCTTTTGGTATCAACTGTTGTTACGGTTTCGCCTTTTCTTAAAATGGTAACACGATCCGATACTGCCATAACTTCATGGAGCTTATGGGTAATGATAATAATGGCACATCCCATTTCAGCCATTTTTCTCATGATAACAAAAAGCTTTTCGGTTTCTTGAGGTGTTAATACTGCAGTAGGCTCATCCATAATGAGAATGTTTGCACCTGCATACAAAACCTTAAGAATCTCCACGGATTGCTTTTCTCCAATAGACATGTCATATATTTTCTTATCTGGATCGATAGGCAAACCATATTTTTCAGCAACTGCTTTAATTTCTTGAGTGATTTTCTTTGGGTTTATAAGGAAAGAACCCTTTTGACCTAATGTGATATTCTCTTTAGCTGACATAACTTCAACGAGTTTATAATGTTGATGAATCATGCCAACACCGTATTTAATTGCATCCTTTGGACTATGTAGTACAATCGGTTGATCTCCGATAAAAATAGAACCGCTGTCAGGCTTATAAAAACCTGACAGCATGTTCATTAATGTGCTTTTTCCAGCGCCATTCTCACCGAGAAGGGCATGGATCTCACCTTGATTGACTTGAAAATTAACATTGTGATTCGCACGAACCGTACCAAAGGATTTGCAAATGTTCTCCATTTTAACAAATACTTGATTACTCATAATGCTCCTTATTCAATGTTACCAACAACACCTTGTACAAACCAGTTTAATTCTAACATTTCACCATCAGTTAATGTTTCACCTTCTGCAACAACTAGTTCACCAGCTTGATTGTAAAGTGGACCTTGGAACACGTGGAAACTGCCATCTAAGATAGAAGCTTTTGCAGCATCTATAGCAGCTTGTGCGCCTTCTGGAGCTAAGTCTGTTAATGCAGCTAATTGAACTGTATTTTCGTTCATACCACCCCAGTATGCATGACTTTCGAATTCGCCATTCATTACCTTTTGAACTTGTTCTACGTAATATGGACCCCAGTTCCAAATTGGAGCTGTCATATATGCTTTTGGCGCCATATCCTTCATATCCGTATTATATCCAATTGAGAAAGCACCTTTTTCTTCAGCAGCTTGTTGTGGTCCAGCTGTATCTTGATGTTGAGCAATAACATCTGCACCACCATCTAATAAAGCAACTGCTGCTTCCTTTTCAGAAGCTGGATCATACCAAGTGTAAGTCCAAACCACTTCTACCTCTACATCTGGATTAACGGACTGAGCACCTAATGTAAAAGCATCGATACCACGAATAACTTCTGGAATAGGGAATGCAGCAACATAGCCGATTTTGTTTGATTCGGTTTTCAAACCTGCAACAATACCTGATAAATATCTTGCTTCATAGATTCTACCAAAGTAGTTTGCCATATTGTCAGTTGTTTTGTAACCTGAACAGTGGAAGAACGTAACTTCTGGGAAATCTTTTGAAACTTTTTCAACGAAATCCATATAACCAAAACTTGTTGCAAAGATTACTTTTGCACCTTGATCAATTAAGTTTCTAATTTCAGTTTCCACTTCCTGTGTTTCAGGAACAGACTCTTTATATAATGTTTTAACGCCTAATTGTTCTTCTAAGTAAAGACGACCTTCGTTGTGTGCATAAGTCCAGCCACCATCGCCAATTGGTCCTACATAAATAAAACCAACTGTCATATCTTCAGTTTTTTCTTCTTCTTTCTTTTCGCAGCCTGCAAACATTGTTAACACTAATGTTGCAATAAGTAACATAGCTAATACTTTCTTCATTTTGCCCTCCTAAAATTTTAACCTAAAAAAGTTACCTGTCCATTTACAAATCGATTGACAACTGCCAAGGATTCCAAATGGATGTTTTTCTCTCTGAGTAATTGACCGCCTTCTTGAAAAGATTTTTCAATAACAATACCTACACCAGCTACTGATGCACCAGCTTGCTCAACTAAATCAATTAAGCCTAAAGCTGCCCGTCCATTGGCTAAGAAGTCATCTAAAATCAAAATTTGATCTGAAGAATTCATATAGCGTTTTGAAACTTGCACATCGTAATTGGTTTGTTTTGTAAAAGAATATACTTGTGTCTTGAACGTTTCCTTATCTAAATTTCTAGATTGAACTTTCTTAGCAAAGACAACGGGTACCTTGAAATATGTTGCAGCAATGGCAGCAATACCAATTCCTGAAGCTTCAATGGTTAAGATTTTGGTGATTTTTTTGTGACCAAATCTTCGATGAAACTCTTGTCCAATTGCCTGTAAAAGTTCCACATCTAGTTGGTGATTCAGAAAAGAATCTACTTTAAGTATTTCCTCTCCAACGACACGGCCTTCACTGAGTATTTTTTCTTTTAACAACTGCATTAAAATCTCCTTCTGTATTCCTATTTTTTCAATAAAAAAGACTCTGCAAGCAGAGTCCAACAAATATACCAAAAAAACAGGTATACCCTTAGTCGATTGAACTCGTAGCCTATAACTATTTACGGTAGTTTGTAGAAACGGATGGCCCATATTGCCAAACTTATACGAATTTTGTTTAATTTACTTCATTATAGTGTACTTTATTTAAAAAAACAAGAATAATATCCGACTTAAATCGAACTTTTTTTTACATTTTCTTTAAAAATCAAAAAAAAACGTTAAAAAACCGAACGTTTAATGTAAAAAAATATATTATGTCAACAGTAGCCGAAGAGATATTATTTTGATAAACTATAGATGGAGGTGTTTTATGAAACTATTTTTTGTATCAGATATACACGGTTCAAGTTATTATGCAAAAGAAGCCATTAGATTGTTTGAAGAGGAAAAAGCGGACCAAATGGTGATCTTAGGGGATGTTCTTTACCATGGGCCTAGAAATCCTCTACCAAAAGATTATGCACCAGCTGAGGTTGTTGATTTGTTAAATCCATATAAAAGTAAAATTATAGCAGTAAGGGGTAATTGTGATAGTGAAGTGGATCAAATGGTGCTTAATTTCCCTATTTTAGGAGATTATCATCTTTTACTCATGGATGGCTATAAAATCTTCATGACTCATGGACATTTGTATAATAGAAATCAAATGCCAGACTTAAATCCTGGTGATGTATTTATACATGGTCATTTTCACTTGCCCATGGCAGAAAAATTAGAACAGGTGTATTACTTAAATCCAGGTTCAATTACTTTACCAAAGGAAAACAATCCAAACAGTTATGGCATTTTAGAAGATGGCGTTTTCATGATTAAAGACTTAAATAAAAATGTGATGAAAAGCATCAAAATCAAATCTTAAGAGAGCAGTTTAGCTGTTCTTTTTTTTCTTACAATGTTAAGTTTTTCTCATTTCGTTTTTAAAATTTACATTATATGTCATAATGAGTAAAAAGGGGGTAATTATGATTTATTTTATTTTGATACCGTTATTTTTTGTTTTAATGATTGGAGATTGTGTAGGTAGAATAAAGAACAAAGATAAATGGGTTACCATTTGTCAACCTGGCACCACCGTTGTTGTACTGTTCATTGCTTTAACCGGTTTGTGGGCAGAAGATCACCAAACACAGTATGTCATTTGGATTGCAGTAGCTTTACTCATTTCAGCTGTAGCAGATGGACTTTTAGTTGATCGTTCTGATCCAAAAGGCTTTATTAAAGGAATGATTTTATTTCTCTTTGCCATCTCTACTTATGGTATCACTTGGGCAAGGCTGGGAGGTATACATAAAAGCGATTGGAAAGTAACAATTATTATGCTTTTTATCTATTTGATTTTGATGTTTGTCTTTAATAAGTATAAATATAAAGATTCAAGGAAACCTACTACAGTTGAAATGATAGGGATTACCATTTACTTATTTGTATTCACCATGGTTATTGGAAGAGCAATATTAACCTTTGGTACAGATTATTTCAATGTATGGCAAAGTGCATTGATCACCATAGGCTCCATATCTTTCTTCGCTGGAGATTGCCAGTTAGGAATCTATCATTTTATCGATGTGAATTTCCCTATGGGACAAGCACCACCATTTTATTTTATGGGACAATTCATGATTGCATTAAGTTGCATCCTTTGGTAAAAAGGATGCATTCTTTTTGTTGACAAAGTGGACTGAAATAGTATATTATTATGTTGAAAAGAATTCTCAGTAAAATAGTAGGAATTAGGAGGCAATATGAAAACCATACTTAATATAAAAGGATTAAAAGCAGAAGCTGATGGCAAAGATATTTTAAAAGGATTGGATTTAACCATAAACGAAGGTGAGATTCATTTGATTATGGGACCTAATGGTGCTGGTAAGTCTACTTTGGCCAATGTTCTAATGGGACACCCAAATTATGAAGTCACTGATGGTGAAGCTTTATTTTTTGAAGAAAACTTATTGGAAATGAAAGTGGATGAAAGAGCAAAAAAGGGTTTGTTTTTATCTTTCCAATATCCAGAGGAAGTGCCTGGCATTACCGTTGAAAGCTTCTTAAAAACAAGTATAAAAGAAAAAACAGGATTTTTACCTATGACTTCAAGATTCAGAAAAGAAGCGCATGGGATTATGGATAAATTGGAAATGAAACATGAATATTTGGAACGCTATTTGAATCAAGGTTTTTCTGGCGGAGAAAAAAAGAAAAATGAGATTCTACAAATGGCAATGTTAAAGCCTAAATTAGCCATCTTAGATGAAACCGATTCTGGTCTTGATATCGATGCCATACGATCAGTTTATGAAAACTTGACTTCTTTCATCAGAGAAGACAATAGTTTACTGATTATTACTCATTATAATAAGATTTTGGAATATATTAAACCCGATTTTGTTCATGTTTTGGTTGATGGCAAGATTGTAAAGAGTGGTACAATCGAAATCGCTAAAGAAATTGATCTAAAAGGGTTTGAAAGCTATAGATAGGAGTAAATTATGGCAAAAAAGACACAAGTAGCAGACATTGATCGTGGCATATATGATGTTGTTAATGAAGAACGCCATGTATTTAGAACCGATAAAGGATTAAATGAAGACATTATTACAAGCATTTCAAAAGAAAAAAAAGAACCGGATTGGATGCTTGAAAAGAGATTGAAAGCCCTAGAAATTTATAAATCAAAACCAGTTCCAATGTGGGGAGCGGATCTATCAGATTTAGATGTTGAAAATATTATTCATTATGTGAAACCCGATATAGAACAGCAGCATTCATGGGATGACGTTCCTGATGATATTAAAGAAACCTTTGAAAGACTTGGTATACCAGAAGCTGAAAGAAAGTCATTATCTGGTGTTGGTGCTCAATATGATTCTGAAGTGGTTTATCATTCCATAAAACAAGAATTAATCGATCAAGGTGTAGTCTATACGGATATGGAATCTGCAGTGAAAGAGCATCCAGATATCGTAAAAGAATATTTTATGACCCTTATTAGACCACAGGATCACAAGTTTGCAGCCTTACATGGTGCAGTTTGGTCAGGAGGTTCATTTGTTTATGTCCCTGAAGGAGTGCATGTTGAGTTTCCATTGCAATCATATTTCAGACTAAATGCGAAAGGTGCAGGTCAATTTGAACATACAATGATTGTTGTTGAAAAAAATGCGAAACTTCATTTTATTGAAGGTTGTTCAGCACCGAAATATTCTGTACAAAACCTTCATGCAGGAGCTGTTGAGTTGTTTGTTAAAGAAGGAGCAGAATTAAGATATTCTACCATTGAGAATTGGTCAAGAAATATGTATAACTTGAATACAAAAAGAGCAGTTGTGGATGCACGAGGTAAAATTGAATGGGTATCGGGCTCTTTTGGTTCAAAAATTTCCATGCTTTACCCAATGAGTATTTTAAGAGGTGAGTATGCAAAATCTGAGTTTACAGGTATAACCTTTGCTGCAGAAGGGCAGTACTTGGATACTGGTACAAAAGTTGTTCATGCAGCACCTCATACCACATCAATTGTAAACTCAAAATCCATTTCAAAAGGTGGTGGTCATGCCTTTTATAGAGGCTTGTTGAGAGCAGCGAAGAATGCTCATCACGTGAAAGCAAGTGTGAATTGTGAATCTTTAATTCTTGATCATGGATCCTTATCAGATACTTTACCAATTATTGAAGTCGATAATAGTAAAATAGATATTGGACATGAAGCAAAAATTGGTAGAATTTCTGATGATACTATATTTTACTTGATGTCACGTGGTATTCCTGAAAGTGAAGCAAAAGCTATGATAGTCAGAGGTTTTGTAGAACCCATAACAAAAGAACTGCCATTGGAATATGCAGTTGAATTAAATAACTTAATTACATTGGAATTAGAAGGCGTTGTAGGTTAGGAGGTATCATGACAGCATTTACATTAGAACAAGCCGGACTTAATTTTAAAAGGATACCTTTACCTGAAGAAGCAATGATTCACCCAACCAAACACATTATTCCTAAAGTCAAATTGGGAGATCTTAACGCTTTAGTTCATGATGTTTTAGTTCATCCCCTTAAAAAACACTTTGATCGAAGTTTAGGGATTGGGTATGATACTTATATTAAGACCCATAAGAATTCAGGTTACCAGTTGTGGTTGAAAAAGGAATCTTCAAAACAGTTTTGCCTACATTTCGACCAAACTGAAATTATTGAAAATAATACGATTATTATAGAACCCTATGTGACAAAAACCGTTATTCTTATTTATGATCATGAAATGATTCACCATGGCATGACAAAAATCGTGGTTAAAGAAGGAGCATCTTTAAAACTGGTTAAGTTACAAAATACATCAAGAAATAGTATTTTCGTGGATGAGAATTTAATAGAAGTTGAAGAGAATGGAAAAATAGAGATTATTGATTTCCAAATAGGTGGTAAAAGAAATATTGTTAACTATGAAGTCAATCTTTTAGGTTACCAGGCTAAAGCAGAAATGCAATCGGCTTATTTGGGATCCAATGAAGATGGAATTGATATTTCTATGACCGTGAATCATTTTGGTAAAAAATCAGAATCTAGAATTCTAGGTAAAGGTGTTTTATCAGGCCATGCAAAAAAAGTTTTTAGAGGAACTTTGGAATTTCATGATGGGTCTGCACAAAGCGTTGGAAAAGAAGAAGAAGTAGTTTTACTTTTAAGTGATGATGTGAATGCGGACTCCATTCCAGCCTTAATGTGTTCTGAAGACGATGTTATTGGAGAACACGGTGCAAGTATTGGACAAGTAGATGAGGAACAACTATTCTATTTGATGAGTCGTGGATTGTCTGAGAATCAATCAAAATTGTTGATTATAGAATCTGCTTTTTCAGAAATTGTACAAGCCGTTGAAGTGGACACCGTAAAAGAGACACTTCACAAATGGATAGAAGAAGGAATAGATTATGTTGTATAGAGATTATTTTCCACTTTTGAAGCATCATCCTGAAATCATATATTTAGATAATGCAGCAACTTCCCAAAAGCCTGAAAGTGTTATTAATGAAATTGTACACTATTATGAAGAACATAACGGAAGCCCTCATAGAGGTGCGCATATTTTATCTGTACGTTCTACAGAAATTTACGAAAGGGGAAGAGATGCTGTAAGAGATTTTATACATGCTAATCGCAGTGAAGAAATTATCTTTACGAGAAATGCCACTGAGAGTTTAAACTTGATTGCATATGGATACGTGATGCATGAAATTAAAAGTCATCAAAATATTGTCCTTTCCATTACCAATCATCACAGTAATATCTTACCTTTCCAACAATTAAAGCACTTGGGCTTTGAATTAAGATATTTATATTGTGATGAAACAGGTCAATTTCTTGATTCAGAGCTTGATAAAATTGATGAAAATACATTTTTAGTTAGTTTGCCTATTATTTCAAATGGCATTGGTGTGATACATGATGTAAAATCTGTATTTGATAAAGCAGATGCTGTTGGTGCAATTAAGCTTTTAGATGCAGCTCAAGGTGTTGGGCATATGGAAGTGGATGTACAAGCTTTAAATGCAGATTTGTTGGTTTTTTCAGGTCATAAGATGTTTGGACCTCAGGGTATTGGGGTTCTTTATGGCAGATATGAATTACTTGATACCTTCCATCCATTTTTGACGGGTGGTGACATGATCGAGTATGTTACTGAGCAAACTAGTTCCTTTGCGCCTCTTCCCGAAAGATTGGAAGCTGGTACTCAAAATGTTGAAGGGGTACTTGGGCTAACAAAAGCGATAGAGTTTATAGAAGAAATCGGTCTGAAAAATATTCATGCAGTGGAAGCTGAATTAACAACCTATGCTTATGAAAAAATGAAATCAGATGATGCCATTGAAATCTATGGACCTACTGAATTAAATCATAGAGGTGCTCTGATTACTTTTAATCTTAAAGAGGTTCATCCCCATGATGTGGCAAGCATTCTTGATAGTCATCACATTGCCATAAGAGCTGGACATCATTGTTGTCAGCCACTGATGCATCATTTAAACTTACAAAGTACATGTAGGGTTTCTTTCAGTGTCTTTAATACAAGAGACGATATAGATAAATTGTACAACGCAATCAATGAAGTAAAGAAGGTGTTTTATGAATAGTATTTATAGTGAATTGATTTTGGAACACAACAAAAGCAAGCACAATAAAAGAGAACTGGATCACCCTGATCATGTAGAGAGAGGACACAATCCAAATTGTGGAGATGATTTAACCTTGCAACTGATTGTAAAAGATAACATCATAGTAGATGCAGGGTATATAGGATCAGGCTGTGCCATTAGCCAGGCTTCCATGTCAATTATGATTGATATGGTAAAGGGTGAGACCGTGGCATTTGCCAAAGAAAAAGCAGATATCTTTTTTAGAATGATACGTGGTGAAAGTCTCACTGAAGAAGAATTGGAATCTCTTGAAGATGCCATTGCTTTTGAGAGTTTAAATAGAATGCCTGCAAGAGCTAAGTGTGGTACTTTAGGATGGCATTGTCTTGAAGAAAGTTTAAAATAGCTGAATGAAAATCTTATTTGTGGATATAATCCAAATAGGAGGTGTTTATGGAATTTGTTTATGAAATCGCAACAGAGAGAAGTCTTGAGGATACTTTTAAGGCTTTACAAGTTGCTTTGAAGGAAAATGGATTTGGTACATTGTTCAGTTTGAATTTTAAAGACAAATTTAAAGAGCATGATTTGCCTTATGAAAAAGATTTTTATGTTTTAGAAGTTTGTAATCCTATCTATGCGCATCAAATCTTAGGAATTTCAGAAAATATTGGATATTTTTTACCTTGCAAAGTTGTACTGCATAAAGTCAATGAAATTACTCGAATTGGAATGCTCAAACCGACTGCCTTGATTCATATGGTCAGTGATAATATGGAAGCTTTTGATTTAGCAAAAGCGGTTGAAGAAAGAATAATTTTAAGTATACAAAGTTTAGATGCTTATTAAAGAAATGCTTCCAAAGTGAGTCCTTTGGAAGCATCTCCTTATTTTTGAATGAAATTAAGAATTTCATTTTTTAATGATGTTGCTGTTTTATACCCTTGATTATAAACCTCTTGAATCTTGTTAAGATTCTTTTCCGTACGACCAACTTGCAATGGTTTGTTTGGTCTAATCATCAAAAGCTTTCCTGTCCTTTCCAGTTCCAATAATTTCTTTTGAGTTTGATTATAAATAACTGGGCGATGATTTAATGCATAAGTCACTTCTGGATAATCCTTATAAAAATATTTGCTGAACAAGTCGCCTTTAAATGAGGCTTTCTCATAATGCGCATCTCTCGTTGAAATCACAATGACTTTTGTACAACCATCGTTAAAAGCTTTTTCCACAGGTATGGGATCTGTTAACCCACCATCTAAATGGGGGATATTGTTGTGATAGACCATTTTTGAAACAAAAGGTAGACTAATAGAAGCTCTTAAAGCAAGAAGCATTTCATCCATCTGACATTTTGATTTAAAGAAATAAGAAGTTTGTCCGGTGATACAGTTCATTGCACCAATGACTAATTCTTGGTCAGAAGAGTTGTAGGTCTCAAAATCGTATTTAATATGCTCATATGTAATATCATTAAAGATAAAATCCATACCAAACAAACTACCTTCTTTAAAGAGATTTCTTTTACTGAGATAACGTGGATCATGAATAAAGGTCTTAATAATTTCTAAATTTCTGCCTTTTTGTTGACTGATATAATTAAAACCATTGGTAGCACCCATGGAAACACCAATGACATAAGGAAGAAAAATCTTCTCTTCCAGTAGAAATTGAGTAACACCTTCTACAAATAAGCCTCTGAAACCGCCACCTTCTAACACTAAACCGATTTTTTCCATCTTTTTCACCTCTTTTCTATTATAGAGAGGTCTGTTTGAAATACCAATAGAACTTGTGAAGCTTAATAGAAAAATAATGTTTGAGTTGTATTTGATGGTTATCGTGATATAATTATTTAGGATACAGAAATATTATGAGGTGCATATGAAAGAAAAATGGAATAGTCTTTCACCGAGTCTAAAAATTTATTTTATTTTGTTATCGGTGTCAGCATTAGGTTTAGGTTTAAGTAATGGTGTTATTTCAAATTACTTTAAAGATGTTTATGATGTTACAGCATTTCAAAGAGGATTAATAGAATTCCCAAGGGAATTGCCTGGAGTAATTACTGTTGTGGTAATTGGTTTTTTAGCAGGTTTTTCAGATATTAGAATAGCAGTTTTTGCTCAATCTCTTACTATTATTGGCATTCTAATACTAGGGGTAATGACACCTCCATTTGAAATTATGTTAATTTTCCTTTTTATAAACTCTATGGGTATGCATATGGGAATGCCTTTAAGAGACAGTATTGGGATGGATTTAATAGAAGACAAAAAAGTCGGGAAACGTATGGGACAATTTAAAGGCGTTTTCACTGGATTTACCATGTTGTCAGCTGTGATTGTCTTTATCGGTTTTAGAACAGAGCTATTCAGTTTCAAAACAGATATTAAATGGATTTTTATTGTTTCTGGCTTTTTATTAATTGGTGTTCTTATTTTATATGGTTTCTTAGCTAAATCCTTAAGACATAAAATCGTTCATGAAAAGAAAGTAAAATTTATTGTCAGAAAGGAATACAAATATTATTATGTACTAACAGTTATGTTAGGGGTTCAAAAACAAATTATGCTTGTATATGGTCCTTGGGTGCTTATAGAAACTCTAAGTAAAGGACCGGACACTATAGCCGTATTATCCATCGTTGGTTCTTTTATAGGGATATTTTTTATTCCAGCATTAGGCCGATGGACTGACAAGTTTGGTATTAAAACCATGTTATATGCTGATGCCTTATCATTTATTGGGGTATATGTCCTATATGGATTTTTAGCAGCAGGTTTTACAAATGGGAATTTGGCATTAGTAGGTGTTCCTGTATTCTTGGCATATTTAATTTTTATTATTGATAGAATGTCCACTCAAATGGGTTTAATTAGAACGATTTATTTGAAACAAATTTTAGTGGATCCACAAGACTTCACACCTTCTTTATCTTTAGGACTTAGTCTGGATCATATTGTTTCTATTTTTAGTGCCTTTTTAGGTGGTATTGTCTGGGGCAAATTTGGTCCTCAATATATATTCTTTATGGCTGCTTCATTATCTTTAGTAAATTTATATGTCGCTATAAAGGTTAAAGTAGACAATTCGGATGAGCTAGAAGAACAAACCGTATAAGCTTGTTATTTTCCTAATCTGTGATACAATAGAAAACTGTGAGGAGGAAAATATGGATCATACACCTTATGTAGTCGTATTTGGAGCGTCAGTAGTTGATATTTTTGGCTTCAGTACATCAAAATATAGACCTTATAATTCTACACCTGGTCGCGTGAAAATGTCTTTTGGAGGCGTTTGTAGAAATATCGCTGAAAACTTAGCAAGAGTACATGTAAATACAAGATTTATTTCTGTTATTGGTGATGATGAAAAAGGTCGTTCAATGATTGAACATTCTTTATTGCATGGTTATGATATGTCAGATTCATTGATCATAAAAGGATCAGGGACACCAACCTATTTAGCGATACTCAATGAAATGGGTGAAATGGTTTCTGCAATAGCTGATATGAAAGCTCTTAATGAAATGACTACGGATTTTATAGATTCAAAAGCAGATATTATAAAACAGGCTGAGTATTTGTTTTTAGATGCTGACAGTCCTGAAATGCTTGAATATATTTTGAAATCCTTCCAAGGAAAGACGAAATTTATTTTAGATCCTGTTTCAGCAGAAAAGGCTATAAGTATTAAGCATTTGATTCCATATTTTCACACGATTAAGCCTAATCGTTATGAAGCAGAAGTTATGTCTGGCATTGAAATTAATAGTGATGAGGACTTGTTAAAAGCAGGGCAATACTTCTTAGATTTAGGCGTTGATCATGTTTTTATCAGTTTAGATTGTGAAGGTATTTTCTATACAGATCAAAGAGAAGCGTATAAAATCACTGCAATAAATGTAAATGTATGTAATGTAACAGGTGCAGGAGATTCTTTTGTTGCTGGTTTAGGGTATGGTTATATGCATAATTTGGATATTGTTTCAACCATAAAAACAGCTATGAGCATGTCGAATATTGCCATTGCCAGTGAAGAAACAATCAATCCTGAATTATCACCTGAACTTATAGCGAAATGTATTGAATCGACTCAGTGGGTAGTGAAACAGCTTAAATAGTGGTTTAGAAGTTTGCTATCTTATTTTTAAAACTTTTGGAATGAAAAGCCTGCATATGCAGGCTTATTTTAATGTTCTTGAATCCATAAAAATGGTGTGGTATCTGGTGTCCAGTGGCTATAAGATAAATGAGAAAAGACACATTTGTATAGTTGTCCTTTGAATTCCACTAAATCATTGATTTCGTAACGAATTTGAGGATACCATGTTGTAACGATTTGATCTGTCATTTTTCTCTCCCATAAGGCAGTCACCATAGAAGGAATCCAATAGAACCTGCTTTCATGGCTTTGAACACAAATATAATGAACACCTTTATAGATCACTTCATCCTCTAAATTGTAATGCTGGTCTTTCATCCAAGTATCGTCATCTTTATGAATGATTGGTGTAGTCCAAATGCCACTTACCGTCAATAAACCTAAGAGGTTCCAAGTATCTCCAAAATAGCCACTGTGATAAGGATCAACACCCAAACCGTTTTCTGACCAATCATCATATCGACTAGTAAAGTTATAAGCCATATCATCCCAGCCCCAATTCAAGAAGTCTTGATAACTCTCTGTTGCATAGGCAGTCACATACAAACTATCATTAAGAGGTTGATTTTTCCACATGGTATCTTCATGGGGGATACCATCAAGAGAATATCCTGCATAGGGATAATTCCAAAAGTCTTCTTCTTCATCAAAACCATAGGTTTCATAAAAATATTCTAAAATTGGCAAAGAAAGTTCTAAGCCCCTTTGATCGCCATAATGTAAAGTATCCATGGTTTGTCTAAAAGGGTAGCGTGCAGAGTTCATATAAAAGTAATCTGTAAGCCATTCGTTGGCTACTTCATCTTCAGCTGGCACTAAAATATCTTGATCGCCATTGGGTACCCATTTATAGAAGTCAGCCATAAATCCTGTTGTTTCATTTTTAATGAGAAAGGCTTCCTTGTATGTGTCCTCAATAAGTTTTAAAGCCGGTTCATAACCGGTGTCATTATAGTAAGTTCTAATGTGGCTCATCATCCAATCACATGGTCTTGTTAAGGCTGCTGTAATTTCGACACCATCAACTTCGTATGATGAAAAATAATCCCCAGTAGGCAACAACAAAGTTTCTGTGCCATCTGGATGAATATGTGTACCGTATGGGATAATAATGCCTTCAAATAAGGCTTTAAAGCGATTTCTTGCAGCATCTAAATAAAAGGTTGTATCGGCAGTTTCGAATCGATCATGGGCAAGATATAGAGCATAAGCAATGTCTAATTCTCCGTCCATTGCTGATCCAGAACAGTTTTCCTCGTTTTTAGGTTCTCCCACAATTACAGACTCTTTAATTGTTGTACCTTCTAGATATAAAGGATCATATTGTACACCATCATTCATCCATTCCTCTTTTGCTTCATCAGTCAAAGCCTTGAAATAGTCAGTTTCAAACCAGTTTTTTCCAGGTTTTGCAGGAATAGCCCATGAAGTAAGATTTTCTTCCCATAAAGGTTGATCCTCATTTTCTCCAACCCATTTGAAGTTGTCATAATAAGATACAACGCGGTATAAATCGTCAAAAAGCTCTTGATCCTCCATGAGTGCAGCGATAATCATACCATATCCCATGGCTTCATCAGTAGAAACACAATAGTCACCTGGTAATTCCTCTGGGGTGCCGTTTGGCACCATGACCACAACAGCACCTAAATTAGAGCCTTCAAGCTCGCCTGGTAAACGGTGACTTTCGGGCAATAAAAAGCTTTGGACATATCCTGGTGCTTCACGTAATTCTCCATTCACATCATAGTGATTTCCGTTTTTCCACTGTTCATAATAATCCAGAATTTGCTCTTCAGGATTATAATCTTCTGAATCTGGGGTTGCAGCAAAAGTTGCCATTTGAAAACAGAGTGTACAAACTAATAACCATGCTATTATTTTCTTCATTTCTCCTCCTAAATTAAAGCGCTTTAACTTTTGGGCCAAAAAAAATATGCGCAAGTTTGAAAGAAACTTTATGATTGTTTACGGGTGGACGTCAACAAGTCGATGAAAGCGCTTTCAACTTTATAGTAACAAAAAGAATTTTTAGATGCAAGTTAAAAAAATCTTGACCTTAAGTTAACTTAAGGATATATAATGTTTAAGGGAGGACATATGAAAATAGGTGATTTTTCAAAAAAAACTCAAGTCAGTATAGATACATTAAGATATTATGACCGCTTGGGACTATTGGTTCCAAAACGTATCAACGCGCAAAGAATTTATAATGATACGGATTTAGAAAAAATGCAACTTATAGAAACCTTAAAATCCGCGACTTTTAAAATAGAAGAAATTAAAAGTATATTTGAAATGGAAAAACGAATTGAAAGTGGGAATTTAAAGGACTTGACGCCTTTTAAGATCTTATTTTCAGAGAAGCTGGAATCTGTAAATCAAAAAATTGATCAGTTAAAAAAAGCGCAATGTATAATGAAAAGTAGTTTAATTAAACTCAATGAACTTGATGATGAAACATTAAAAGAAATAATGGAGGAAACATGTTTTTAGATTTAGTAATTGGTGTATATGGTGGTTTAAATTTAACAGCAGCTATGTTGCAAGGTAAATACAAAAATATTACAAAAAAATCAGCTTTAGTCCTGGGTATAGGTGGCTTGTTGATGGTCATTTCTGTATTTTTAGAGGGGTATTTAAGTATTGGAATTTTGACGGCAGGATTGCTTTTGGCACATTTATCAGCAATATTAAATGGTATTTATTTGTATGGCAAAATCAATAAAACGCATCACTTTGCAAGATTTTTGATCTCTGTATTAATCATTGCGGGTCAAGTGATGGCGGTTCTTGAATAATGATCATAGTCATTGATTATAAAGAAGCATTGCCTATTAGGCAAGCGGTAATGTGGCCAGAATATCCTCTTTCTTTTTCTGAAATAAAAAATGATCCAGAGGGCTATCATTTTGGATATCTTGTAGAAGATAAACTGGTTTCTGTTATTTCGTTATTTATTGAAAATGATGAAGCTCAATTTAGGAAATTCGCAACACTGGAAAGTCATCAGGGAAATGGGATTGGTACACAATTGCTATCATACATAATCTCATTTGCCAAGGAAAAGGGTATTCATAGAATTTGGTGCAATGCAAGAATCGACAAATCCGGTTTCTATGAAAAATTTGGCTTAGAAAAAACTCAGGAAACCTTTGAAAAAGAAGGTCAATACTATGTTGTTATGGAAAAGTATCTATATTCAAAATAGGAGAAATAATGATATGTATGAAAAAAGCTAATCCAATAAGATTAGCTTTTTTTGTTATTTAAGATTTTTAACGTAGAATTCATCTTTTTTGTTAAATCCCATTTTAATTAAATAAGACTCATGTTGTTTACTGTTCGCTTTTGCTTGTAATGTTGTAAAACCATGATTAATGAAGAACTCTGAATGTTTTTCATAAATGTATTTACCAATTTTAAAATCACGATAAGCTGGTGTAGCAAAATCAAGTTGAACCATTAATGTGTGTTCATCTACTGGTTGTCCTACGAATAAACTTGCTGGCACCATATTTCTCAGTACATAAAAACCTATAGTGTTTTCATGAATTTCAAAAGACTTAGCGCCGAAAAATTGTTCGATTTCATCGTGATAAAATTTGATGAAGTTGGTAAAATAATTTGAGTGAGTTGATAATTCAAGCATTTGAAAGTACTCTTTTGATGAGTAAATTTTAATTAAATAATAAATATCAATGACTACAATACCTGCATTCATTGCTGCAGTTGGTAAACTGTGAATCAACATACCATATGTAGAAAACATTGCTGCGCCAAATAAATTAATCCATCTTAATTTGATAATTGAACTGGTTAATAATGATATCAAAACCACTAAAGATGCAAAGTAACCAAACCAATCTAATAAAGTAAAACCCATATATAATCTCCTTTATAATTTAGTACTTTGTTATTCTACAGGAATAAATCCTTTTTTTAAGGTTTCATGTTGATTTTCCATTAAGGATTGTAGAAATATAACAAAGGCATTCCATTGATACCCTTAGTTTCATGTTTTAATAGTTTTTTTCTTTTGTTTTGTAGGTTTGTGGTGACATCCCAGTTAGATTCTTAAAGGTTCTTGAAAAATGAGACTGATCATAGAATCCAAGCTTTTCACCGATATTGGTAATGGATTCACTGGTTTTCAATAATGCTTTTGCCCGTTCAATTTTCAAATATTTACTGTATTTGATAATTGAAGTATCCATGACTTCATGAAAGATTCTTGAGGCATAACTTTGAGAAATGTTCAAGGCCTTTGTAAGTTTTATGAGTGAAACGTCATCTTCAATATGCAAATACAAATAGTGCAGTATTTTATTCACCAAAAGATGATCCGTAAATTCTTGTTGGTGAATGATAATGTCAATGTATTTTGAAAACATTGAAATCTCAAGACTTTGTAAGCCTTCCAAATCCTTAGACAGTTTGATTTTCTCATAGAAGGAATTGTAATGATTGGCTAGATGCTCAAAAGTATATCCTATATGGACAATTTCTTTAACCAATATCCCATTCCAGATAAACATGAGATTTCTTTTATCATCAAGTGAAATTTCATTTTTAATTTCATGATGATGCTTTTCGTTTAAGTAATTTTGTATTTCTGGTTTATATTTGTTTCTAAAGTAAAAAAATAATTGTGGATCAAAAAGAGTCAAATCTTGTGATAAATAATCCATATGTGCTCCTATATACATATAATGACTTAAATATACATACATAATAAAGTGTCTTATGCTATGATGTCAAGTAGGAGGATACTATGATTACAAGAGAAAGTTTACTACATATTCCAAAATCCAACATGTCTTATGGATACGATGCTGAAACCCTTCATATTCGTTTAAGAACCAAAAAAGATGATGTTGATTCAGTTATATTAAGAATTGGAGATCCATATATTTGGTCTCACGGCGGTGCAGATGGTGGTAATCTAAGTGCTTCGAACGCATCTGGATGGAGTGGTGGAGAAAATGTATCCATGGTGAAAGAAGCGACGACTGCATATTATGATTACTGGTCAACTTTTTATAAACCAAAAAAGAAAAGATCAAGATATGCCTTTATCTTATCGGATCCTGATGAAAGCATCTTATTTGGTGAGAGAAAAATAGTGATACTAGACAAAAAAAATGATTATGCACTGAATGAAATGTCAAATTTCTACTGTTTCCCGTATTTAAATGAGGGAGATGTGCATAAAATTCCGAAATGGGTTAAAGATGTGGTGTGGTATCAAATATTTCCAGATCGTTTCGCCAATGGAGATTCTTCCATTAATCCTAAGAATGTTATGCCTTGGATGACAAGACCTAACAACGATAATTTTATGGGGGGTGATCTTCAAGGGATAATGGATCACTTGGATTATTTAAAAGATCTAGGTATTACTGGTATTTACTTGTGTCCAATCTTTGAAGCCAATACGAACCACAGATATGATACCATTGATTATATGAAAATTGATCCCAGCTTGGGAGATGAAGAAACCTTTGAAAGATTCGTCAATGAGGCCCATGAACGTGGCATAAAAATTATGTTGGATGCAGTGTTTAACCATATGGGACATTTGTCGCCAATGTGGCAGGATGTGGTCAAGCATAATGAAAATAGTATTTATAAGGACTGGTTTCATATTCATAGGTTTCCTGTTTATGATAAACCCTTTCATTTACTTAATGGCAATCATTTGAATTATGAAACATTTGGAAGAAGTAAAGCCATGCCAAAAGTAAACACAGAAAATCCTGAAGTTATTGAATATTTTCTAAAAGTAGGGCAATATTGGATTGAAAGATTTAACGTGGACGCATGGCGTATTGATGTAGCCAATGAAGTGGACCATCAATTTTGGCGATTGTTTAGAAAGGCAGTTCATCAAGTAAATCCAGAGGTTTTCCTCTTGGGTGAAATATGGCATGATGCTCAGCCTTGGTTACAGGGAGATCAATTTGATGTGGCTATGAACTATCCCTTAACAGAAGCTATTCTACAGTATTTTTGCACCGAAGAGATTACAAAAAATGAATTTACTTCTCGGGTAGATCAAGTGAAAATTAGCTATAGCTTACAAGTAACAGAGAATAATTTTAACTTATTGGATTCACACGATACAAGTCGTATATTGTCAATTGCTAATAACAATCAGAGCAAAGTTGCCTTAGCATATTTGTTTATGATGTCACAATCAGGTTCGCCTTGTATCTACTATGGTTCTGAAATTCCTATGCCAGGTGAAAAAGGGCATAACTGTGAAGATCATCGTTCATGTATGACCTTTAATCATCTAGAGGCACCTTTTTATCTGTTTATGAAACATTTAATTCATTTAAGAAATGAAAAACCTGATTTTAAAACCACAACAATGGAATGGTTTCATTTACATGATCAATTGTTATCATATAGAAAAAATAAAACCACATTTATTTTGAATCCTACAAATAAAACCCATATCGTCTCTAATTTGAATTATGGCAATATTCTAATGCTAAACGAAGTGATCAAATCAAAACATTTAGAGTTTAAACCCTACAGTTACATTGTCTTTGAAGAATAAAAATAGAGCGCAAATGTAGTTTATCATCAAATGAGAACAACCTCCCAAAATAGTGAGGTTGTTTTTTAGTCTAAGTAATGACACAAGGTATCATCATTTTCATTTTCCATAAGCAATTGTTTCAAATACTCCTGAACATAAGTTAAAATCATTGGGGCATCTGAGACCACAAAGTTAGAGCCTTCTATCATATTAATAGTGTATAGTCTTTTGTCTTCAAAAACCCATAAAGCAATATTTTGAACCAATCGAGCTTGAGAAAAAGGCATGATCGTAATATGTAGACGAGGATATTTGCTTTGTACAATACAAACATGTTTGATAATATCTCTAAATAAGTCTTGTGAAATTGTTACTTTTGTTCTGCAAATAGAACTGATTTCCTGTAACGTCACCAACGGACTTTCAAACATAAACTCAAGTTCTTCTTGATCAATAATCAAATCCACATCATGAGAGTCTATTGCATTAAAAAATAGATTTTGATTTTGTCTAAAAGTGGTTAAGAGTAATTGCTGAGAGGATTCTTTTATATTATTCTCTTTGAAAATGCGTTGTAATAAATCTTCTGAGAAAACAGGCAATGGCAATTGAGGTACTGAATAATACATGTTACTTTTCATGCCAATTGAATGCCATTCGTCTTTGAATCCACTTAAGTTATTGGCATGTAAAGAAAAGGATGAAACTAAAAGTTTTGCATGTTGTAGTCTACCGACAAAGGTCTTTACATAATGTGATATTGAAAAAGGATCTCTTAACATGGTTATATAACGATGATCTTCTATTAAATCGGAACATATTGAAGTCATTGCCATCTGTCTATGTATAATATAGATACTTGGTTCTTGTGTAACATCCTTATAGGTGTCATTGTAATAGGAAGTGACATTACCAGAATAATAGATGTTAAACTTTCTAAGACCAATGGTTTTTGGTTGGTTATCAATGGACGACATATGATGAATAATTGTAAGTCTATGGCCGATTTTGATCAATTGTTGAATTTTATCTTGATAAAGACTGTAATAAGATTCATCTTCAAAAAGCCAATTTTGGGTTTCATAATCAGAAATAAATATTTCCTGACCTGCTGGCATATCTAGCGCATAATTAAAAAAGTCAATAATGGCATCACGTTTGCCTTGATTGCCTTGATAAATTTCTACATTGGTTGCATATAATGCATGTTTTGAAGTACGCCAATCATTGACATTATTGAAGTTGCCTAATTCATGTCCGTCTAACCATAAATGAAGACAGACCTCAAGATAATCCGGTTCGTTACGATCTTCTTTTGGATAAACCTTATGAAAGAATCGGTCTAGTATACTATCTTTTCTTTCATGGTTAAAATCAATAAGTGCTTGAATGACATTATTAAAATGTACATTGTTAGGCTTGATTTGCCTTGCGTTGTTTTTCCACTTACTCACCAATGTACGATCAACATTGATTTTATGTGCCAAATCTTTACCTGTGATTTCAAGCAAGTCCATAATGTAACCTAATTGAGACTTATAGTTCATCATATCACCTCTAACCTTATTTTACTGAATATGTCACACTACTGTCAATGCTCTTGAAGGTATTGGTAATAATGTTTTAATGTGAGCCAATAAGGGTATGAAAAGAGAAGTGTAAAAAGAGAATTCAGTTTTAGGGGGGGAAGACATGGTCTATAATTTTGACGAAGTACAATCAAGAAAAAATAATGAATCCATTAAATGGGATGCTTTAAAAGAAAGATATGGTAAAGAGGATTTAATACCTCTTTGGGTAGCAGATATGGAATTTCAGGCACCCCTTGAAGTTCGTGAAGCTTTGCTGGAAAGGTTAAACCAAGGAATCTTTGGTTATACAGCATTAGGAGATGATTTTTATCAAGCCTTCATAAATTGGGTATATAAAAGACATCAATGGATTGTGGAGAAAAAAGAGTTGTTATTTAGCCCTGGAGTTGTACCTTCTATTGTAATGAGTATCTTAACCTTCACAAAAGAAAAAGACACCATTATTATACAACCACCTGTTTATGGTCCTTTTGAAGCCTCTATAAAAGACCATAATCGCCAAGTGATTAAGAATCCACTGAAAGAAATTAATGGCAATTATGAAATGGATTTGGATCATTTGGAATCTTTGTTTCAAGCTGGACATAAAGTGATGATTTTATGCAATCCTCACAATCCTGTTGGGAGAGTCTGGGATGATGAAACCTTAAGCAAATTATCAAGACTAGTGGTTCAATATGATGCTATGGTTATTTCAGATGAAATACATAGTGATTTAGTATTCTACGGCCATCAACACAGACTGCTTGTGAATTATGAAGGTATGGCTGAAAGAACTATAACTTTTATGGCGCCAACTAAAACCTTTAATCTTGCTGGGTTACAGACTTCGATAATTATCTGCAAAAATGAGAAATGGCTTGCAAAGCTAAAGGATACTTTCTATAAAATGGATTTAAAGATTAATAATTACTTTGGTCAAACAGCTTTTAAAGCTTCTTATGATAAAGGTGAACTTTGGTTGGAGGAACTGATTAAATATCTTGAAGGGAATATGAGTTTCGCTTTGGAGTTTTTTAAAAAGCACCTTTATGAACTCAAAATCAATAAGCCTGAAGGTACATACTTAATGTGGGTTGATTTTAGAAACTTGCATATGTCTCAAGATCAAATTAACCATTTCTTAGTGAATAAGGCTGGACTGGCTTTTTCGGATGGTCTTTTCTTTGGCGAAGAAGGTAGAGGATTTATGCGTATGAACATTGCTTGTCCAAGAACGATGCTTGAAAAAGCTTTGATTCAATTAGAGAAAGCGATGAGAACCTTAAGATTATAGAGAGGAAATCAGATGAAATCTATAAAAGGTAAATTATTCTTCATTTACATCTTAATCGCTGCACTACTTATAGGGACAGCCTTTTACAGTTATTCAGTAATCCAAGTATCCAATCAACATGTGATTTTGTCAGATTTATTATCTATGGAGAGAGAGTACGTTGAAAAGGTTATTTTGTTAACCAATGAGTTGTCTTATATCAAAGCGTCTGATAAAACAATTTTTGAAGAGCGTTTAAATCATACAGGACCAATTATTGAGGCATCAATTGCAATGGTGGATGATATTTTAGAGACTTTCGTCAAGAAAGAAGTCCTCATAGATGGTGAAATAATACCTTTGAAGTACTCAAAAGATTTTGAAGAAAAGTTTTTAGCTGCAGTGGCTACTGTACAGGAAAATTGGAGTCATGCCAATGATTCTATTAAAATGATTTTATATGACCCATATGAAGAAAATTATATGGCTGAAATGCTAGTTTTTGATGCTATGGAACCTATATTAGTCAGTGATGTTTCCTATATAAATGACTTATGTCAAAATGAAACAGACAAGCAAAAGGATTTTGCGAGATTCTTTCAAATGAGTTTGTTAATTGTGATGGTGTTTATCTTGCTATGGTTAATCACATTCATTAAAAAGGACATTGAAGGACCACTCATTAAAATCAAATCTGTCTTTCAAAAAATGGGACAAGGAAACTTTGATGTAAAATTGGAGCATCAATCGAATGATGAGTTTCAAAGCCTTTTTGAATCCTTTAATCAGTTTGTTGATAATACCAATATTATAAGACATATTGAAGATCATATTTTAAGTGAAAATAACCTGCGAACTGTTTTAAATGAAATGCTGGAAGATTTTAGAGTATTCGTACCGATTGATACCATTTCCATATTTTACAGGGATTCTTTCATGAGTTGTCACAAGGTATCTACGGATATGGATATTCCTGAACCTGTTGAAAATATTGAAACATATGATTCCATAGGCTGTTTGGATGACAATAACATGGTGATTCCAATTATGGTTAACAATATTTATTTTGGTTATAGTGTTTTTTACAAATCAGAAGTCTTTACAGAAAGAGATATCAAATTTGTTTCTGGTTTAGAACAAAAGATATCCTTTGCCTTCCAGAAAACATTGATTTTTAAGGATTTACTAAAAATCGTTACCAATGGTTTGGCTGATTTGACTGAATCTAGGGACCCTGAGACTAGGCGACATCTTACAAGAATGAGCCTTTATTCAAGAATCATTGCTGAGAAGCTGTATGAAAAAGAAAGTTATAAACATCTCATCGATGGAGAATACATTGAAAATATACAATTGGCAGCACCGATGCATGATATTGGGAAAGTCTCTGTACCGGATCATATTTTACTAAAGCCTGGTAAGCTGACTGAGGAAGAATTTGAAATTATGAAGGGACATACTTCCGCTGGAGAGAAGGTTATGGCTGTCATAAATGAAAAGTTCTCAACTTATAATTTGAGCTATTTTAAAATGGCCCAAGATATTGCCCATTGTCATCAAGAGAAATACGATGGATCTGGTTATCCAAAAGGAATTGTTGGGCATGAAATTCCTCTTTCTGCCCGGATATCCGCTGTCGCAGATGTGTTTGATGCTTTGACTTCGAAACGACCCTACAAAGAAGCTTTTAGTTTGGAGAAAAGCTATAGCATTATAAAGGAATCGTCTGGAAATCATTTTGATCCTGTATTGGTAGAAGCTTTTTTTGAAAGTCAAGAAAAAATAGAAGCGGTCTACTATGAATATCGTGAAATATAAGAGGTAAGTTATGAGATTAGAACCAGGGCAAACCATACCGAGTTTTGTTTTAAAAGATTTGAGTGGTGAGGTACATTCAGATAAATCTATGTTAGGCAAAATATATATGCTATCCTTTTACAGATATGCTTCATGTCCATTTTGTAATTTGAGAGTGAATGATTTAATAGCACTACATCAACATTTAAACCTGAAAGATCATTTTATTGGAGTATTTCATTCGGATGAGAAAGATCTTATAAAATACATGGAGAAACAAAATCTTGCGTTTCCAATTTGTTCAGATTCATCCATGAAGTATTACGAGAAATTTGGTGTTGAAAACAGTAAAAAGGCTTATTTAAAAGGTGCCATTCAAATTGTTAAGCTCTTCAAAGCCTTTTCAAAGGGGTATTACATTTCAAAAGCCCAAGGACCTAAGGCTACAGTTCCAGCTGACTTTATTATAAGTGAAGAAGGTAAAATTCTTGAAGCTTATTATGGTAAAGATATTTCGGATCATATGCCATTGCATCTTGTGGAGTCTTATTTTAGAAAATATCCATAAATTTTAATTTCAATGCCCATTCCTGTAAAATAATGTATTATAATTAAGATGTTTATATGACAATAGAATTGGGGGTTATTATGAAGTTATATATCAGTGCAGACATTGAGGGGATTACAGGAGTCAGTCATTGGGATGAAGCAATGGGAAAATCGGGGAGTGATTTTACAGAGCAAATGACGAAGGAGGTCAGTGCAGCTTGCTATGGTGCAACAGAAGCAGGAGCAAAAGAAATTTTAGTGAAAGATGCCCATGGCTCCGGTAGAAATATTAGAATAGATGGCATGCCTATTACAACAAAAGTCCTAAAAGGTTGGTCTGGTGGGCCACTTCGTATGATGGAAGGTTTAGATGCATCCTTTGATGGTGTTTTGTTTGTTGGTTATCACAGTGGTGCCAATATGGGAGGAAATCCTCTTTCACACACCTTTTCGAGTGGACGTTTTCAATGGATAAAACTTAATGGGCAGTATATCTCAGAATTTGATATAAATACCATGATTGCTCACTATTACAAGGTGCCAGTACTATTTTTATCAGGAGATCAAGGATTATGTGATGATGTAAAATCAAAATTGCCATCTGTAATGACGGTGTCAACGATGAAAAGTATTGGAGACAGTATGGTTTGTCAGCATCCGGAATTGATTATTGACGAAATTAATCGTACAGTGGAGCAAGCGATTTTATCCTACAAGAAATATGAAATTACTTTACCAGAGGTAATGGTATTTGATATTTCATTTAAAGAGGAGAAGCATGCCTATAAAGCTCAATTTTATCCAGGTGTTCAACTTTTAGAGCCAAAAGTTGTTCGCTTTGAAACGAAGGATTATATGGCATTTTTGAAAATGTTCTTATTTATTTAAGATATAGTGAACTGAGAGAAGCTTATGAGAATCCATAAGCTTCTCTTATTATAAAAATAGAATTTTGGAATGGATTATTATTTTTTGTTTTAGAACGAAATAAATAGTGGTATAATAAATGCAAACGAGTTGCATTATCGTAGAAAGGAAAAAATATGAAAAAAATTCTAGTCATTATATTCACGTTACTGCTTGTCAGTTGTAGTGATGCATCCAATAATAAATTGAAAGTAGCTGTATCCATTGTACCAGAAGAAGCTTTTGTAAAAGCTGTAGCCGGTGATCTGGTCGATGTTGTTGTAATGATTCCACCAGGTTATTCTCCAGCAAATTATCAACCTAGTCCTAAAGAAATGGCAGATTTAGATGAATCTATACTTTATTTTCACATTGATGTTGCTGCAGAGCAAAATATTCTTGAGGGCATTCAAAATAATGATGTAGAGCTCATAGACTTGGCAGATGCAGTAGATGATGTTTATCCACCACGATACTTTGAAGAAAATGTCGTTGAAGAAAGTCATGATGGAGAAGATGATCACGATCATACAGGAAGAGATCCTCATATATGGTTGTCGCCAAAACGGGTAATTGTCATGGTAGAAAAGATTGAAGAAGAACTGATTAAAATCGATCCTGACAATAAAGCAGTATATGAGAAAAATGCTAAGGATTACATTGACACCATTAAAGCATTAGATCAAGAGATTAAAGAAACACTTTCAGATACTAAAACAGACACTTTCTTGATTTACCATCCATCATATGGGTATTTTGCAGATGATTATGGGTTAAAGATGATCGCCATTGAAGATGAAGGTAAAGATGCAACTATTCAGGGGATGGAAAGCATCATAGAGTTTGCACTTCAAAATGAGATTCATGTGATTTTTTATCAAGAGGAATTTGATAATCAGCAAGCTGAAATCATTGCAAAGGAAATTGACGGTGTCACCGTTCAAGTTTCTCCTTTATCAGGTGACTACATTGAAAGCTTAAAACATGTTGTAGAAGAATTAAAAAACATCCTTAAATAGGATGTCTAAGTTGACAATTTGAACATATACCATGTAATTCCAAGGTGTGACCTGTTAAGATGAAACCGTGGGATTGAGCAAACTGTGTATAAATAGAATTTTCACATTGATTGTAAATAATAATTTTACCACAGAGATCGCAAATTAAATGATGGTGATGTTCTTCTGTACAAATGAGTTTAAATTTTGCAGAACCATCATCATTCACATGCTTATAAAGCAAATTAAGTTGTCCAAGAATTTCAATATTTCTATAAACTGTAGAACGGTTGATTGCAGTATCTTCTTTTTTACATAAAAAGTAAAGCTCTTCAACGCTAAGAAGATTTTCTATATTGGACATCAAAAGGGTAACAATACATTTTCTATGTTTTGTTAATTTGTAACCATGAGCTTTCAGAAGCTCAAGAATTTTAGATAGTGTCATAATTACCTCGCTTTCTATTATGATACCATTGATTTTGAATTATTGAAATAAGGAGTCTATTATGGACAGTCAATATGACTTGAGATTAGAAAATGTTAGTGTTTATTATGGTTCAGTAAAGGCCTTAGAGGATATTACCTTTGAAGTTAAAAATAATGATTTCATAGGCATTATTGGTCCTAATGGTGGAGGTAAGAGTACTTTAATCAAAGCGCTTTTAGGTCAAGTACCCTTAAATAGTGGAAAGATTTCCATTAATCCAGAAAAAACCATTGGATATGTGCCACAGTTTGCTGAGTTTGACCAGAGCTTTCCAATATGTGTGGAAGAAGTTGTACTGTCAGGTTTGATTGGTCAGAAAAAAGTATTTTTCAAAAAATACAACAAGGAAGATATTGATACAGCATACTGCCTAATGAAAAAACTTGGAATCTTAGAGTTGAAAGAGAAACAGATTGGTGAGTTGTCTGGCGGCCAATTACAGAAGGTTTTGGTTGCAAGGGCATTAATCTCAAATCCAGGGATTTTGCTTTTGGATGAACCAACTGCTAGTCTGGATGTACAAGTTAAGAAAGAAATTTATGAGATTTTAAAAAATGTAAGTAATGAAGTCACTGTATTAATCATAACCCATGATATTGCCGAAATTTTTTCATATGTGAAAAGTGTTGCTTATATAAACAAAAATTTGCATTATCATGGCAGTGATTCAAAAATGAGAAAAAATGTTTTGGAATTGACAACAGGGTGTCCAATAGAAGATTTAGTTAGAAAAGAAGAAGAGTTAATGGAAGATTTCATTAAAACGGGAGACAAATATCATGATCAATGCCATTTTTAAGTATTCATTTATGCAAAATGCCGTATTAGCAGCTGTTATGGCAAGTGTTATTTGTGGCATTATTGGAACCATAATTGTTGAGAAAAAGCTGGTGAGTATGTCCGGTGGTATTGCCCATTCCTCTTTTGGTGGCATTGGTCTAGGCTATTTGCTTAATGTACCACCGATTTTAACTGGTATGCTCTTTGCTATTTTGGCTTCAATTAGTCTACCGATGATCAAGAGAAAGACAGATACCAATGCAGATACTTTAATTGGTGTGTTTTGGGCAACTGGTATGGCTCTTGGTATTTTATTTATAGGTTTAACACCGGGATATCCGCCAGATATGACATCATATTTGTTTGGTGATATATTAACAGTCTCAAGCTTATATTTGGTGCTCATGGGCATTTTAGGCGTTATTTTGGTGGTTTTATTAACAAGTATGTTTAAGTATTGGAGAATTTACTTGTTTGATGAAGCTTATATGAAGGTTTTAAAGATCAATGTCAATTGGTTCGAAAAGATTTTGTATATCATGATTGCCATGAGTATTGTCTTGTTAATAAAGGTAGTCGGTATGATTTTGGCCATAGCTTTATTGACGATACCACCTGCCATTGCAAAGTTATATTCAAAGAATTTAGGCCGTCTCATGATTACTTCTACAGTTATCAGCTTAGGGATCAGTTTGTTGGGATTGACACTCTCATACTATTTTAATATTCCTTCAGGTGCCACAATTATCTTGTTGGCGGCAGTACTTTATATGATAAGTTATTACATTAAAAAAATTCTGTTTAAGTAAAAAAGTGAAGAACCTTGCACTGCAAGGTTCTTTGATTTTAATTATTTTTGTCCAAATTGACTCATAAACATAAGAGCCATTTCGATTGCTTTTGCGATTTCATTTTCTATAATAGTCTTTGAAGCTTCAGAAGTACCTGGTTGTACTGTAACTCTAAAAGTTGTTTTAGAGACTTCCAGTTGTACAAAGTTTTCATTTAAAGCGTTCATTGCTGTTTCTCTCAACATCTTCTTCGCTTGCTCGTCCTGTAAGTAATTTTGAAAATTTTCTTGAATTGCAACAACAATTCGTTCTTGTTCATCGATGGTAATCGATTTAATAAACATAGATTGTTCCATTATATCACTCCTTGTAACTGATTGTTAAATATCATGACTTTAGACTCTGTGATAATAGCATCCATTTTAAAATCATGATCCTCCTTAGGGACATATTCTGCAACTTGGCAATCAAATGCCAAGGCGATTACCATTGTACACCTATTTTTCTTTTCAAGCAAGCGATCATAAAAGCCACCACCATATCCCAAACGATATCCCTCTTTATCAAAGGCAACACCAGGTGCCAAAATAAGATCTAATTTATCTGGTTGAATTTGGTACTCATCTGTTGGTTCTAGAATACCAAACTTCGATTTTACCAGTTGTGAAATATCTTTGATCCAATGTAAGGTCATAGTCTTTGTTTTCATATCAACTTTAGGTAAAATAAGATGATGATGTTTTAAGACATATTCAATTAATGCACTGGTTTTGACTTCATTTCTAAAATCCATATAAAGCATGATATTTGATTTCTCATGAAATAGGTGAGACTCTAAAAGGGTTTCAGTAATAACTTTGCTTTTTTCTCTGACTTGTTCCTCATTGAGTTCAGATCTGATTTGAAGCATTTTCTTTCTAAAATCTTTTTTCATTTTTTCATCCATTCTTATATTGTCTCTAGCCATAAGTGGGTTTTTATAACTACAATTTGAGAGAAGTATATCATGGAACAACTCTTGATTCAATGATCCAAGGAAAACCCTATTCAATATTTGGCTATAGAATTTATGGACTAAAAGAGAACAACCGTGACTTAAGTCGTGGGAGGTTTAAAGTAATAAAAAAATTCTTATAAATACGTTATAATGTAAGTGGAGGCATTATGAAAATAAATCAAAAAAATGAAGTGGTCTTTTTAACCTTTGACCAATGGGAAGATAGAGCAAAGTTAGTTGCTGTACACAGTACAAGAATCGGAGGGGTCAGTGAAAATGGATTTACATCGATGAATCTTGGATTTGCAAGAGGCGATAACCAGGATAGGGTCCATGAGAATTATAGAAGATTTTCAGAGGGAATTGAGGTTCCTTTAGAAAAACTGGTTTTATCGGATCAATGGCATCACAATGAAATTTTGGAAGTTGAAGCATCACATGAGGGAATGGGTATTTTCAAGACTAGAAATTATCATGATGTAGATGGACTTTTCACGACCTTGAAGGAACTACCTTTGGTTACTTTCTATGCAGATTGTGTACCTATTTATTTCTATGATCCTGTTTTAGAGGCCATTGGCATGGCCCATGCAGGTTGGAGAGGAACAGCTTCTCAAATTGTATTGGATATGTTAAGGTTATTCCAAAAAAAGGGTAGTCAGATTGAAAACATTGAAGTCAGTATAGGTCCGGCTGTTTGTCAAAAATGCTATCAAGTTGATCAAAAGGTTATAGATGCAATGGATTTTAACTTTGCTATAGATCATATTATAACATACAGTGAAGAAGAGGACCGTTATTATATTGATTTAAAAAATATAAACAAAGAAATTTTAGTACATGCAGGTGTTTTAAAAGATAAAATTGAAGTGACGCATCATTGTACTGCCTGTGAAGAAGAATTGTTCTTTTCCCATAGAAGGCAAGGAAACCATAGAGGCACCCAAATAGGTGTCATGATGATAAGGGAATAATTATGAGAATTTACAATTACGAAATCTTAAACGAAATACAAAAAAGATGGTCGCCACGCGCATTTAGTGAAGAGAGCGTATCCAATGAGGATTTAGAAGCCATCATGGAAGCAGCAAGGTACGCCCCATCATGTTTTAATGAACAGCCTTGGTTGTATCTAGTTGCTGATGATGAACCTTCTTTAAATGTAATGCGTGAGTTGTTGATGGAAAAAAATTGGCTGTGGGCGAAAAAAGCCCCTGTTTTAATCATGGTGTTATGTAAAAATAAATTTGAACATAATGATAAGGACAATGCTTATTGTTCCTTTGATACAGGAACTTCATGGGGCTACTTAAGTTTGGAGGCTACAAAAAGAGGGTATCAAACCCATGCCATGGCAGGTTTTAGAAAGAAAACTGCAAGAGAAGTTTTAAATATTCCTGAAGTTTATACTCCCCTTGCCATGATCGCTCTTGGACGACCAGGTTTAATAGAAGACTTGCCAGAGGCATTCAGAGAAAAGGAAAGTCCAAATACGAGAAAGCCTTTAAACGAAGTGATGGTAAAAATAGATTATTTTGGAGGATTAAATGAAGAAAACTAATGCCATGCGTTTGTTGGATCAAGGGGAAATCTCCTATGACATTTTAGCCTATGAAGCAGAAGATGGAGCCATTGATGGTTTGGCAGTTGCAGAAAAAGTAAATCGATCGAAAGAAGAAGTTTTCAAAACCCTAATTGTACAAGGTGCGAGTAAGCAATATTATGTATGCATGATTCCTGTAGAGGCACACTTAAGTTTAAAAAAGGTTGCAAAAGCATCAAAAGAAAAGAAAGTTGAAATGATAGCAGTTAAAGATCTTTTATCAGTTTCTGGATATGTAAGAGGTGGATGTTCACCGATAGGGATGAAAAAGGATTTTCCTACATTCATTCACGAGGATATTGAAATTCTTGATCGCGTTGTGTTTTCAGGGGGAAAAATTGGTTTGCAAATTGAAATGCAACCGAAGGATCTCTTGAAGATGACGAATGCATCTGTTGTTGATATAACAGAAGTATAAAGAATTTATAAAATACCATATTAATCTGTACTAATATGGTACAATATAGTCAAAATCATACGGAAAGGGAGTAACTATGAAAGTATATACTAAGACTGGTGATAAAGGTACAACGAGTTTATATGATGGCACACGTGTACCAAAGGATTATATTAGAGTAGAAAGTTATGGCACCATTGATGAATTGAATTCAAGTTTGGGACTAGCTAAGAATTACATTGATGAACCTGAAATTAAAGAACTGGTTTCTAAGCTTCAAAGATCATTGTTTGATGTAGCAGGAGAGCTTGCAACATCGGATTATAATAAGTTTAAAACACGTGTAACGGATAAGGACATTGAATATCTTGAAAAGCAAATTGATCACTTCACACAAATCATGGATCAGGAAAATTGCTTTATTCTTCCTGGAAGTAATTTAAGCAGTGGGCATCTTCATGTGGCAAGAACCATATGTAGAAGAGCTGAAAGAAGAATGATTACTTTAAGGGAGAGTGAACCTATCAGTGATACGGTACTAAAATATGTCAACAGACTATCAGATACAATATATGCCATCGCACGGTTTTTAGAATCTGAATTGACATACATTGAATTTGGCAAAGAACATAATTATTAAGAGTGAAATGGTATTGTAACATCCCTCCACATCTAAATTTGTTAAAATTAGATAGGAGGGATATTATTATGAAAACAATGGAAGAATTAACAAGACTAGGTCGTATTAGACGATGTAGGTCTTATATGATAGAGGCTTTAGAATCTTATGCTATTGAAGTGAAAAAGATCAGTTTCTTAACTGAGGCCACAAATGTCTTTTATAAAGTTGTGGACCAAAATGATGAAGTTTATGTCATGAAACTTTATGAGGAATTATCTTCAAATCTTGAAGATAGTCTAGTTGAAATAAATTTTTTGGAACTGGTTAAGGAAAAGACTGACATACATGTACCAGAAGTTGTTAAGAATAGATACCATGAAAAAATAACGATTTTGGAGAAAGCGCATGAGAAGTATCCTAAAAGAGTGGTGGTTTATAAGTGGTTGCCTGGAAAGGACTATGAAGGCAATGAGTCTTTAGATTATTTTAAGCAAATTGGCAAAGTAATGGGAACATTGCATGAACTAACGGAACACTATGTGGTACCAGACCATTTACATCCAAAAAAAATAAATCAAGTGTTTTATTATGCTGGTGATGCACCTTTTTACTTAAAGGAAAAACATAAATCTTTTGTTACACCACGGTATAAACAAGTCATGGAGACCTTAAAGCCCATTTTAGATCATGGGTTAAATCAAATGTATGAAAATAAGACGCCAATCATGATCCATGGTGATTTTAACCCCTATAATATTAGAGTAAAAGAGAATCAAGTATATTTACTGGATTTTGAAGATGCATCTTTGGCTTTTCCAGTTCATGATATTGCTATTTTATTTTACTATTATCGTTTTGATGAAAAATACCTGGACTATCAAAAGGCTTTTTATGAAGGTTATAAAAGTATTAAACCTGATTACATCGTTCAAGAGGAAACCATTGAAATGATTATGGCTGCCCGAGATCTGAATTTCTTGAACTATATTTTGGAAATCTCAGATGATCCAATGGATTATATCGAAAGAAATTTAAATAGACTAGAAGCATATATGCAGAAAAGAAAAATTGGTTATTGATACAATAGAAAGAAGGAAGCTCGCGCTTCCTTCTTTCCTGTGAGAGTAAATATTTAAGAAAAGATGTGTATCTTTTGGAGATCAAAAATTATTTGTTGTTTTTCCAAATGTCCTTTAATTCTTTTTCTAGTGCTTTAAGATCATTATTTGGATCATTAAGGAGTGCTTCGATTTCAATTATACGATTAAGAATGGTTTCATCTTGAATATCAAGATCATTTATTTTATCGATAAACACTAGAATTGAGGACTTTAAAGAACTGATCTCATCAGAATCATTATTTTCATCTGTTGAATCATCGTTGTCTTCTACATCGCCGTCTGTTGGATCATTTTCTTCTGTATCTTCTTGATTGATTGAGTCATTATAATCTTTCCGATAAGTTTGCCATAAGTCCAAGGCCTCTTTTTTCAGAGTAACAGCGGTGCTCACCGTTAGTGTTTCTAAATCCATTGCATCAAAGGCTTTTAAGAATTCATCAACATCAGGGATATCACCAACTGGGATTATTCTTAAATCTTTTATTACCACCAACAAACTGTTGAGTAATTCTTCATCAACAGCTGAGGTGTTTTTATTACCAGATTGATCAGGTTTTTCATTATCATTTTTATCAGTACCTGGGTTTTCATTATCAGGTTTTTTATCTTCTGATTGACCAGGAACCCAAAGTTCTTTATAATCTTGTTTGATCTTATTCCAGAAGGTCGTAATTTCCTGCTTGAATTTAGCCAATTCTTGTTGAGAAAGTAAACTTAAATCACCAATCTCTGCCAAATATGCATCTACTTCAGGAACAGTACCAGGTTGAATTTCTTCCAGATATCCAATAATTTCGTTGATACTTGAGATTAAACCATTTGTTTCTTGCTGAACGAGAAGGTCATATGCCTTAAGGAATTCATCTGCAGTTTTTGTTAATTCCTTATATGCGTCTGGAATTGTACCTTCTGCTATATAAAGTTGAATAGCATCTTGAGATAAGAATTCAAGTAAAGCTTCATCTGGAGAAGGTATACTCAATAATGCTGTCATTGAAGCTTCAAACTTCTGGTAACCTTTCATATCTTTAACAACTGAAGCTACACTTTCTTTTACCACTTCACTGTTCATTAAAGTTTCACGCACTGGATTAGATTTAACTTCAGGATCATGGGTGATATTGGATAATTCCATTTTACCTAAACTAACACCATTGGATTGTGCCTGTTTAGCAGTTTTCATATCACTTACAACATAATAAATTGTAACATTTCCCTCTAAATCCAATGCTTCATTCAAGTAAGCTTCTATTTCTTCACTTAAGTTAATTTCATTTCTTTCTGCTGTAGATATTAAAACATAATTATCTTCTTGACTTAAATAATCACGATGTTCTGCCAAGTGTAAAATATCACTGATTACAATGAGAATATCTTCATTAATCATATCCTCTGAAATAATGTCTTTTGCTTCTTCATTTAATGGAATAACATCTTTTACAATATTATCATCATTAACGTGAATTTCGATACTTGGATTTATATCGATGGATACCACATTATAATCAAAATCATTACCTATGTTTGGTAGTATAAAGATTAAAGCAAATAAAGCTGCAAGGGTTGCTAGGGTGGCAGACATAGTTTTAATGGAAATCACTTTTGCTTTTTCCTCAAGGATGTCTTCTTCTAAAAACCATACCTTTTG
This sequence comes from Clostridia bacterium, assembly GCA_016937975.1. GTDB lineage: Bacteria > Bacillota > Clostridia > Peptostreptococcales > Acidaminobacteraceae > JABXKX01. The sequence goes on from JAFGVN010000113.1 coordinate 41,622, forward strand.
TCCAACCGCTAGATTTCCTTTTATCTGAATTTTGTAATAAAGGTGGTTATCCGCAAGTACAATGGCGTACTCCTTCTTAACCTTAAAGATTATTCCCTTATACATAAAGCATTCTCCTTCACTCATATGTAATACATTACATTACACACTTAAAATTTTGGTCCTTTTTTTTGTAACCATTCACCGATCATTGTAAATTTATTGTAGACGACCAAAGCTGTACCAATTATAAAGGTTTTACTGCGCTTTATAATTTTAACACTGACTTTGAATTTGTTGGAAATTTGGGTGATTGGCAGACGTTTTTTACTGTAAAGGTGTTGCATCAGATTATCATCAGAGCCTGTAGCTCTACCAATATGGATCGCACGTTCACGCGTATCCAGATGCAATGGAGATTGCTGTATTAAATCATCAAAAGTGATGTTGAATTTCAAGAGCTCTTTTTCAAAACTATGAATTTCCGATTGTAGTTCATATTGTTCTTCTTGAACGCTTATTTCTAATGCGTTATCAATGTCATCATGGGAAAAACGGTTTTCTGATTTCCAATAGTTTTTTAATCGATTGGAGATAATTAATCGCGCAAAAGAAAGAAAGCTACCTTTTTCATAATCGTATTTTTCCATTGATTCATGAAAAGCCATTAAAGCAATACTTAACTCTTCATCATTATGGGCATCGATGTAACCATTTTTTATTTCAGATGCAACCTTAATAATGAAAGGCTGGTAATCCCTTATGAAATTGTTAACCTTATCAGGATTGTTTTCTAATATGATATTATAAACAATCATATCGATATTGTGGTCCATTCCATAACCTCCATATAATACAATTCAAATTTTGAATTTGAGTACTTTTTTTTATTTTTTTGCTTTATTTAAACAAGCTTGTACACCGTTCTTTATACCTTGACTGGTTCTTGTGGCACGAGAAACTACATCAACATTGATGCTATTGGTTTCTAAAATTCTGCTAATCATCTTAGGTGCTGCAAAATTGAAGTAACTTTTAGTCTCATGATGTTCCAAAACTTCTATAGATTGTATGACATCATTTTTTATTTCTATTTGTACCACTAAACCTGAACGATACCCTGTTACTGTTGCTTTATAAATTCCGTCGCTATAAAGGGTGTTGGAAGAGGCTTCTTGAGCTGCGGTTTCTTCTGCCTGTTTGTCTTCTTCTTCCTGTTTTTTTCTAGCTTCTTCCTGTGCGATTTTTTCTGCTTCCAAACGTTCTTTTTCAGCTTGTAATCTTGCGGCTTCTAATCGTGCTTGTTCTTCTAAATAGATAGTTAGCGCTTCTGCATCTTTCTGGGTATAATAGTTATCCCAGTTGTTAGAGGTAGTTTCTTGAATAAGTGAAGTATCAGTGTTTTTATAAACTTTTGTATCAACTGATTTTTCTTCTTCAATAGCCTCGTTGAACTCATCCTTAAGGGTATTTAGATCTGCTTCATCAACAATAACAGTTGTAGGGTCATCAAAAAAATTATCTTTTTCCTCGGAAGGTTTTATAAAATAAAAATAACCAAGAAGCAAAACCGCAATAAAGAAAACAAGAAGATAATGATGGTATTTTTTATGCTTTAAAGCACCATCAACAGGACAATTGGATATACAGGCATTGCAGGAAATACAATTGATATTTTTTACAGCATCATTATGACTGATGTCAATTTGAACCGGACATACGCGATTACATTGATTACAGTGAATACATTGATCAGTACGAGTGATTTTTAATACTCGGAAGTGACCGATTAAATTTAATCCAGCACCATAGGGACAGAGATAATTGCAAAAAGGTCTCTCTATAAATAAGGATAGGATGGTTACAATTGATAATGTCACCATAGCTGTAAGTGTGATTCCTCCATAAAAAAGACGGATAAACCCATGATAAGGATCTACGGCAATATAGGACATCACTTCATTCTTGATGACAGTATAGATAAAAAGCATAAGAATACCATATTTGAGTGTTGATATGATGGTATGAACGCGATGTGGTATTTTAATTCTGATTTTAAAGGACTTTCCGATCAATCTAATGATACGCTGATACGTACCAAAAGGACATAAGTAACCACAGAAAAAAGGTCCGAGAAGAATAGTCAGTAAAATCATCATTAAACTAACAATAAAAACTGGAGTACTTGTGAAAGTAAAATGATTGGAAACATCCAAAGTACCATTAATACCACACAAGTTATGTATGATGTTGAAATCTATTTGCCAGGCCAAGAGCTGTCCTGTTCTTAATAATATGACACTTACTATGAATAGTGGCAACATGACAAAGGGGATTATTCTAAAGTTTTTCATTGGGGTCCTTTTTTACAACTGAAAATGAGTGGAATACTGTTAATGTTAAGAGGGTCACCACTTAAGGTGCCGTAAAAAGCAATTTCTTTAAATCCGATCTGGTTCAGTAAATAGTGTAGTGTATCTTTTCTTAAGGGCAACAGTAAAATTGAGTTTTCGATTTCTAATTGCTCAGCTTTAATCACCAATTTTGTATCAAATTGGATATGATCCCTTTTAAGGCTGTATAACCTTTCGAAGCGAATATTATCATTATCTAGGGTAGGTAGTCTATCGATGTTTTGGTCTAAGATACGATCATAATTAATCATCTGTACAATAAACAAACCATCGGTCTTTAAAACTTGATAAACACTTCTGAAAAATTTTTCCACCTCGAAAACAGAATCTAAATGAACCAAAGTATTGCCAAATGAAACAATACGATCGTAGGGTTGTGTACAAATTTCTGTGATGTTTAACATGTTTTCTTCAATAAATTCAAGATTAGGATATTTTATTCTTGCATAATCCAAAAGGACCCTGTCCAAGTCCAATCCAATAGCGTGATTGGTTTTTGATGACAAAAGTTCTGTTAAATTACCAGTTGCGCAACCAATATCCAAAATTTTCTCGCTTGCCTCAATGGGTTTAATACTTTCAATGAAATTCAATTGATTCACATTTTGTGGAAAGATATAATCATAAACCCTTGCAATACTCTCGTAAAACATAAGATCTCCTAGAAAAGTTCAGCACTTAAAGTATCATAATCTAAAATTGTTATGATTGATTTGTCAAAGTCAATTAGACCTTCAGATTTCATTTTCCCTAACTCTCTAGAAAGAGATGGTCTTCTAGTACATATATGTAAAGCCATTTTTTCCTTTGAGAAAGGAAGTTTAACGGTCATTGACTTTTGTTCTTTTGAAAGTTTTATTAATACATGAGCGATTTTTCCACGTATTGTACTTAAGGATAAAAGTTTAAATTTATCATTTAAAAAGAGTAATTTTTTAGATAACAAGGCTAAATAATTTTCTAGAATCTGAGGGTACTCTTCCATAAGGTTGAGAATGTCTTTCTTTGATAATCTTAATATTTCAGTATCTGTTATGGATAAAGCCGAAATAGGATATTCCTCTACAGGTGAAAAAATCACAGCCTCACCAAATATATCTCCAGGAGAGAGGGTAATTAAACTGGCAATATCACCAGAAATAAAGAAGGTATGTAACTCCACTGTCCCATTAAGCAAGATGGATATACTGTCACAATGATCTCCTTCATCCACGATTATTTCACCTTTTTGAAATGTAAATTTTCTACCTTTGTACTGATCACAAAGTCTTTCAATCTCTTCCGCGTGCATTTCCTTAAATAATTGACATTTTAATAGTGTAGGTAAATAATTGGAATTCATAAATATCTCCTTGTATTAGTTCTATTTTACCATATCTATAGATAAGACTCCACAATCCACTAAATATGAAAACACAAAGTTTTCATAACATGAATGTTGATAATGAGCAAAAAGAAAAGCTTATCCCCTTAATAGATGATTGTTCAGTTTATCTCAGGGTATCTTTAAAATAAGAGGTGAGTATTTATGAAACTAAGTGGTGTGACAATAGGCACAAAGCATTTGGAAGCTACCATAGAATTCTATGTGAAGATCTTAAAATTTAAGTTAGTAAAAAGGTATCAAAATGGTCCTGATTTAAGTGGTGCAATATTGAAACATAATAATTGCTCCATAGAATTTATAACGGGAGATGCCGTTGATCCTTATGACAGTAAAGGCATTGTATTCACCTTTGAAGTTGAAGATTTAGAATATTTTTTTAATGCATTGATAAAGCATCAAGTAGAAGTCATAGATGCTCCCCATTTTAAAAATGGTGTTCGTATAATGCATATAAGAGATTGCAATGGCTTGTTGTTAGGTTTTACTCAACTCCCATCATGAGGTGAATTATGGATTTTATAAAATTTGCGGAAGAAACAGAAGAAGAACTAAAAATCACAGATTCATACAAAATTATTATTGCTGATGATGACGATGAGATTCATCGGGTCACCAAAGTTATTTTAAAATACTTTGATTTTGACAATAAAAGTTTAACTTTTGTTGATACTTATTCAGGTGCAGAAACGAAAAGAGCCTTGGCAGAGCATAATGATGTTGCAGTATTGTTTTTAGATGTCGTTATGGAAACGGACCATGCAGGTTTGGGTGTAGTTAAATACTTACGTGAAGAACTTGGAAATCATATGACTAGGATTATACTTAGGACGGGTCAACCAGGTGAAGCACCAGAAGAAGAAGTTATTAAAAAGTATGATATTAATGATTATCGCTTGAAAACTGAGTTAACTGTTAAGAGACTGCATACAACTTTGTACGCAGCCCTTAGAAATTATCGTGATTTGACTTTATTGGAATCCAATAAAAAAGGTCTTGAAAAAATAATCAAAGCCAGTTCAAAATTATTTGAGCACAATACTTTGAATGAATTTTTAGAAACCATTTTAATAGAGTTAAGTACCTTCAACAAAGAATCAAAAGACATGTTATATATTCGAGATGGAGAAAAGCAGCTTGAAAATGGCTTGGTAGTTTTGGAACAAACGGGGCACCATAAGATTATTGCCGCGACAGGAAAATTTGAATATGTGGTTCAAAATGAACTTGAGTACGTTGAAGAATTGAAACATGTTCTAGATTGGATTAAAGAGCAGGAAGAAAGTGATGAACTTTGTCATAAAATTGAGAATGGTTTTGTCATTAAGAGTCGTGGGAAAAGTAATATAAATAATTATATCTACATTGAAACCGATGATAAAAAACTTGATTATGAGTTAATTGATTTGTTCTTAAACAATTTTTCAATTGCCTTGGATAATTATATTCTCAATAACATGTTATTAAATACACAAAAGGAAATTGTTTTTGCCTTGGCAGAAACCGTTGAGAGTCATTTTCAAGAAACTGGAAGTCATATAAAAAGAATATCAGAAATGATGTATCAATTTGCACTTTGTAAAAGATATTCCTATACTGAAAGTGAGATGATAAAGCTTGCTAGTTCCATGCATGATTTAGGAAAAGTAGGTATTCCAGATAAGATATTGAAGAAACCGGATAAGCTTACTGCTGATGAATTCGAAATTATGAAAGAACACTCTGTGTTTGGTTATAACATTTTAAAGAAACCTGATTTGCCGATCATTAAAATTGCTGCAGACATCGCTTTGAATCACCATGAAAGATATGATGGTTCTGGTTATCCAAGGGGTCTTAAAGGTCTTGAAATTCCCCTCTATGCAAGGATGATGTCTATTGTTGATGTTTATGATGCCATGACCCATAACAGGGTTTATAAAGTAGGTATTTCTAGGGAAGAAACCATAATTTATATACTGGATCAAAAGGGTAAACAGTTTGACCCGGAACTAGTAGATATCTTTATTAAGAATTTAGATCAAATTTTAATTGATACGATTGAATGATATGAAGAAAGCAACCCGAGCGGGTTGCTTTTAAAGTGCGTATAAAAATGGTACTAAGATGGGTACTAAAGCGCTAAGTATAGCACCGTTAATAAAGGAAACGACTACGATTTCAGGTTTTGTTGCTCTTGAAATTAAAGGTAGTGTTGTATCCATAGATGTTGCACCCGCTGGTGCTATTGCAGTATAGTCATTTAGGTATTTTGCCAAGACAGGAATCATAACGACTGCAATCAATTCCCTAAAAACGTTGGTTAAAAAGGCGACTGCTCCCAATTCCGCAGAATGTAGCTTGGATAATAAAATACCAGATAGACTATACCATCCAAAACCGGCTCCCACAGATAGACTTAAATTATAATCATAGTGATAAATGAAGCCTGCGACTAAACCACCAATGAGACTGCCAGCAATAATGGCTGTTGGAATCATAAGAATAATATATCCGTGATGTTTTAAATCTTTAAAGATGGATTTGTTCATACCTAAATCTATTCCAACAAAAAGGATGAGTATGTTTAAAGCGATCGTTGTGATTAAATCCATATGTGCTGCCCAAGAAGGTGGCAGAATCAGCATACCTGAAAATATGCCAACTATGATTGCTATGATAATTGATAAACTCATGAACGCTCCTTCACAATAAATTTACTTGCCATGTAAACAAAAAATATACTCAATGCTGAAGTAAGAACAGCAAAAGTAAAAGCTTCAAGACCCATGCTTTTTAAGTTTTTCAGTAAGTCTTCATTTAATCCAAGTCCTGCACCCATTGCAAATAGTAAAATCATAACGCCTATGAATTGTAGCTTGGAGATTGCTTTTTTTACTGAATCCTTAGGTTTAAGGTTTGCACCTATAACCATTCCTACGATTAGAACAATAATAATTGACCACATATAAAAATCCTCCTTCTCATATGATAGAAGGATATCTAACAATAATCAATCTTGAATTGTAAAAAAATCTGTGTTAAAGTGGTAAAGACCCCCTCGATACGGGGTGTGGAGGTGTATATGATTTATGTGATAGGATTAATTGTTTTATGGATTGTTTATAAGAAAATTACTGCACCACCTGTAGAACATATCAGCGTGGCAGAAGTAAAGGATATGATTGCAAACAAATCTGTAAAACAATGTGTGGATGTTAGAACAGCGGGGGAATTTAATAGTCACAAAATTAAAGGTTTTAAAAATGTTCCTCTGCAAAGCCTACAAAACAAGTTGGATCAATTTAAAAAAGATGAACCCATTGTTGTCATTTGTGCTTCAGGGAGCCGCAGTATGGCTGCCGCAAAAGTATTGCATAAGGCTGGATTTGAACGTATCTTAAACGTTAAGGGTGGTATTCGCTAAATACGAATAGGGTGAGAGGAATGTAGGTGAAATACCTACATTTTTTCATAAAAAAAAAAAAGCTATCATGAAGATAGCTTCTCTTTGCTTAATTAGCCAACAACAGTGATGTTTTCAGCTTGAGGGCCTTTTTGACCTTGAGTCACGTCAAAAGTAACACTTTGACCTTCTTCTAAAGTTTTGAAACCATCTACGTTGATTTGTGAGAAGTGTGCGAATACATCTTGTCCGTCTTCACCAGTAATAAAACCAAAACCCTTCTCTGCGTTGAACCACTTAACTGTACCTTTCATTTGTACCTCCTAATTAAATACATGTAAAACACTTAAATAACATATTTCTCAATTAGGTAAAACAAATGTACAGCTAATTTGAATATATGGTGTTCAAGATTTTTACATCAAAATATACTTCAATGCTACATTATCATTACTGGCTATGTTTGTCAAGACATCTCTAAATAATTAATCATTGAAATATATAAATTTTTAACCGGATCTATTAATGTTCTTGATGGACGAATTAGAAAGAAAATTTAAATAATTGACCATTTTGGTCAATTGTTTTTGAATTGGTATTGACCAAAGTGGTCGGTAGGTGTTAAGATGAAATTGACCAAAGTGGTCGGTTGGAGGTGTAGACTTGACAGAATTAAGGAAAATGGATGATTTTGACAAAAGAGATCAAATAGTCAATGCAGCACTTGATGAATTTAGTGAAAATGATTTTGAAAAAGCATCCACAAATAATATTGTTAAAAAGGCAAAAGTTTCTAAGGGACTTCTGTACCATTACTTTAAAAGTAAACAAGAATTATATGATTATTTAATTGATTTTGTGTTCAGAACCATTGGTGATGGTATTATGAATGAATTTGATTTTACTGAATCGGATTTTTTTAAACGTATCGAAGAAATTGCTCGTATCAAAATTAATATTACAAAAAAATATCCCAAATTATATGATTTTGGTATTCGAATGCTTAAAAGTTACTCCTTTGAGGCAATTATGGAGATGAGTAAAAAATACAATTTAGATCTGTTGCAAAGAATATATCATGAGAATATTGATTTTTCACTTTTTAGAGAAGATGTAGATATTTCAAAAGCAATAACCATTATTCAATGGACCATTGAAAAATATGGTGAGCAACTCACCGTAAAGGAACATATGTCCATTGATGACATGATGGTGGAGCTCAATGGTTATTTGGCATTGTTAAAACAAGTGTTTTATAAATAAGGAGGGTCACATGATTAAAGTTAAAAATTTAAAGCATTCTTATAATAAGGATGGCAAGTATGCAGTCAATGACATCAGTTTTGAAGTCAAAGAAGGTGAGATTTTTGGTTTTTTAGGACCTTCTGGTGCTGGAAAGTCCACGACTCAAGGGATTTTAACGGGTCTACTTCAAATCCAGGAAGGGGAAGTTGAAGTGACAGGTTATAATGTCAGAAAAATTGATAATAAAATGTTCAACAAAATTGGTATGTCTTTTGAGCAATCCAATGTTTACTCTAAAATGAGTGCTCTAGAAAACTTAGAGTTCTACAGAAAACTCTTTGATGTTAAAACACGTGAGCCTCAAGATTTAATTAACCTTGTTGGTCTTGATGGTAAAGAAAATAAAAAAGCCGGTGAGTTCTCTAAAGGCATGAAGCATCGATTAACCTTTGCTCGTTCAATGATTAATTATCCAGAGTTGTGGTTCCTAGACGAGCCAACAACAGGTCTTGATCCAGCAATTGCATCAAAAATAAAAAACATAATCAAGGAAGAAAATGAGAAAGGAACCACAATTTTCTTAACAACACATAATATGCATATCGCAGATGAACTTTGTGATCGTGTGGCATTTATTGTAGATGGAGAAATTAAGTTAATTGATTCACCTAGAAACCTTAAACTTCAATATGGTGACAAACTCGTTGAAGTTGAGTATGTAATGGATGGTAAAACCATTAAAGAAAAACTTTCAACAGTTATGGATGATGATAAGAAAAAATTAACATACATTATCGAGCATTATTCTATAGAAACCATGCATACAAAAGAAGCTACATTAGAAGAAATTTTCATTAAAGTCACAGGAAGGGAGCTTGTTTAAATGAAATTATGGTATAGTTTTTTAAAAGAATTGAAACTATCATCAAAAAGCTTTTATTTTTACATTGAGATCGGTATGGCACTTTTTTTACTAGCTTTACTGCTTCTTGTCATTCCAAATGAGTTTAATACGAAAACCACTCAGTATTTGTTCTTAGATTTAGATGAATCTCTTTCAACTCAAATGATTGAAAGTTATAAGTCTGCAGATCTAGATGGCAATATAGAGGATGTAAATGTAAAAGCTAACGGTGTAAAGCATGATACAAAGTTATATGTAACAGAAACTGAGAAAGTTTATATTGTATCCTCTAAAGAAGCCTTATTAGATATTTCGAAATCAGAGAAGAAACTAGGTGTTATAGTTACCCTTAAAGATAATCTTCTTAAATATGATTATTATCTCCAAGGTTATGAAACTGAGAAATATGAGAATTTCTTTAAAATACTGCATAATAATAGCGGGCAAATAGATAAATCTACATTGGAAACACAAAGGGTTATGAAATTGTCAGAGGATTTGAATATACTTTCAGACAGGGAAAACGTCATACCTTCTTTGTTGACATTTAATGGTTCGCTTATGGGTTTATTTATTATCGCAGCTTATGTGTTTTTAGATAAAAAGGAAGGTATTGTTACAGCATACGCTGTAACGGCTTCAAAAGTATGGGTTTATTTAATGAGTAAGGTAGGCGTATTAATGCTTACAAGTGTTTTTACGAGCTTGTTGTTGATTATACCTGTTATGGGATTTGGACCAAACTATGCTTTAATTCTAATATTCTTGTTGGCATCAGGATTTTTCTCATCAGCACTCGGTTTAGTAGTCACTAGTTTTTATGAAAATATTATGCAGGCCTTTGGTGTAATATATTTGATTATGGTTGCCATGTTGTTACCGAATATCGCGTATTTTATTCCGAGCTGGAGTCCGCTATGGATCAAATTTATTCCATCTTATTATTTCTTGTACGCTTTCAAGGAAGGCCTTGTTAGCCACGGTAATACCGGATTCGTTTTAATGAGTGCTGGAGGTTTATTATTGTTAGGTTGTGTCTTGTTTGTATTTGCAAATTATAGATTTAAAAAGACATTAACTGTATCTGCATAGAAAGGAGAAACAAATGATTAAAAAGATTTGGATAATCTTTATTCGTGATTTGAAAGTGAATACAAGAGAGTTCTTAACCTTATATTTGCTGGTTTTTCCAATTCTATTTGGAATCGGTGTAAATCTTTTGACACCAGGTATTACAGATACCAGCATTTCAATTGCCTTTATTGAAAAGGAAAATGTAGAAATGGCAAGTTATTTCAAGGATTTTGCCAACCTTGAAAGTTTTCCAGATGAAGAAGCTTTAAAGAAGCGTATTGAAGGTAGAGACGATATCATTGGTATTTTAAAGGATCAAGAGGGCTCATATATTTTAGCTCAAGGGAACGAACCGACTTATGTGATTGACTTAGTAAAATTAATTAAGACCCTTTATGAATCAGATGCAGATTTAAATGAAACTTCTGCAGTAATCCATGATTTTGGGCAGGATGTACCTCCGTTAAAAACAATGCTTGTCAATATTATGTTGTTGATGACATCTGTTTTAGCAGGAATGCTTATTTCAATTAATATTATAGAAGAGAAAAGTGACAATACTATTAGTGCAATGCATTTAAGTCCTGTTTCAAGATTAGGTTTTATATTTGGGAAATCCTTGATTGGTGTTTTCTTAGCCATTTATGGTTCAGTTGTTTTACTTTGGACAACTGGGTATACAGATGTTAACATTCTTCAAGCAATATTAGCAATATTCAGTGTTTCATTGTTGAGTATCGTCGTTGGCTTCATTCAAGGTTTGAATGCTGAAGATATAATGGGTGCAGCAGCAGGTGTGAAAATGATGTTTTTACCAGTAGCTGCAGCTGTAGCTTCTGTGGAATTGTTGTCTGATAAGTGGCAAATGCTCTTCTATTGGGTGCCATATTATTGGACTTATAAAGGCAATGTAGCCATTTTAACGAAGAATGCAACTTGGCCACAAATATTACTTTATTCTGGTATTGTGTTGATTTTGTGTGCAGCAGTCTTTGCACTGTTAATACCTAGAATAAAAAAAGGATTGGAATAGGAGGTTCTTATGTATCGTTTTTTAGGTTTATTATTTTGGATTTACGCCATTGCTGTATTTTACATTGCAATTGCGAAACCAACAAAAATTTGGGAGATGAAAAAAATTCAGATTTTCAGAAAACTTTTCAAAGAAAAAGGTACTGTAATCTTCTTCATCATTTGGGCTCTGGTTTTTGTTGGATTAGGTATATGGTTATTTACACTATAGTAAAAAAGATGATGCTTGGTAAGCATCATCTTTTTTTGTCTTACTCTGTTAAGTGCTTTCTTTCAAAGTTGAGAATGAAAGTGTTTGATACAAGATGAAAAATAAATATATTTTAGTATAAGTATATTTTTTGACTGTATTTTATAAAATCTAACTTAAACTATTGTGCATACAAGAATAATATAGTAAATTATGAATATAGAATTATAGTATAACTAAAAAAGGAGAAAGATGATGTTAAACAGAATTGAAACTCTATTTGATAAATGGTCCATACAAGATACTGAAGGTATTTTTGTTGTGAATGAATCTAACGTAACTTATATGTCAGGTTTTACAGGCGAAGCTGCCTATTTGATACTTTCGAAAAAGGGCAATGTGCTCATGACTGATGGACGTTATGAGGAACAAGGTAGAAGTGAATGTGGTGATCACTTTGAAGTAACAAAGTGGCATCAACAAAAGCGACCTGATCCAGCAACCATTCTACATTACCTGGAGAAGTTCTCTATAAAAACCCTTTATTTTAATGAGCATGCCTTAACTGTCTATCATTTTCAAACATTAAAGAAATACTTTGAAGAACACCATTTCGAGATAGAAATGAAGGCTTTTAAGTCTCCTCTTTCAGAAATGCGGTCAGTAAAATCTAAGTCTGAGATTGCTTTATTGAGAAAAGCATGTCAAATTTCAGATTTAGCTTTAGAAAAAACCGTGCCTCATATCAAAGCAGGGATGACAGAGCTGGAAGTTGTTGCTTTGTTAGAATACAACTTAAAAATGGAAGGTGCTGAGAATCTTTCCTTTGATTCCATTGTTCTAAGTGGTAAGAAAACCTCATTACCTCACGGTAAACCAAGTGATAAGATTCTTGAACCAGGGGATTTCCTGCAATTGGATTTTGGGGCATTGTACAAAGGGTATCATGCTGACATGTCACGTACTTTTGTTATTTCCGTAGCAAGTGAAGAACAGATCAAATTATATGAGAATATGTTAGAAGCGACTTTAAAAGGCACAGAATCCCTTCGTCCCAATATATTGGGATCAGTTCCAGATCAAGTGGTTAGAGAAACCATAAAAGCTGAATACCTTGAATATTATTACCCAGGACTAGGTCATGGTGTAGGTTTGGATGTTCATGAAGATCCAAATTTAAGTCAAACTTCTATCCATACGTTAAAAGCGAATCAAGTCGTGACTGTAGAACCTGGGGTATATATACCAAACTGGGGTGGTATGCGTATTGAAGATACTGTTTTGATTACAGAAACAGGTTATGAAGTCTTGACCCATTATCCAAGACATTTGCAGATTTTGAGGTAATGCATGAAAGGTACAATATTTAATATACAAAGGTATGCATTACATGATGGTCCAGGCATCCGCACCACTGTTTTTTTCAAGGGTTGTCCGTTAAGTTGTAAATGGTGTCATAATCCTGAGAGTATATTTTTTGACCAAGAGCTGATGTTTTACAAAGAACAGTGTATCAGATGCGAATGTTGTGAAGATTTCTCCTTGCCTGATCGTTGTCCAACCAAAGCCTTAGTTGAGGTAGGTCAAGATTTAACCGTTGATCAATTAATGGTTGAGATCTTAAAGGATAAGATATTCTATGAAACTTCAGGAGGTGGTGTTACATTTTCTGGAGGAGAACCTCTATTTCAAAGTCATTTTCTTCTGGCACTTTTAAAAGCGTCAAAAGAAGCAGGTCTACATACGGTAGTGGACACTTGCGGTTATGGTCATATTCAGGATTATAATGACATAAATGCATATGTGGATCTGTACTATTTTGATGTGAAACATGTAAAAGAAGAGGCGCATATAGCAGGTACTGGTGTTTCCTTAACTTTGATTCAAGAAAATTTAAAACAGCTTTCAAAAATGAACAAAGTAATTATTAGAGTCCCGCTCATAAAAGAATATAACGATGATGAGGAAACGTTACTGTCAATTATGGATTTAGCTGAAAACTTAAAAATAGAGGAAATTCATTTTTTGCCATACCATGATTATGGGACACATAAATATGAAAGGTTACTCAATAAAAGAGAGCTCCATTCGTATAAATCACCTGAACAAAGTAAATTAGATTGGATACTAGAACAGTTCAGTTCAAGAACGATTACTGGAAAAATAGGAGGCTAAAATGCTTACAGAACGTGTTAAGAAATTGAGAAAAGCAAGTAAAATGGCAAAACCTCATATATGGATTGAACGAGCAAAATACGTCACTGATGTATATGAAGCTCATCAAGGAAAAGTTTCAACACCAGTTTTAAGAGCAATGGTATTCTATGAAATACTTAAAAACAAACCAATTTTTATCGGTGAAGGAGAACTGATTGTTGGAGAAAAAGCAGCTGGTCCTGGTGGTGCACCGACTTATCCAGAACTTTGTTGCCATGAGTTGTCTGATTTTGATGTGATGCAATCGAGAAAACAAGTGAGTTTTCAAGTGGACAATGAAGCTTATGACATACAACAAAATAAAATCATTCCTTATTGGAAAGAAAGGTCTATTCGACATAAAATATTTGAGAACATGTCAAAGGAATGGAAAGATGCTTACCAAGCAGGAATCTTTACAGAGTTTTTAGAACAGAGAGCACCAGGACATACTGTTGCTGACAAGAAAATCTTTCAAAAGGGATTCATTGATTTTAAAGAAGAAATCCTTGAAAAAATTCAGTCCTTAAATCAAATAAATGATTTAAGAGATTATGATAAAAAAGAACAATTAAAAGCAATGGCTTTAAGTTGTGATGCTATAATGCTCTATGCAAAGCGTCATAGTGAGTATGCTTTGAGCTTAGCAAAAGAATGTTCCGACGAACTGAGAAAAAAAGAATTATTAAAAATTGCAGAGGTTTGTGAAAGAGTTCCTGCCCATGCACCGAGGACCTATTGGGAAGCGCTCCAAGCTTATTGGTTTATCCATTTAGGCATAACAACAGAACTGAATACTTGGGATGCCTTTAGCCCAGGGAGACTTGATCAACACCTCTTGCCTTTTTATTTGAAGGAGAAGGAAGCTGGTACATTAGACAAGGGATTTGCCTATGAACTTTTAAATCTATTTTGGATTAAGTTTAACAATCAACCAGCACCCCCTAAAGTTGGATTTACACTTCTTGAAAGTGCCACATACACAGATTTTGCCAACATTGGTGTGGGAGGATTAACCGTTACGGGTGAGGATGCAGTTAATGAAATGTCCTATTTGATTTTAGACTGTATTGATGAGATGCGTCTTGTACAACCAAGTTCAAATGTGCAGTTGAGTCAAAAAAATCCAGATGCCTTTATTGCTCATGCCTTAAAAATCATAAGAAAGGGTGCAGGACAACCTTCTATTTTCAATGCAGATGCTGTGATAAAGGAGATGCTCAATATGGGCAAAAGCCTTGAAGATGCCAGAGAAGGTGGCTGTAGTGGTTGCGTGGAAACTGGTGCATTTGGCAAGGAAGCGTATATTTTACAGGGATACTTTAATCTAACAAAAATTCTTGAAATCACTCTTAATAATGGATATGATAGGAATACAGATAAATTAATTGGTCTAGAAACAGGAGATCCTAGAAACTTCAAAAACTATGAAGAACTTTTTGAAGCATATAAAAAACAATTGAAGTATTTTCTAGATATCAAAATTCATGGTTCCAATTGGATTACGAGATTGTATGCGAAAGAAATGCCAGCACCATTCATGTCTGTGGTAATCGATGATTGCATTCAATCTGGAAAAGATTATAATAATGGTGGCGCAAGATATAATACTTCTTATATTCAAGGGGTTGGAATCGGAACAATAACTGACAGTTTGTCAGCTATAAAACAACATATTTTTGATGATCAGAGATATTCGATGGATGAAATGCTTAAGGCGTTAGAGCATAATTTTGAAAATCATGAGTTGATGAGAAATGTTTTATTCCATAAAACCAGAAAATATGGTAATGATGATGATTATCCAGATCAGCTGATGCAAGAGGTCTTTAATGCCTTTTATGAAAATGTAAATGGTCGTGAGAATCCAAATGGTGGCCATTACCGCATAAATATGCTGCCTACAACTTGTCATGTTTTCTTCGGATCTGTCATTGGCGCTACACCTGATGGGAGATTTAAAGGTTTGCCACTTTCAGAAGGTATTTCACCTACAAAAGGTGCAGATAAGCATGGACCGACAGCAGTTATAAAATCCGTATCAAAAATGGATCATCTTAAGACTGGCGGTACTTTGTTGAACCAAAAGTTCACACCAGAGTTATTGAATACAGACAATGCAATAGATGCTTTAACAGCTTTGATTAGAGCATACTTTAAAATGAATGGTCATCATATTCAATTTAATGTTGTTAGAGCTGAAACTTTAAAAATGGCTCAGATGCAACCTGAAGCATATGAGGATCTTATCGTAAGAGTAGCAGGTTACAGTGATTATTTTAATCACTTAAGTCCTGCACTCCAAAATGAAATAATTAGTAGAACGGAACATATGGGTTTTTAGGAGGAAAAAATGGTTAATGATATAGGTAGTAAACTGAAGCAGTTGAGAACAATGAAGGAATTGACACTTAAAGATTTAAGCGCAAAAACAAATCTTTCTATTGGTTTTTTATCTCAAATTGAGAGAGGGGTAACCTCTGTAGCAATTTCATCGTTGGATGTGATTGCCAAAGCATTAGATACGGATTTATCTTATTTCTTTACGATGCCTAAGAAAAGAGAGAGACAAGTATTAAGATCTTTTGAACAAGAAGTTTTCACAATTAAAAACTCTCAGTTTATAGATTATCATTTAACCTTAAATCCTGAAGAAATGGAAATACTACCAAGGTTGCAAATCATTTTACCTCAAGGTGATGATGATGGCAATGAGCCTTATGGACATGAAGGTGAAGAATTTATATATGTGCTGGAAGGTATTTTAACGGTGAATTTAGACAATCAAATCTATCAATTGTATCCTGGGGATTCAATGCACTACAATTCTTCTACACCACACAATTGGAACAATAATACATCTAAGAATGTAAAAATTCTGATTATCAGTACACCAAATCGTTTTAAAAAGTAGAATCTAAAAGAGATGTCTTAAGTGACATCTCTTTTTAAATGACTTCAGTACTGAGCATATTTGTAATATTTTTCAAGATGCAGATCTGTTCCAAATAATCCTCAAACTTTTGATACCAGTTGTCACCTTTTAAAAAGGGATACTGCACTTCAATGACAATGGAACCTTTATAGCCTATGTTAATCAAGTAGGCAAGAGATTTCAAATAATCCGTATTACCATAAATTAAAGGATGATGATCACTTTTGTTCACATCATGGATGTGTACATTCGTCACATGTTTTTCATAGGTATCTTCTAGAACATATTCACATTGATTCATAGCAACTTCATGTCCAATATCCCAACAATAATTTATGAGGTTTTGATGGAGAAGGGTGCTTAGCTCAAAATTTTGCGAGTTAACATTTTCAATGGCAAAAGTTAAGTCATATTGATAGATATGGACTATGGCATTGAGTTTTGAAATCAACTTCAAGGTTCTATAGTAAGAGTGTTCCCCAATTGGATGATGAACAGGATGAATGGTAATTTTTATGGTTTCCTTCATAATATCAGAAAGCTTCTGATAAAAAGTCAGGTATTCAGTTAACTTCTTATAATCATCATAGTGATTCATTATTTGATCATGGGCATGAATTTGCAATTTAAGATTCAAACCTTTCAAATGAGTCGCATATTCTGATAATCGAACACATTCCATAGGATGATCCAAATCTGCTTTGATTTCAAAACCATCCAGTAAAGAAAAACTATCGAATTTTTTCAAGGTTTGCATAATAAAATAAGGTTCAGAGAGTTGATGTATATTATAAATACTCAGTAGAAATTTCATAGGACCTCCTTGATTATGAGTTGATTGTATAACAGCAAAGTTAAGTTTCAAGGTAATTTTTTAAAATTTAACATAGACCTGTAACTCTTAATGAAGGTTTAATAGGAACTTTACATTGATATAATAATTAAAGCATAAACTGTATTCTGGAAAGGAGATATGATACGTTATCATATTTTAGTTTATGGAATTATTAGATAAGAATGAGATTAATCCTGGAATGGTTTTAGAGTTTCAAACCTTACTCCAAAAAGGACAAATAACAACCCTTTATCAACCCATAGTCGATATTGGAAATGGTAATATTCTAGGCTATGAAGCTTTAAGTAGAGGACCAGAAAATTCCTTGTTAAATTCACCTTTGGTATTGTTGTCCATTGCAGAACTTTTAAACAAAACATGGGAACTGGAAAGACTGCTTCGTATTAAAGCCTTAGAGAATGCCACTTTTACAGATCAATACTTGCTTTTCTTAAATGTAGATCCCAATGTCATTAAAGATCAAAAATTTAAATCGGGTTTCACGAAAGAGAACTTAAGAAAAATGAATATATCACCAGGTGCAATTGTTTTGGAACTTACGGAAAGGTCGGCTATTAATCATTATGAAGATTTCAAAAATGTGCTTAAACATTATACCAATCAGGGCTATAGCATCGCCATAGATGATGCAGGTTCAGGTTACTCTGGGTTAAAAACTTTATATGAAGTTTATCCCAAATATATGAAAATTGATATGGATTTCATTAGGAATATCAATAGTGATACCTTTAAGCAAGCCATTGTTAAAGCCTTAATTGAAACTGCAAAAATTGCTAATATCAAGACCATAGCAGAAGGAATTGAAACCCCTGAGGAATTAAGAACCTTAATCCGTTTAGGTGTAGATTATGGACAAGGTTATTATATTCAAAGACCAAAACAAAGTATTGAATCCATTTCTGAAAACGTCTTGGATTTAATTTGGCAAGAAAATAATTTGATTAATCAAGTGAATACCTACAGTGAATCTTATCATTATATTCATCATGTCATGGATGATGTAGTTTCCTTTGATAAAAGTGCTTCTTGTAAGGAAGTCTACGACTTTTTAAATGCACAAAATGGTACCAGTGTTTGTGTCACTTCAGGTGGTTTTCCTTTAGGAATCGTAACCTTAAATATGATTAATAAAGTATTTGGTAGACAATATGGCTATTCTGTTTACTCACACAGACCTATCGAGTTAATTATGAATACACAACCCTTAATGGTGGATTATTATTTGCCAGTGCATGCAGTGGCTAAAAAAGCATTAAATCGATCCAATGAGCATCTTTATGAGGATATCATCGTTCTTAAAGGGGCGCAATACGCCGGCATTGTCACCATGAAAAGAATTCTCGACTATGCCATTAACTATGAAAAAAACTATGCAAAAGAGCTGAATCCCTTGACTTCGCTTCCGGGAAATGTCATCATAAATCGTGTTTTACAAGGTCTTGTGAAATCCAATCATAATGCCAGTATCATTTATGCAGACTTGGACAACTTTAAAGCCTACAATGATGTGTATGGCTTTGAAAAAGGGGATCAGGTGATTAAATTAACAGCATCCATTTTAGAGCGATGTGTTAAAAAACATGCACCTTATACAACCTTTGTAGGTCATATTGGTGGAGACGACTTTATTGTAGTTAACAATGGGGATTATGAAATGTCATCTCTTTTATGTTCTGAAATAGTCAGTGCCTTCGATGAGGAAATCATTAAATATTTCGATGAGAAAGATCTTAAAAATAATTATATTACTACTGTGGATCGGTTTAATACCATGAGAAAACATGGTATAACATCTATTTCCCTAGGTGGTATTATAGGGAGTGTGGGTAAGTTTCAAGACGTTCAAAGTGTTAGTGCAGAGTTGAGTCTTATGAAAAAGGAAGCCAAAAAAATTGAAAAAAGTCATTTTGTCTTAAATACTGTCTAACAGTATTTTTTTTTTCACATGCATTTCACATGCCTTTATTATTTTATAATTAAGGAGGCGGTAATTATGAAAAAGATATTAGTATTTATATTAATTTTTAGTTTAGTAACAAGTGCAGTTGTGATTGCAGATCATGAAGAAGGAGATCCTGAATTCTGGTTCTTTAAATGGATCCATGATTATTTCATTCATGAAAACCAAAAGGAATTGTCAAACCAACCTATGAATCCATTATATCCAAGCAGTCCAATGATTCAGAATCCCCCTGAGAGAAAAGAGAACACAAAACAAGATAGCACAAGGGATCAAATGGGTATACATGAAGCAAATACAACTTTAACTGTAAAAACAGCCAATGAAATGGAAGAACTTTATTTGTCGACAATTAATAAGTCAGCATCAATTATGGGTTATCCTATTGTGGATACCAATCAAAATTCCTTCTATGACAATTATAATGAAATCAAAGAGCCAAGTGAAACGAGTGCTTTTTATGGTCAAGACGCTACTTATAAAGGTTTTGAATTTAGTTACTCAGATAATTTAGATGGTACAGTTACAGATTTGACTACGGGTTTGATGTGGCAACAAGATCCAGGTGAAAAAATGACTTGGCAAGAAGCTGTGGAAAGAGCAAATGATTTTAGCTTGGCAGGTTATGATGACTGGAGACTTCCAACCATAAAGGAATTATATTCCTTGATTCAATTTAGCGGTGTGACTGGACAAAATGCAGAGAATTCCATTCCTTATATTGATACCGATTATTTTGTGTTCTATTATGGAGATAAAACCGGTGAAAGGTTTATAGATGCACAGTTTGCTTCAAGCACCATCTATGATAGTGATACCATGAACAATAATGCTACTGTATTTGGCGTCAATTTTGCAGATGGAAGAATTAAAGGTTATCCAGTGGAAAAAACCTTTTATGTTCTTTATGTGAGAGATAATCTGAATTATGGAGAAAACTTATTCGTAGACAATGAAGACGGTACTATTTCAGATTTAGCAACAAACTTAATGTGGACCAAAGAGGACAGTGGTGCTTATTTAGATTTTGGCGGCATGACATGGGAAAAAGCTTTGGCATTTGCAGAAGGATTTGAATATGCAGGTTATGAGGATTGGCGTCTTCCAAATGCCAAAGAATTACAAAGTATAGTGGATTACAATTATAGTCCTGATACAACAAATTCAGCTGCCATTGACCCACTGTTTTCTGCAACAGAAGTTGAGAATCTCATGGGTGCGGTGGATTATCCCTATTACTGGACCAGTACAACACATCTCGATGGAAAAGTTCTTGGGTCTAGTGCAGTTTACATCTCTTTTGGAGAAAGTCTAGGTGTCATGAAGGATACCTTCATGGATGTTCATGGGGCAGGTGCTCAGAGAAGTGATCCTAAAACAGATGACAATAATCAATATCCATCTGGAGGTTATGGTCCTCAAGGGGATGTGAGAATTGTAGATAATTATGTCAGATTGGTACGTGATATAGAATAAGAGGTACTATGATTAAAGTATTAATAGTAGATGATGAAATAGGTATTCGAATGCTCATTCAAGATTATTTGGAAAATGAAGGTTTTAGCACGGTTCTTGGTAAGAACGGTGCTGAAGCCATTTCTATACTTGAAAATAACAGTGATATCGACTTGATGATTCTGGATGTTAAAATGCCTGAAATGGACGGTTTTGAGACTTTAGAATACATAAGATCATTTTCTCAAATTCCTGTTTTGTTTTTAACTGCACTTGGAGAATCCTATCAAGAAGTCAAAGGTCTTAAATTAGGAGCCGATGATTATATTAAGAAGCCATTTACCTATGATGTTTTAATGGCAAGAATACAATTGGTTCTTAGAAAAAATAATTTACTTCAAACCTACGTGTATGAGAATTTAAAAGTAGAAAATCATACCCCCGCTGTTTACATTCAAGATAACATGATCAAATTGAGAAAAATGGAATGGCGCTTGTTGATTTATTTAATGCAGCATATGGGCCAAACTTTAACGCGAGAACAACTGATTAATGAGGTTTGGGGATATGATTTTGAAGGTGATCCAAGAACTTTGGATACTCATATTAAAACCTTAAGGCAAAAATTAGGTGAGTATAGTCAATGTATAGAAACGGAAAGGGGCATAGGTTACCGATTTGAAAAAAACTTTTCTTAAAAAAATGATGTTTACTTTTTCTTTGACATTTCTTTTTTTGCTACTTCTCTTGCAAGGTGCGTTTTATCTCTTCGTTGATGATTTTTACGTTGCAATCAATCACAGAAAGATGATTGAATCTGCCAACGATTATCCAAGATTAGTTGAGGCGTATGGTCCTGCAATTGCAATTGAACGCCTTTCAAGTACAAGTGGTTTTCAAGTGAATATTATAAAGGATTTTGAATTAATGCAGCAACAATTCCTTAAAGGGATTGTTTTGAAGGATATGAAACCTATTCAGTTTTTTGAAACAGAAGAGCATTTGATTGTTATTAAGAAAATGACTGTCCATGATTTTTTAGTACTGATAAAACCCATGGGGTTAGCTCAAGAAGCTACTGGCATATTTCAAAGATTTATGGTGTATGCCTCCTTAGGACTATATTTGATTGGCAGTTTTTTTATATATCTTTTCAGTAAAAGAATAAGCCAACCACTGAAAAGAATGAATGAACATACAAAATCAATTGCTCAGTTATCCTTCCAAGAGGATTTGGAAATAAGATCAGAAGATGAACTGGGTGAGTTGGCAAATTCGATTAACATTATGTCTAATCGTTTGAATAAAGTTTATGGAGATTTAAAGGATACCCTAGAAGAAGAACGAGAAATGGAAAGGTTAAGAAGACAGTTTGTTTCTCATATATCCCACGAACTTAAAAATCCTTTGACCATGATTCAAGGCTATGCAGAAGGATTAGTAAAAAATAAAGAGTTGTCTGATGAGAAAAAACTTATTTATGGAGATACAATTTTCAAATCAGCCCTTCGAATGAATAAAGTGTTGGAGGAATTGTTGGATTTGTCAGCTTTTGAATCTGGCAGTATACAGTTGCATAGGGAAAGTGTAAACCTTTTGACATTAATCCAAAGTATTCTTGAAGACTTTGAATTGAAAGTTGAAGAAAAGCAAATTCGAGTGCAGCGTTCCATTAGCCCTGTTCAGATTATAGGTGATGAATTAAGACTGAATCAATTGTTCCGGAATTTAATAGAAAATGCAATCAAATATGTGGATGAGAAGGGCTTCATAAAAATAACACTTTCTGATGATGCAAACAGGATTTTTAGAATTGAAAATACGGGACCATTAATGTCTGAAACATTTTTAAAGAATATATGGGATAGTTTTAGACAAGAAGATAGCTATCATGAAGGCTATGGATTGGGTTTAGCCATATCTAAGAAAATTGCTGAACTCCATGATTTTGAATTATTAGCTTATAAAGAAAATGAATTGAATGTATTTGAACTTAAAATGAATTAAGGACGCTAAAGCGTCATTAAGTTTTTCTTAAGGTTTATTCTGAAAAAGAGGATTAAATAAAAGAAAGCTGCTAGGCAACTTTCTTTAGGGTGAAATTATAAATCATAGTAGAGTGCATACTCTAGCGGATGTGGCATATTATCAAGAGCTGATATATTCTTTCTGTTTTGCTTGATGATGTTCTTAATCAACTGCTCAGTGAATACGCCACCTTCCAATAAGAAGTTGAAATCATTTTCTAGCGCGTTAGTCGCTTCTTCCAGTGATTTAGGTAAGCCCTTAATTTTAGCTTTTTCTTCATCTGGCAAATCAAAAATATTGACATCGTATGGACCATAGCCTTCATTTGTTGGGTCAATTTTATTGTTGATACCATCAAGGGCGGCCATTAAAAGTGCAGAATAAGCTAAATATGGGTTACACGTAGCATCTGAAGATCTGAATTCAAAACGCTTATCTTCAGGAAGATTTGCATAGCCTGGAATTCTTATAACAGCTGAACGGTTAGCTGTTGCAAAGCAAATACTAACAGGTGCTTCATATCCCGGTACTAATCTTTTGTACGAGTTTGTACTTGGATTTGTAATCGCTAATAATGCAGGAGCATGTTTTAACATACCACCGATGGCATAAAGTGCAGTTTGACTTAAACCCGAATAACCATTTTCATCGTAGAAAATTGGATCTCCATTTTTAAATAAATGGAAATGCACGTGCATGCCATTGCCTGCTTCTTTGTGGAATGGTTTCGGCATGAAGGTGACACTCTTACCATTTTTAACAGCAGTATTTCTTACAATATATTTTAATAACATGGTTCTATCAGCCATATCATGGGCATTACCGAAGTTCAGTTCGATTTCCAATTGACCAGGACCACCTACTTCAGGATGATGATATTTTACAGGTACACCATTTTCTTCTAATCTAAGTACCATTTCATTTCTTAAATCATAGTTGACATCATAAGGAATATCCACATGATAGCCACCATGATGCGGTACTTTAAAGCCAAGATTGTCTTCGTCACCAGTATGCCATTCTGCTTGAACTGCATCTAAACGAACCATTTGGTGATGAGGTTGTAATTGATAAGAGAAGTGGTCTAAGATATAAAACTCAAATTCAGGACCAAATGAGCTTTGATCCGCAATTCCTGTAGCTTTCATATAGTTCTCTGCTTTAGAAGAAATATATCTTGGATCGCCTTCATAACGGTGGATGCCACCATCTAATGTGTAGATGTCTGCCATCATAGTCAATGTTTTTTCTTTCGTGAATGGATCAAGGAAAGCTGTTGTTATATCAGGGATAAAAACCATATCAGATTTTTCTACAGTTTTAAAACCATAACTAGAACCATCAAATCCAATACCATTATCAAAGGTATGTTCTGTTAACATTTCAGATGTAATCGTTAAGTGGTGCCATCTACCAGCTAAATCAATGACTTTAAAATCAATGAGCTTTACTTCGTTCTCACTACAATATTTTTTAATCTCTTTTAAGTTTTTAAACATAGTTCCTCCTTGTGATGTGTAACTTCATTATAATTCTATTCATTTTTATTTACAATACTATTTAGTTGAATTAACTAATATATTTTAAAATGACAGTCGTTTTAACTATTTGATTGATTTTATTGCGTAGAATAAACTATCATAATGGCAATTAAAAAAAATGTTGATTTCACTATGAATAGTGGTATAATTATACTGTTTTCTTAAAATATTACCTTATTATGGGAGGTTACACATGAAAAAACAAATTTGGTCAGATATGATTTTTGTTTTGATAGGATGTTTTTTATTAGCATTTGCAATTACAGCAATACTTGAACCAAACGCTTTAATTACAGGCGGGATTACAGGTATTTCTTTGATTATAGGTAAAGTTACTGGTATCAGTTATACAATATTCTATTATATGCTTTCTCTTCTGATTCTTTTAGCAACTTATTTGCTACTAGGAAAGTATGAAGCCAGAAAAATTTTGCTTCTTTCAATCATGTTTCCAGCAATCTTAATGATCTTTAGCATCTTTGACTTTAGATTAGTGGAAGATGATTTATTTTTAGCTGCAGTTTATTATGGTATTATTGGTGGAGCGGGTGTAGGGTTAATTTTAAAGCAAGGCTATTCAACGGGAGGTACTGATTCTGTTGGTAAAATTCTTCATAAGAAGAGATATCCATTTATTTCGATCAATCAGATTATAACCACCATAGATATTGTTATTATTATCATATCGATTTTTGCCTATGATTTAAGAATTGCCTTATATGCAATTTTGACACAATTGGTATTACTGAAGTCTGTAGAAACTGTCATGTACGGCTTGTCACCTAAACAAGTGAAACTGGAAATTATTTCAGATGCAGAAAGTAAAATATCTGATTATATCCTACATGATATAAAACGTGGTATTTCTAAATACACTATTATTGGCGGATATAGCAATATCTCAAAAGTTAAGTTGGTCACTGTTTGTTCACCTCGTGAATCTATGCTGATTAGAGATTTTATTGCAGAAGTGGATGATAAAGCCTTTGTTGATATTTTGCCAGTTATGACCGTTTGGGGTGAAGGATTAGGATTTGGTAGTATAAAAGAGTAAAAACCATTTGAAGATGGTTCTAGAAAGTAGAAAAGAAACAGATCATTTCTGTTTCTTTTTTTTGTGTTAACGAATACCACGAGCTATGCCTGTGGTTCAAAAAAGCTTATAGCTATATATAAATAATACCCCTTTGCTATAATAGAATTTGGTCTGCCAACCAAATAAAGCAAGGAGGTATCATTGGATAGTCAAAGTTTAGCAC
>JAFGVN010000114.1 GCA_016937975.1 Clostridia bacterium
AGGTTTTTTTGTGATGCAAAAAATAAGCAAAATATAATAATAATGTTTCTGAATAAGCTCTTGATTATTTATAAGATTGCTTATCTAATTGACTATTTTGGTGTGAACTGTTATATTGTCAGAATCGCTCCTCCTTTATATGAATACTGAAGTTCTGATCAAAAAAATAGTTTCATCAAGGCAAATGCTTATTTAGAGGATAAGCATTCTGTTAAATGCAAAAGCTATTTATAACATCCACAAACCGATTTCTAATACTACTTATAAATTCTCTGCTTAATCTCATGTCCCCTAACTATATTTCCTCGCAATATATAAGTTTCATCTCAACTCTATACTGTAGCTTAAACACATCTAAGGTAATCTTTATTAATTTTTACAACCATTTTTGTTACAAGTAACCATTTCAGTTGTATTAATCCAATGAGACGAATTTTCACTCGTGTTAAAACCACAGCCGGTCTTTCCTCCTTTGAAACCTTTGTGCACTTCACCTGTCGGCGTATGCTTTACAGCCATTTTTACACCCCCTCCCTAAATATTTATTTAGCATATTCTCTTGTGATAATGAATCTGAGAATAAAATCTATTTCGCACAGACAAATCATAAATGTGATGTAAAATCACTTGTTAATATTTATTCGATTACTAACCTCTAATCCCTAAGTCCTGATCTCTATCTTCACAAATAACCTCAATAACGGTTTCATCTCTTTCGAGTTCTACGGTTGGTACAACTGCAGCAAACAGAATATATATTGAAAGCAAAATAATCTTTAAGTTCATCACATTTCCTCCTACATCAATCGATTAATTTACAAACTACAATTAAAATCTTATAATGATATTAGAAGGAGGACTGCAGATTTTTTTCTGCAATTTATTTTATGATATATGATTTGGGAAGATTCGGAACAATTCTAGAAGATCACCGTATCAGAAGAGGTTATTCTCTTTCTGAAGTACAGAGAATAACAAAAGTCGATCGAAACACACTTGCTAAAATGGAATATGGCGAGATTGTGCCTACTCTACGAACACTTGAACGATTATCAAAATGCTATAATTCTGATTTAATTTCAATTTATTCAACATGTAGGATTGAGTTCAACCAATTCTTGTTAAATATTTATAGAAGACTTGATCAAGTGTCCAGTCATGGTGAGATAAAAGGATTACGTGAAATAATTACTGACCTAAAGAATTTCTCTGATAATCTCAGTGATGATAAAAGGATGCAATTGAAGTCTCAAATAGGAGCTTTGGAAATATGGGCTGAATTCATTAAGTTATCAGAACCAAAATACCAAAATTGCAGAATCTCTTACACGTACGTGATAATTGACTATTTTAGGCAAAATCATAAAGGATTTAGCATAGATTCACTGGAAAAGTATAACTTTGACTATTTTGAGTTGCGTTTATTGCTAACTCTATGTAGTTCATGGATGAATACTGATCAAAAGAATACTTCTATTAAAATATGTGACTTTGTTTTAGATAGGTTAAACAATGATACAAATCAATTTGACGTTGTAGTTGACCTTATTACGCGAGTTTATTATTTGAAGTCATTTACCTATTATTTCATGAAGGAAGATAAAAAGACGATTGAATATGCCACTCGAGGAATAAAACTGAGTGTACAGAGAAAATACATTTCATTGTTACCCGACCTATACGCAAGAAGAGGTATTGCAAAATTATTATCTGGCATGGACTTTAAAGACGACATTATTTTCGCTTGCAAAGCATGTGAAGTAATCAACGAGAATCAGTTTCTTGAACACATGATCAAAACACTTAATACTAAGTACGAAGTTAATGTTTATGAGTTTTATGAACCATATATTGGTGAATCGAAATAAACAAGAACGAACAATTCAAAACAACATCATACCGTTCTTGTTTTCGAGTTTCACTTCAACTCTTAATTCTTAAATCAATTACTCGCTCAGCCGCAACCTTTTTCTTTCTAGGAAAACCAAGCATTGTGATTAACTTCCTATTCAATACTCTAAAAATATCTGTATTTTTTCTCATAAGCTCACCTCCGATTTTTTACATAAAATGTCTATATAAATTTCATTTCAACATTTGCATTCGTTATTGCCAATTGTTCCACCATGAAATACATTCACTATCTTACAAGATGTAAAAATATGAGTCTGATGTATTTTTTCTGCAATATTATAGTTAAGACATCAATACATCATGTATCGATATATGGTTTAAATGTTATGAATAGAGAAATTAAGTACAGTACAACATTTCTAATTCCTCAACCATACTGTACGCATATAACGGTTTAAGACTTTGTTAAAACTCATTCCAACCGCTCAATCCTCATTAATACTGGTATCATAGAAGTGAGCTAAATAGTTTCCAAAAATATCTTCATTACTATTAAAAAACACTCAGTCATAAATCATTTCTTATCTTTGAACTTATATTCCTTCATCAACTTATAAAATGTAGATTTTTTCAATCTTAAAATCTCCATAGCCTCTTTTGCTGAAAGCTGATTGTTCAAATATTTTTGGACTATTGGAACTTGATCCTTGTCTAGCTTTACTGAAGGTCTACCTAATTTAACCCCTTTACTTCTTGCATTGTCTAACCCCTGCTTAACTCTGTTTTGTATCTTTTGTCTTTCAACTTCAGCAACATAGCTTAAAATCTGGAGCACCAAATCACCAATAAATTGTCCTGTAAGTGATCCATTACCTTTTGATGTGTCTAACAAGTCCATATCTACAATTTTAATATCACACCCTTTAGACTTAGTAATAAAATTCCATTGCTCAATTATTTGATTGTAATTTCTTCCCATACGATCTAAACTAGAGAAAACAATTAAGTCACCTTTTGAAGCAGCACTAATCATCGCATTATATTGTATTCGGTTAAAGTTTTTCCCTGTTTGCTTCTCGTGATAGATATGGTTGAATTTTAATCCTGTACTCAACAAAATTCTCTCTTGATACTCATAATTCTGTGACTGAGTAGAAACTCTAACATATCCCCATATTCTCTGATCCATATTTCCTCCATAAACTTGTATACCTTTTATGGAAACTGTCCACAAAAGAAAAATCAGCGTTTTATAGACGCTGAAATCTGACTTTACTATCAGTCCGAATAACTACAGTTAATTGGACACATTATTTAAATCCAAATAGAAGAAGCTTTCCGAGTAACGGAAAACTTCTCAACTTACAAAAACTTGATATAATACTAGCATTCACCACTAATTTTAGCTAAGTCTGCTAAACGTATTACTCTGGAATAGGATTTCATGATATTGATATAATCCTTAGAGGAATGCATTCCATTCATATTGCAGAAATCTTGATACCAGTTTTCCACTTCTAGTGAAGAACTAAATCTCTTAACTTTCACAAACGTTGTTGTTTCAAACCGTTTTAAAAGATTACATAATTCAATCCATTGGTCTTTGTTCAACTTTGTATCAGAGTAACCTTTGTCATTATACATCGTTTCCGATTTTAATCTTTTAACACAACCCTTTATAAGATAATCAGAATTTGAGTAAATAACAATATTAGATCTCTCATCACTTATTACTTTTAGTCCATCAATAAGAGCAGTAAGTTCGACTTGATTATTAGTTGAATTCTTAATACATCTACTCAATGTTCTTTCTCTTCCTTCTGAAAGCAATAGAACACCATAGCCAGCTACATTTTCTCTCGTGTGGTTACTACTGCATGAGCCTTTTATAAACAAATCAACTGTCCTAAACCTTCTCTTGGATACCTGTTCATTAAACTTAAACTTAAATGAACAACTCCTATTTCTATCTGTAAAACTCCACATGTTATCCTCCTACTCTAGGTATTGATCAAGTACACATACTGAATCCAACAGTTTCTCGTTACTTACATGTGTGTAAATATTTGCCGTTATAGAAATGTCTGTATGTCCCAATAAAGTTTGTACCACTTTCAACGGTACATTATTCTCAAATAGTTTTGATGCGTATGTGTGACGACAGGTATGAAAGGTTCGCTCTTCAATACCGATTTGCTTAAGAAATCTCTTATAAGATCTCAATAAATTTCTAGGATTAAGAGGTTCACCACTAGCCGTCACAAATACATATGATGAATCATTGATCATGCCAGCTACAATTCGCTCTTCCTGATCCACCTGGTGTCTTTTTAAAATCTCAATGACAGTTGGAGGTAATGGAATGTCTCTTATAGAGCTTACCGTTTTGGGGGATTGTTCTTCTCTGACATAATGGTAACTCCCATCTGGATTAATATACTTATTCACTCTAACTATTCTCCTAACTGATAGCATGTTTTTTGAGTAGTCCAAATCACTGAACTTCAGACCGATCAACTCAGAAATTCTAAGACCTGATCCCAAAGCCAGCTTTAGTATGACTTCTAGATAATGACCTTTCAAATTGTCTGTAATCTTACTCAGTTCATTATCCGTAAAGATAACAACCTCTTTCGGTCCCTTCTTATCTACTGGAAGCGATATATGTTTACTTTTCGCAGAGTTCATTCCAACAAATCCTTCATCAACAGCATATTGCATAAACATCTTAATGAAAGTATGCAGATACTTTATGCTGCTTTGAGTACTACCTGAATCATGAAGACTGATGTAAAACGATTGCAAAACGCCAGAAGTGATATTCTTCATCTTCATACCATAAAGACTGCTATCCTTGATGTAATTTCGAAATATTCCCTCATATCTATCAATAGTACTCCTAGCCCTATTTGACTTAAGAATAATTGAATATATCCATTGGTACATGAGATCTCCAAATGTGATTTTGTCATAATCAGAATGATATCCTGAGGATATACTTTGCCTGTATCTCTGCTTCTTTTCGTCTGCTTCTTTCTTCGTCTTACCATAGAACTCCTTAACCACAGCCTTTCCCTCGGAATTTCTTCCGAGGGAGAGGCTAGTACGGTAATAGTCATGGCCATTCTTGGTGACATTTGTTTTTCTTGCCATAAAGACCTCCTATTCAATAGTCACATTCTCATTTGAGATTTTGAACAACCACTTTTCAAGCATACTCTTATTGATATAAGCTCTTGATTTAACTTTAAAATAAGGAAAATCATACCTGTTACTATTGATTAATTTATAAAGGGTGTCTCTTCCAATTCCCGTCAACTTTGATGCCTCTGAAATTGTTAATACTAGTTTGTTTTCAATCATATTTACGCACTCCTTTGTTGATTTTTTTCTCGTCTTTCAGTCATTCTTTTTGCAACACTCTTTTTAAATTTAAAGGTAAAGCCACTTTGAAGATCATCTAAATAATCCATCTTAAACTTAAATGAAGTGGACATGTCTTTTCTAATTTCTTTTAAGTATTCATTTGCGTGATATTTACTGATTTTTAGTGCTCGCAGTCGATTACGTGAGTCATTATAGACATTACACTTCTTAGTGAAAACTCGTCCTTCCTCAGCTGGGTTTACTTCAATCAACTTATTTTCTAAAAGTAAATGGTGTATATCCCTAAGTCCATGTGGAAATGTAACACCTTGTCGTTTCCAGTAGGCTACAACTTTCTGGAATACAATACCATCAATTAGATATAGATGACTATCAGATTCAATGCCATCTTTTCTTTTATCTCTTGAATCATAACCGAAAGGATATAGACTCAACTCCTTCGCATCCATCATTTCAAATATCGCATGAAGATACATAAAGACTGGTTTATCTCTGTTGCCTTTAACGTACATATTTTTCATATAATCCTTAATTACACATTGCATTACACGCAGCATTTTCATAGCTTTTTTTTTCTTAATCAATTCAGATTCAAAGCCATACTTCACATATAATGAAAAGACAATTTCACAAATTACAATTTGCTCCAAAACACGTCCATGAAGGTTAGCTTTGTTCATACTTTGCCTCTTTCTCATAAATAGATTTTTCATAGAGGAAACATGATTATCATAATCTTCAAGAAACCATTCAATGAAATACTTCAAACCTGTTGATGCAATATCCAGGTTTTCTTGCAAAAGGGATAGTGCATCCAAACTCAAAGTCGTACGATTCATTTCAAGAGAGATAATTCTATTAACAAGTGAATCACCAAAAAAATCTGATTCACTTGTTATGATCATATTTCCCCTTGCTGGTAGATCCTCTTTCATGCTTATATCAACATTTGCTCTACCTTTATCAGCTCCATCAGCAATACTTCTCACGTATGTTTGCACTTTGTCCAAAATTTCATCCTGCTCTCGCTTCGATCTTCCTGGATGTAAATCATCGACTAGAGTTAACTGGTCTTTATTATCATTTAACATAATCTGGATATGAGTCTTAGTATCATTAAAATTGGCGTCAATTTGATTTTCTTTACCATTCCGTTTGGTTAGGTTGCTCAAAGCCAATGCATAACTAGTCTTGCGAGTTCCAGATGATCCATAGATTAATAAAGGTGCGCGTAACCTTGCGTTTGCTTCTGTTAGCGGCGTAGTTAAAATCGTAGATAAGAAATGAGTAAATGCCATATAAGTAAAATTTTTACTACCAATATCTAAGAATGCATTCAAGAAGGCAAAAGCATCTTTTTGACTAGTTTCTATAGCGTTAATTCCGTATATTTCTTTAGGATGCTTTTTTAGTATAATGTCATTCTCCAATAAACATCCGCTTGGCTTTAAGAGACTCACAAAATCATAAAATACCGGCTGATTTTCTATTCTCTGAAATCCAAAATTGCTGATTGCCTGAAACTCTTTTACAAAATCGTTAATCTGGCAAATAAAATCAAATAGTTTTCTCAAATGATTTCTACTTGTTGTAAAGTAAACACGGGTTCCGAATTTGTTCTTAATCTCATCGATAACATCTTGAATTGTATGATTTATCATCAACTCAACTTCTCCCGCAAATTTACCATCAACAATCACACCGTAGACAATATTTCTTACAATTCCAAAGGTTCTCTGTTCGGTAATGTCTCGAATTTTAAAAAATGGAGCATTTGTCAGATATTGATTCATGTAATGCACTTTTCTTTTCTCATAAGTAATACCAGACATAGCTCCCTTTTTCCTGAAGATTTTCTTTACATTTTTTTCTAATTTTGTATAATCCAACTTTTCCTTCATGATACTGCACCCTCCATTGATAAGTAGTAGTTCTTTGTTAAGTACAGTATGACATAGTGAGAAACAGTTCCTCAGACACTTAAAACTGCATTCTTTTGGTTTGGAAAGGTTGAAAATACACGATTATCGGGCCCTATAAACACAAAAATAGAGATGAAAACACCTCTATTTTTGGTCAGTAACTTAAAATTCATAATCTTCTAGTTCGTTCATTATCATTTGATTATTCTTTCTCAATAAATCTAAAGCACCTCGTCTATCCAGATTCATTGTATCAAAATACTCAGTTTGAGTAATGTATGATTTAATTTCATAAAATGTCTCCTTAACTGTTACTATTGGTTCTGAACCTAGAATAAATGTCACATGAACATCGGCATATTGATTGAGATTATTACACGTTTCTTCTCCAAATCGTAAAATCAGATTTCGACTCTCCTCAGCATCTAACATCGTTATTGCAATGTTTATATGTTCAATAACATTTTGTTTCATACGCAATTCATATGGCACTTCACGAATTTCATGCTCATATTCCATCATTTTTCTAACCAGTTCATTAAACATCGGATAAAAAATTTTATTCTCAGTTACAAGCTTCGAAAGAACTTTCACAGATTTATGTTTATCTCTCAACCTAATTGCAAATAATCTTCCAAAACTTTCTTTTTTTCGTTTTTTGTTTATACTGTACTTAAAATCGTCTTGATCCCATAAAACTATCCAGTGCCCGGTGAAGTCATTTATTGTTGCTTGCATATTAGGATATAGATTATTAGCATCATATGGATTATTTAACATCATTTGATCAAACTCAGTATAAGTTCTTTTTAAGTTTGATAAATCGTATTCAAAATCAATTTTATCCAAATATTCTCTTAATAAACTTAAAGACCAGTTATTAACATGAACCCTTCTTTCTCTGGGGCTTCTTGCCAATATACTCAAAATTCTCCCACTCTGTTTCAATTCAATATCAGAAACAATTTCATTGATAGAGTAAGAGTCCTTTTCAAAGAAGTTTTGAATGTACTTTGAAAAAGTGCTATCTGTAAAGCCATATATTTTCTGTAGCATTTCACCTGATTCAATTACATCATCTAACTCATCATCAGAAATTAGTTCAAAATCCGTTATATGCTGTAACTTTTCTTGTAACATCAAGCGAAAAGCAATCTCTGATAAATTCGATTTCCTAAGTATTAATTTTTCAAGTACTTCAGTTGTATTATAGTAGAACTCTTCCTTTTTGACCATTTGACCACCTCGAATAGATTATACACTAAAACAAAAAAAGTAGATAACAGTTATCTACTTTTTTCTGGTCAAGTGGTCAATTCAAATATAACTCTAAAACCTATTGCTTTTCACATCCATAACTTTCTAAGTATCCATTTTCTTAGTGCTACTCCGCCAATAAACCCTGCAACGGTCCACATTCCAATCAGCTCTAAGCTAAATTCACCAGCACTAACTAATCCGTAAATCGAAAAAGCAAAGCCTATAACAGCACCAATTACTCCCCATTTAAACAACATCATACCTTCCTATCTCTATTAATAAAATACAATAAAACCTATATATCCTTCCGCCTCACTGCCTTCATAATCTATAACTATGTTGACATCCTGATATTCTCCACTATAACCGTCGCCCCAGTTTGAGTCAGGATCTATAGTAAATTTACTATCAGTATAAACCTCCAACTGTTCTTTGACTTTCAGGAACGATCTCATAAACATATCATATGTCCCGATTTCTTGTCCTATTACAACGAACATGTAGATTTCACCAGAAGCTCTCGATACAGCAGCCAGTTCTCCAATATCGCTTTGAGTAAAATAATACATGCCGGTCCCAGCTTCAAAGTTTTCTTCATAGGGTACTACATAATTGAAATTCTCTCCATCTACCCATTGGACAATCACATAGTTGAATATTGAGTCTTCAAGTAATTCATCTACAAGATCCAATCCTTCAACTGCCTTCTTGTTGTCATCATCCAGTTTTATAGCCTCTATGTATTGGTTCTTTGCTTCTTGATAATGATATAAATTTCTTGCATTATCTCCATAAAGAGTATGTATTTCAGACAAACGTTTATCCGAGACATTCCCCTCTATAGCGTAATAAAAAGCTTCATTAATCTCCTCTATAGCCTCTAGATATTTCTTTTGAATCATCAGCTCCTTGGCATTATCAAGATACTTGCTGCTTGTCAGTGTATCTAGGTTTTCTTGTTCACTTTTACCATTTATACCATCTAGAGAGGATTGTTCCGCTTCACCATCAACACTTTCCAACAGTTTTCTTGCTTTGGCAATCTCAACTTCTTCATTGGTAGCGTTCGGTGGTAAGCCAAGCTCCTTTCTAGGATCTTCTTTGCAGCCAATTGTAATACCTACGATCATCAGAATAACCATAAGCATCAGACCTAATTTACTTTTCAACATCCATACCTCTCTTTCATAACAATTATCATCTATCACTCAAAATCGTTCAAAGGACACGACTTACATATCTCAAAATCTGAATACTGCTTTTCCCCTCTTTCCGTTAATCTTTGGTAACAACATCTTGATCTTACAATCATAGATACTTCCACATCTAGAGCATCAGCAATAAGAGATAACGTTTTAAGTGCTGGTACCGTTCTATTCCTTTCAATGTCACTCACATAACTTACAGAGAAATGAATAGAGTCTGCTAACTGCTTTTGAGTCATCTTTCTTTCTAGTCTATATTTTTTTATGGCTTCTCCAACCCTCAAGATGTCATCACCTCCAATACTTTGATTGATAGTTCAAGTATAATTAATATTTCGCTAGGAACGTATTCGCTACTAGCGTACTTATCTCAACATATTGGAATCATTGCAATACATCAATATACGTTAGTAACGTATATAAAAGCTAGGTCCCCCTAGCTTCAATCTTTCTTCCTTTGCTTCCAACTTTCCAGAAGCTTCATGATAAGTTCAAACAGTAGTGATTTTATTTCGCCATTCTTTTGCACAGTTCACATCCTTTCATTTACTAGATACAATCCATTTCTTTAAAACTATAATAATCATCATTACCTGTGATGATATGATCAAGAACCTTAATGCCAACCAACTTCCCAGCTTCACTTAACCTTTCCGTAATCTCAATATCTTCTCTACTTGGAGTGGGTATACCAGATGGATGGTTATGAGCCACTATGATTGTGGCAGCATTTGATATTATTGCAAGTTTGAACACTTCTCTCGGATGAACTATAGAGGTATTTAAAGAGCCAATACTAACCGTCTGTATGGCTGTAGGTTGATTTTTAGTGTCTAAAGTAATAACGATAAACATCTCACGATCTGAATCATCGATATATTCCCTTACCAGGTTGACACAATCCCCTGGTGAAGATATTTTTCTTGGGGAATAATGAATGGTTCCTTCCTTGACAATATCAATAGTTTTAATTCTGACCAGCTTCACTCTCTTTTTCGAATCCACTCTCTTTACCTCCATTCAATATTCCGAGTACAATAAAAAAGTCATAACCGACATCCCTCCACCGAGGTCATCAGTTATGACAAATACTTTTTCATCAATCGGATCATTAGACTGAAATGAAATCCGATTATAATAATCTGGCACTTCTTGTTCGTGTTCTATGACTTGAACGTTTTTTCCATTCACCTGCTTTTGCCTCAGCTTAAACACTTGTAAATAATCAAACTCAAATTGGTCTCTCTCAGACTTGTCCTTTAACTCAAATAACATCTCCTGGATTTTTTCCTTAACATCATCACCAATACTCTTGAGATAACCCACAGTCATCAATGCACTCTTACCATTAATCATAACTTCTCCTTTCTTGTTCTAAACCTATAATATATACTTGAGTACTCAGCCAATACAGACCTAGAAAAAGAGCAAATTCTGTTTTTTTAGTTTTTTAGGTTTGCTTGTTTAAAATATTGGATATAGGAGTTACAAACTTATTATGAAAGGATCAATGAGTATTTCGGTCATTCAGAGCCAGTGTCACTCATAAATTGAACCACTTCGCGCGTAACGGCGTTCCGATTAGGTGGGACCACCGGGGATGCGGAGCCAACAGTCCGAAGTATAAAGGCCAATCAATTATTGTTGATGCATATAGAAATAGCCTGACTATCATTTGATAATCAGGCTTTTAACTTTTCAATATGTAGGGCGGTTGGTCTATTTATGATATGGTTCACCTTACGAAGCTTATACAAAACGATACAGATATACAATCTAGTAACTCAGCATTTCGTAGATGGTTGTATATCTGGAAGTGGTTTAAATTAGAAAACAACATGTCAATTTTACTTAAATTTACGAAAGAAGAAATTGAAAGCTTTCCTAGTTTAGATACAAACTATAAATAATAATCTAAAATGAATTAGTACCACATCACATAAAAAATCAAATCATATTTTTACACTTTTCTCTTTTGCATACATTTAGGATTGTAAAATAAGACAGTCGATTAAAGGCTGTCTTATTCATTGTTTTTTTCCGTTATCTCATTAATCAACTGTGATAAGTACTCAATATCATCCATTGAATTTAGTACTAAATTATCTTCTAATATTTTCATTATAATCTTACTATCTTCTTCAGTCTTTCCAAATGCAGACATTACTTGGGTAAAGAATTGTGCAACGAAGCTGAGTATTTGACTCACCTTGATATAATCATCATTCCTTAAAGCATCTACATACTCTAGTGTTTGGATTCTTTCATAAGTCTGTTTTCGAAGTTCATGTAGGTTATTATCTTTATCATGTTTTACTATAAAGTTATGGGTAACAACCAACTCTTCGATGGTATCATGAGAACCAACAAACTGACTAAACATATTTAACCTTACTTCACTCAAATTCGCTTTTCGTAAAAACCAAAAGATTGTTCTTAAATTGCAATGTCTGATAACATTGTCAGTATCAAATTTTAATGTAACAAATCGTCTTCCTAAATTTGATAAATATGATTTTGATTTTCCAAGGTACTTATCAATGAATCTAATAAAGAAACTAAGCAATTCCTCGAAATCGGATTTCTCTATTTCTTTCTCTAATTCAATCAGAACAGTCATATACTGCGGTAAGTAAGTGCTATAAATCGAACCTTTATCTAATCTAACAAAAGGCTTTATTCCATCTATGCCTTCACTCTTATAGACTGAAATAATATCAACTGCTTCAAAACTAATAAAATTATACCTTGCAAGTCTTAAATCTCTCTTAACTAATGCCATTTTCTCATGTAACTCTGGGTTTGATTTTTTCAGTTTAAAGAACAACGAATTTATATTTACTACATGATTTGGTTTGAACTCTCTTTCTAAAGATGTTTCTACATTTAGAAATGCAATTCCCATTTTTTCTGATAGAACCAAGCTACTCATAGTATCTTCTGGTAGTAACTTAGCCTTCTCACTAGTATCTTTTAATGTAACATCAACTGGAAGTATCTCTACATTCATAGAAGTATCAATATACTCTAATATTGTCGTAGAACTATTTTTGATAAACTCTCTTTCTAACTCTTTTAGTTTTGAGTAGGTATCTTGATTAATATACAACTTCTCGAAAACATTAAGCAACCCTAAACCATTAACCCTAGCTAAAATTGTCAGTGTATTAGCATCAACAATCAAACTATCCCCTATTGCTTCTGCCTTTTCTATAGATATCTCTACATTCTCATTGGTTAGGTTAAGCTTGCTTAATGGATATCTGTCATCATTCAACACATCTTCAAATCTTCTACCAACTAGTTTACTATATAGAGAAACACCCATTATTCCAGAAGAGTAAAACTTATTAATCTCATCATAATCAGGAGTAGGTCCTGTAATATTCTTTAAATGCTTTAGTATGTCTCCATATTCTTGAATATCTTTTGTTGTAACTACCTTAAACCAATTTGGATTTGGATTTTTTTCATAGTATTTACCAATGTATCTCATTGCCTCATCTGTTCTGCCGTTATTCATGTTAAAACCAAAGTAAAATTGATGAAATGGTGATTCTAAATCATCCACAAAATCCTTATATTCAT
This sequence comes from Clostridia bacterium, assembly GCA_016937975.1. GTDB lineage: Bacteria > Bacillota > Clostridia > Peptostreptococcales > Acidaminobacteraceae > JABXKX01. The sequence continues at coordinate 13,217 of JAFGVN010000114.1, forward strand.
TTAGTTTTTCAAATGCTTCTGGAAGTTTTTTTCTTTCTCTAAGAGCCATTGCTGAATACATGTAATACAATTCTGGTTGCTTGAGTTCCATAGGATTAACATATTCAAGATACATTTCTGCTACTGGAATATTATTTGCCATAATCATATTCTGAATTGCCTTCATTAAATCATCTGGTTTTTTCTCAACCTTATACAACTCAAAGTAGGCTTTACCACAATTAGGGTAATCGCCTTTCGCATTATAGTAATTAACTGTTAAAATTAACTTCTCAGCTTCTTTAAGTTTTGATAAATCTAGCTGTTCATACGCCTCATAGAATCTAGGATAATCCTCTCTTCTCAAGTAAGACATCAACCTATCATATGTAACCATTGAGATATTATCTTCTATTATTGGATATATCCCCTTATCGACATTATCATAGAATTCATCTAAATCATCGAAATAGTCGTGTCTCTTCAAAGTTTTCATATATGCTACAGCAATAAATGGATTTCTAAGACATGATTTTAATCTCATGAGTCCAGCATACATTTCATCTTGTTTGCCTAACTCTTCTAAGTATTCAATAAAGTTCATTAATAAAGCTTCCTCAACTTCAGCCTTTTGAAACTTCTTATAATACTTAATGTAATCACCAAAATTATCTAAGTTCTTTAGACAATTCAGAAATGACAATCTTAAAAGTTTATCCGTAAAATACTTTCCTTCAATTGCTGGAAGCAACATTTCATAAACTTGTTCATACTCCTCCATCAATTCAAGATAAAATGATTTATACTTTATCACATCATATTCAGATAAATATTCGAAGACCTCTTCATCATATATCTTATTAATTACTTGTGCTTGAACAACAAGCCTAGATATTTCAGGATTCTTTAAATCAAGAACATCTTTAACTTCGTTAATTATCTTTAAGGTTCTATCAAACTTGCCAGTTAATGAATATATGTTAAAAAGATATGTAATATGCACATTAGCTGTATGACCAATATAATCTTCTGGTCTTTCATCATAAATCTTTTCTAGTATCCTTTGTGATTTCCTAAGAGTCTCAAACTCAATGTTCTGAAAATCGACCATGCCATCAGGTCGCACTTCTTTGATTGATAAGTGATACAAGCTAATTGCAATACCAAGTTCTTTACCAAAACCTTTTACATAATCATTTGATTCCGTATAATACTTTAAAGACTCTTGAAATTTATCATTCATTATAGATATATCTGCAAGTATTCCATATGTTCGTGAAAAATCCTTCGCTGATAAATCTCCTTTTAGTATGTTAGAAAGAACTTCTTTTGCTTCTTCATATGAAACTTCATTTAATCTAGCTTTTATAAGCATCTCAAAAGAAAGTGCATTGATGTAATCAGAGTCAATAGCTATCGCCTTGGAATTTAATGCTTTTGCAACTTTTAAATCGCCCTTATTGTATTTCCATATCGCCTTGATATAGTAATACTTATGTATATCCTCTACTTCTCCCAATGACTCAATTTTTATTGACCACTTCTCAATTTCCGAATCGTCTGAATTATGATTGACATTGCAGTTTAGTATTCCATTATATACTAAGAACTTTTCATTACTTGAATAGTAATTGAACTCATCACTATTAAACAGCGAAAGATACTTTTCCATAGCTAATAAATTATTGCCTTCAGTTATCATCTTCTCAATTGGAAGTATTTTCTCTTTAATCTCAGGTTTTACTCCTGTTTTTGTGAGTTCTATCAACTCTTGAATATGCAGTGAATTGTTTGGGTCAAAATTCATATTTACAATTTTCTCTGCAAACTGGTTTCCTTCAATCTTATTATCTCCATATTTATTTTTTTGAGAAAGGTTTAAGGAAAATTTCTCTCCAATATCCGAAATAAGTTTCTTTAAATCCATTATCCACCTACTTATTTATCATTTTTTTTGATCTCATTACCAATAGTTGTATTCGATATAGTATTATTGCCATGTTTGTTTTTTTGATTGATATTATTTACAAAGTGTTTGCTTACCATTAATAGACCAACTATGCCAACTATAACCCCAACTATACTTAATACAACACCAATATCTAAACCTTGCATAATATCCCCTTTCTTTAACTTATTTATTAACCAACTAAATCATTTCAAAATGTTTGAATGCATCAGTTATCATTTCCTGCTTATCATTTGGGCAAGGATTAGTTTTAGAATCCATAGAGATTCGATTAGGTGCTATCCTTTTCTTTAATCCATGATGTTCTTTCATATCAGCAATCCAGCATGTTTTTACTGATACATAATATTTCTTTTTTACATAACTTTGAATTTCCTTATATGTAGCCATTCAATCCCCCTTAATTTTATTTCTTGAATAGTTATTACTGGTTCATGAGTATACTCTATATTGTTACCATCTTTTAACAATATTATACACTAAACAGTTTTTCATATCAGTAAATAGTAAAAACCGTTCTGTAACGTCGAAAAGTTTTTACCATACTTTTCTTATACAGAACGGTTCACATTGAATTATGCACCTATTGTCAATGGTTGAAGAAAGTCTCTTTATCCTATTTGTGATACGGTTCTCCGTACAACACCTGTCTACGGTTTTTTCTAAAATGTAACAAGAGGGACCGTTTGTCCCTCTTCAACCAAATATCACTTTTTAATTTTCAATTCATGAATAGGTGCTATATTAACTACCTTTAATGATCCACTTGGTAAACCTAGTAGTGATTCTACTTCATAGCTTTCAAGTGAAAGATTATAATCAAAAGAAAGCTCATCTAAGAACTCTTTTGGTGTAAAAACACCATGCTCTAAAAGCATTGACATTGATGTTTTGAGTAAAGATGGTTTTGCTGTATAAAGCTTATCATCTAGTGGTTCTTTTTTCATAATTCCTTTTTTTTGCATGGTTCTCATCATATACTGATAGGTATCATAGTCAATTAAGCCCAATGAGTAAGATCTTCTAATCATAGCTGATATAGATACTTTCCATTTTTTCTTCAACTCTATATAATATGTGATGTTATCTGCAAAGTTTCCAATATCACTTAGGAATGCTTCTTTAGGCAACAAAAATGCAGATGCAAACTCATTCGCTTCTTTTTCTTTCGCTTTGAATTCTTCTCTAGATAGTGTTTCAATATCTTCACTCCACTCATGCATAAGTATGTGACCTAATTCATGAGCAATATCAAAATGAATCCTAGCAGCAGTATTCTTGTTATTTGAGTAACCTATAAGAAACTTTTCTGAATTATCAATAGTAATCATTTGACTAAAAGCATCAATACTCTCATTACCAGAGTCAAATGATGTAACGATTAACCCATTTTGTTCTACCAAGTATACTATATTATCTATCGGCTTATCTCCAAGGTCCCAGAACTCTCTTAGTTGTTTTGCAGCTTCTTCTGGTGCTAGATTCTGGATAGTTGGCAACTTAGTTTCTGGAAACTCAACATATTCACTAAGATAGCGATATAAAATTATCAAGAAATCTATTCTTTGAATTTGTTCGTTCCTATATTTTTTACTAGATGTTAACAATGCTCTAAAATATGTTGATCCATTTTTAACATCTATGGTGTTCTGCTCATAGAAAAACTTCTTAGGAAACCCCAAAACTTTACTCATTGTTGTGATAGTATTAAAGTCTGGGTTTTTTATCTTATCATTCTCATACATAGATACAGTTTGTCTCTGTAATTCAAGTCTTTCTGCCAGTTCAGCAACAGTTAATCCTCTGTAAATTCTAGCGGCTTTTAACCGTTCACCGTTAAATAACGTTCTATTACTCATTATAATTCCTCCATTTTTGAGAGCGAATCTAATTAGACTTTTTCTGCTCTCCTTGATTGCTCTTTGTCTTGCTTACAAGACCTTGTTTGTCAATCAATTTTTGTGTTGCTTTTGCTTTAAATCTTAAACTATCTTCAGGAGTTATAACTTCATCAATATTAATAACCGCATCAAAATGAACATCATCCAAATCTATATATTTATTCCAATTTGCTTCTTCAACAATTGACAAATCCCCTTTAATTACACAAGCTCGTACTGATACAAGAATATTTTTTTTGCTGCTAAATAGTACAAGTACATGATTCTTTACAACATTTTCAGAAACGCCTAAATCTCTATTTATTCGTGATACAATCTCCATAATCTTTTCTTCATCCTGACAAATCTCTTTCACGAATAAAGAAAGTTGATTATTATCATATTCAATATCCTGGTTCAAATGATGCGCTAAAGCTTGAACATAGTGGGAAGTTGATTTTTTACTAACCTCTCTTTTTAACTGTTCAAAACGTTCTTCCCGCATTAAAGTATATATGATACCATCTGTTTTATCATATATAGGTTTCAACTCCCATCTACCTCGTTTTGTTGGCTTTGTTATATAGTTTGTATTTGGAAGATTTATGCCAATATTTCTATTTATAAAATCCCAAATACGAGTTGGTGTTCCATTGTTAGTATCAAGTCCATTATTAATAACATCCATTTTAATATCATCACTCACGGCATCATAAATGCTTTTGACAACAGCCTTTGAAAAAAATGGTTTATCACACAGCAATCCGGTTTTGTTTTGCATACTTTAGAGCTCCTTTCGATAATCTTTGTATATATTTTAAGACTTTTTTCGAAATATGTCAAGTATGAATAGCAAAATTCTAAATTCGTTAAATAAAAAGACTTGTTACTGCAATCGAATATATTCTGCAAGAAAGCCTTTTCAATTCGAAAAGGCTTTCTGATTACTTCATACAGTATAATACATAACTATAATATCTTGTGATGTCCAATTAATCTCTGTTGAAAAAATGGAATTTCTCCGTTATACCAATAGGCTCACCCATGTACTGTAATGTCTGACCATCATTATATAATGTCATGTAAAATGATTCAACATCATCGCCTACACTACCAGAGAAACCCACCTTGTTAATAATACATTGCACTTCTGCACCAACTATTTCATATCTACCAAAACTCTCTGCCATTCCAGCATAGATATTTACTGTGAACTTGAATGTGTTATCATCATAGAATTCAATAGAAGGCACATATTCGTCAGCAAGTCCTTGATCATTAAAAGCTACATACTTGCCAACAAGGACACTGTTCTCATTACTAGGTTGACTTGTATCGCCATAAAGGTACTCTGAAAGACTATTATCAAAATCAATTCTATCTAAAAGCACGTTATCATTATCAAAGACTTCGATAGCAACAATATTCTTCTCATTGATTTCTGAGTAATAATTGCTTACCTTCTTAGTCGTTCCTTTCGGAACGGTCTCAGTAATAACAAGGCTTCCAACATACGGACGCACTCTGTTATTATCAGCTAATATAAGCACTATCCCTGTATCTGAAATGATGACATCTTCACTTGAGCCATTATTTAATGTGACATAAACCAAGGTATCTTCTAACTCTACTGATTCAATATGGATTTTATCAACTTCTATTTCTTTTTTTATGACAGGTTCCTTTGTTTCTTCATTTGTTGTTGATTCAGCATAGTCAGAACTATTATCAGTTGCTTGGTCAATTTCATCACTTTCATTGTTTATTTCATTTTCTATTCTAGACAACTCCAAGAATTCCACATCAGGTTTGCCAGAGAAATTTTCCATACGAAAATCGTCAAAGAAGAATACCTTTAAATGATCTTCAACAAACTCATATTTGATAAATAGGTATTTTTCTTCCATTGTAGTGAAATCATTTACTTCATAAGGCTCTGGTTCAAACCTAATATATCCTTTGTCTGCTTTAAACGGTCCACTTGTAACCAAATCATCTGAGAAAATACCTTTAACAGACATTGTCCCATCTTCGTTAAAAGATAATTGCACTTCTTCTTGTCCCCATGAACCCGCTAACTTCTTCACCTCGTCTTGATTCATGCCAATATAATCAGTTCTTATATATCTTTCAACCTTATCTTCGCCAACTCGATTTATTAACAGAAGTTCGTTCTCAAATCTATACTCAAATACAACATCAACCCCTAGAACATCAATTTTCAATTTGTTACCTTCTAACTTGTAGGTTCTTTCATAACTACCATCTATCAATGTATTAGAGTTAACAAAATCCATTGTTTTGTCGTCAGTATCTATCCTTTCCCATTTCCCCAAAAGTTCTTTATCTTCACTATTACACCCTGTTAAAAGAACTAATAGCAATGATATGACGAGCCCAATATAAATTGACTTTTTTATCATTTTTCATTCCTCCAAATACCTATCGCTAGTTTTTTAATTCAGTATACTGAATGTTCATTAACTCAGTTCTCTTTTTTGCAATATCTTCTTCACTAAAGCCTTGATTTTTCATTGCTTCACAATATCTGTCTACTAGTATTTCTCGCTCAATTGAACCGACAGCAGTACAATTTGGTATTTCATAATCAAGCTCTTCAATTATACTCTGCGCTTGCATTTTTTTGATATCTTCGATTTTGAGCAAGATGTTATCAGCCATTAAATTTCTATTTACATGCATTTCGGACATAAATTGCTCTAAACTTACATTTATCATTCTGGTGAACTCCTCATCAGATATCATTGCAAGCTCTGCATACTCTTTTAGACCATCAAAATAGCTTAGTTTAATCTCTTTATCAAAAAACGAGTTAAGAATATCCTCTTTCGTTGTATCATTATTAAATTTTATTGATTCATCTAATCTTGTATAATCATTAACTATATCTAAATATAGCAATTGTAATTCTTCAGTAAAACGATCGACGTATTTTCTATGATTTTCAATCCTATCTTGATTATAAGCAAACTCATCTTCATACATTGCAATAACAGCAAGAAAGTCATTATATACTTCTCTTGATATGCCACGTTTATCATCTACTACGTGGTTATATATAACTGGCACTCTTTTCTCAAGTACAACTTCATACGCTGTGTAAACGCCAATATAATAGAACTGGTTCGTTGATGTTTCATGATGACGGTCTCTTTCAGCGCAATATTGGATTTCAACCATCGACTGCGCCACATTGTTGATGTTCCCGTACAAATAGCTCACAACATTATTTACACCATTTTCTTCAACTACAAAACCTGCTTCTCGCATTTCATCTGCATAAACATAATCAATTACTTCAGCTTCAATTTTCCTCTCATCTTTTGCGATGCTTACTAGATTCTTGTCACCGTCCCAGCCAACTTCACTTCCTGTACTCTCACCTAAAAATCGTACTGGTACATAAGTTCTCCCCTCGATAACAAACGCAGGAACATCAAGAACAACTTCTTTTCCATTTACTAATGCAATCGGATTATTTAACTGAAGCCAGATATCAACACCATCAGCTTTGCCAGAAATGGATTGATTTTCAGCATTCCAAATCACTTCAAGTCCTAAAGACTCAAAGACAGCTCTCAAAGGTGCTAATGTTCTTCCTTCTCTAATCACCGGTGGGTTTTCAAATTCAACTGCCTTACCATCAACTTCGATTGTTATATCTGCATACTCATTTGCTAGAACTGGTATTGTGGCAACCATCATCATTAGAAATAAACAAATCACGATTTTTCTTATACTCAACATAATCCATCTCCTTCTTAATCTTTTGAATAAATTTTAACACATTCAACTTATTTTTTGTAAGTGGTTCTTCCTTACTAAAATCATTGACCTCAAATTTCAAAAACTACATTATCAAGTCTATATGACCTGCTAAAAGAAGAAAGCCCCTCCATAGCGGAAAGGCTTTCTTCTTCTTTGATCAAATCTTTGAGATACGGATTCAGATTTAGTGTTATCGTTTCAATCTTTTTATTTGCATTTACAGTGATTTCATCTACTAGTAACTGTAACAAGCGCTTTTGATCATCCATTGAAACAAAGGTCTTAAACAGTTGGTCAAAATTCTGCATTATCGCTTTGACATCATCAAAAGGTACTTGAGGCAATGCAACACTCTCATCATGAGCAGGTAGACTATTTAACTTTATTATCAGTGCTTCTTCATTGGATTTAATTGATTCTAACATACTAGACAAAGTCGCTTTGTCTAGAAGGTCTTCTGAGAAGAGTCCGATGGCGGAGTCTCTCTTCTGAGAGAGCTTCTGGAGCTCGTCATTTATCTTTTTTCGGGTTTTTTCAAGCTCTGCTTTCTTTCCTGTGGCATCGGAGCATGAAGCCTTTCTATCTGCATTAATCTGACTAACAACGTTTTGTATTAAGTTGTCATCATTGAGTAACTGATTGATTTTCTTAAAAACAAACTCATTAGCTTTATCTACACGGATTCCATTTGATTTACATACCGAGCTACCTTTATTCTTCCAACTACCACATGAGTAATAATCCAATCTGCGTTTCGTACCATCTTTATTCGTGTTAATAGTTCTCGAAAGTACCATCCCACTTCCACATGACGGGCATTTTAGAATACCTGTTAAGGGGTATGTACCGTTATGAACTTTTGATGGTTTACCTAATGTATTGCTCAAACGTTCTTGAACAATATCCCAAGTTTCATCATCAATAATTGCTTCGTGTTTACCTTCCACAATAATAGGATCAGGGTTTTTATTCTTACGTCGTTTTTCATTCCAGTTTACCCTAACGTTATAACGTATATATCCATGATAGACAGGATTTAGCAATATCTCACGTATTGTTGAAATGGCAAACTGATTACCTTTTTTTGTTCGATGACCAGAGTGATTCACTTCATTGGCTATGGCTTTATAACCCTTGCCACTCTTGTATAAATCAAAAATCAATTTAACGGTCTCAGCTTCAGCGTCGTTAATTTTCAGAACTTTCTCTGGTCTACCTTTCTTGTTCAGATTACCAGAATCAACTAAATCATAACCAAGTACTTTACCGCCGTTCCACTTTCCATCTCGAGCTCTGGCTTTCATTCCCATCGCTACGTTTTGAGCGATTGTATCACGCTCCATTTCACCAATCATTCCTAACATTGAAAGCATCATTTTTCCAGTTGGAGTTGATGTATCAATGCTTTCTGTCAGAGAAATCAATGAAACATCATTTTGCTCAAATTCTCTCGCTATTTCCAACTGATTAAGTAGATTCCGAGCAAGTCTGTTTGTCTTCCAAACAACTACTTTGGCCACTTTATTGCTCTGTACATCATTAATCAATTCAAGAATACCAGGTCGATTCTTAATTTTACCGCCACTTATACCTCGGTCCGCATAGACTTTCCAGTGTGTAAACCCATGCCTGTTACACCACTCAATTCCGAGTCGTTCTTGTTCACCCAAACTATAGCCTAAATCGGCTTGTTCAGAAGTTGATACCCTAATGTAAATGGCAATTACTCTTATAGTAGACATTATTGAATTAAGAATATCCATATTCAATCACCATCCTTCGAATACTCATGAAAACATTACTCATCAATATCACTCCTTCCAAATTAATTAAGTTGTACATATAATTTCAATTGCTCGTTTTCTTTAACTGAATTGGTTAATCGTTCTTCACCGTTAACTCCATATTCTTCATTACTTTGACTAGATGATGAGTATCGAGTATATATAGCTTTTCTCATATGATTACTATTCTCCAAATCATTTTTCTTCATTTTCTTCTCCTTCTTGTAGGATTGGAAAGCTCACTGCTTTCCAATCCTTAATCATCAATTGTTTTCTTTCTTTAGCTTTGGTTTCTCTTCGCGCTGCTTACTAGCACTTAGAAATTCATATGTCTCAATAATCTCTGCAAGACATTTTACAAGTACTTTTATATCTGCTTCCATAGCCTACTCCTTATAATATTAAATGAAACAAATCTGCATAGATTCAAATGATCAATTGTTTGCTTCATTTAAGTCGATTAGTCTCTTTTTCTCTTTTAACAGTTTCTTTTTAATTGCTTCGTCTGGTTGTCTTCGAATCATTCTCTCCAGACTATCTAATTGACTTTTGAGGACAAAATCAGTGAACTTCAGAACATATACTTTCCTGATGATACCAAGGCTGTCCTTCCTTTTTCGATAGGTCTTATCCTTTTCAAAGTCTAGATAACCTGATTTCTTTAGTTCATTCAGTACTGTTCTTGAGTTCTCATATCCGCCTTTCGTCAAACATTCCAGAAATGAATTCTCATTGAATTCAATTTCCACTTCGCTATCACGTAAAATCATGCGCCCATATTTCTCGCCATTTGGTTCAGATGTATTTGATCCTTTTGGTCTTTTATCAATCACTTCAAAACGTCTTGCATTAATAGAAATGTAATTCTTCAAGTACTCAATCACAGTCTCTTTATAATTCCGTTTAGCAATTGAATCCCTTTCAATTCCAACGAAAATCTGCTTTATCTCATCGATTTTCAAATTTACTTTCATATATAACTGAAAGAGCTCTGCAGTTACAAGAAATACGGCATACTTTATAAGTCTTCTATCAACAATAGAGTCAGATATACCTTTTGCAATAAAGAATTGTTTCATTTCAGTATGCTTTTGATAATACAAGGCAATAACTGCTTCTTTTCCGTATTTAAGTAGAAAATCTACGAACTCAGGACCAATCCACCCAAAGTTCTCATTAATGCAGGCCTTTATTCTCTCTGCATTGCCAGCATCTCTTGTACATTGCATATCGTTGATTTCAAACACTCGTGCTTGTATTCCAGCGTTACTTGATTCTTTAGCAATTGGAATCTCTCCATTTGTTAATATTGTAGTGAGCCAAGTTGCTTTCTCTCTAAATGAGGCTTGTCGGTTTAGTCTTGCTTTCTCGGTTCCTGTAACCATCTGATATACAAAACTATCTGGTTTCTTTGAACTGAACATTGAAAGTTCATCAAAGGCTACTGGTATACCATTCAAACCTGAGAGTGTCTTAATCAAGGCGTTTTGAGTTGCATTGAAATTACCAAACAGCCCTGTTCTTGATGAAAAAGGGTAACCATACATACTGATAACCAACGACAGTAATGTTGATTTTCCTGTTGAAGAATAACCACTAATATGGACAATAATTGTGTCAGAACCAATCTCATTTGCAATGAAGGCATTTACTGATGATGACAATCCAGCAATGATAGCAAACTCCGCAGGAGCATGACCTAAGACTTCTTTCATAAACATTTGATTCCAGTTTTCTTTTGAACCACTTGGACCAATTTCTAGACTACCTTCATACTCAGATTCAATAGTACTTCCAATCAACTCTTTGTGCTTGAAAAAAGTGTTTCCATTCAAGGTGTCAAAACCTAATTTCTCATGTACATATCTGACAGGAGCATAAATTTCTTCATTTAAGAAATGTTGTATTACGTACTTGATTCTGTCCATTCGTACATCTACACCAAGATTGTGGAGCTGTGTAATTTTATTTGGATCAAGTAAAACGTCACGATCCACCTGAACGACTTCTATACATCCATCAGGAGCAAGATACTCCAAATCCGCTTTGAATCTGCCTGTATCAATATTCTTTACCAATGTTAAGATACTAATATACTCAGAAACAACAATATCTATCTCACCATTCTTGGTTGGTATAAGTGCATGTACTTTATTGTCAGAAGGTTCTAGCCAAACATCAGGATAACGGGCTTTAGCCATTTGCAACCTCCTTTGAATAATCAACATCATATATACCTAGAATTTCAATAGTTCCTTGTTCTTTTGACAGTTCAACAACTGCACAAAATTGCATATTGATGTAATCTTCAGGACTATGTGGTTCAAATAATTCGCTAAAACCCAAAGCTCGATGTAACTGCTTATAAATCGATTCAACCCTTTCTTCATCTACAAGTTCATAAATAAATGTAAATAGTGGGTCTTTAGAGTAAAGCTCCAGACATACTATTGGTTTTTCTTCATCTTCAACAATATCACCATAATAGGCATTGGTTATATTAAGGCAAACGGATAGGATTTCTTTTTTACTTTGACTTATTTTTTTCATATTTTCCCTGTTTCCCTGTCTTTTTTTCGTAAGGCAAATCCACTGTTGAGGGGAAAAAGGAGGATTCCCCTCAACCTTTAGGATATTGCACAACCTAGGGATTTGTATCCCAAAGTCGAGGTTATTTGATCTTCACGTAAGCAGCATCAGCTTCTTTGTCATATCTGACTTCACCGAATGTTCTACATGTTCTTCCATTGGAATAGTCTAGTTTAAAATGTTTAGCAATTTCTTCGACTAATTCAGCGGAATAGACAACATAATTCTTGCCACGTTTCCTCAATCTAAAAGAATTATCTTCACTTGTTTTTGGACATGTTAGCATAAGTTCAGTTTCGCTCTTGTTAAACACAATCTCATTGGAAGCATTAATGCTATCAATTAATTCATTCTTAATCAGAAGGCACTTTGTATTGTCTTCTGGATTAACAATACTTAACAGACCACTATCACCAGCTATGCCAGACTTTTGTTTTGCTTTAACAGAAACGAACACGGGCGCTTTATCAGCTTGAACTAAAGAGCTATCAAAACCTTCTTTTTTCAGTTCATTGTCTTGAACATCCATATTTTTACTTGATTCAATGACATCTGGTTCAGTATCACTTTCTCTTTGGTTTTCAATTTCCTCAGAATTGTTTTCATTAAAGGTTTCAATGACTGCTGTTTTATCAACCATTGCATCAATTGCAATGGTTGAATCATTTGAGTTAACTTCTGTTGAAGTTTTTTCTACTTTACCTTTAGTAAGTGATGGTTTGTTAATTGGCATAATTTTTATCCCCTTTCATTATGCAGCCACTTCTGGGCTATATTTTCTAATATTGACGACATTAAAGTAAGTACGTTCACCGTCTTGGTATTCTTCAATTTCTGCAAGAACTGTTTCACCAATTAGAACAGACAGATCAAGTTCACCATCTTCATTAACATCTAGCTCAAACTCTTCAAGTAAGCTTAAAAACTTACTATCCTCAGTCCAAGCTTCTCTAACGTTATAAGAGTAGCCAAACTTTATGTTCTGATTGACTGGTCTCAACTTAATGAAATGAAACCATTCATAGCATTGTGTATACTTATAAAATCTTTTTTCTTCTTTGATACCCGTTATAACCAATGGATGAGCTCCAATTAGATCCTTTGGGTTAAATCTGACTGGAGCATTGCCCCTAGCTTGTGCTCTTAATTGCCTTGCTTTTTCTAAATTCATAATCATAATCCTTTCGCAAAATAGTTTGGTTTTTGTTTTCTCAAGCGCTTGTTACATTCATTGTAAGACATTCGATTAGAAAATTTTAGGAAGCGTCCGGACTTTTTATTACCTATAATTTTCAATCATACGATGCTAAACTGAAGTATCTTAAGAACTTGATGTACTCATTCTATAAGATATGAGGTGAAAGAAATACGAAGTCAAAAGATGACTTACTACTAATAATTTTCTTTCCAAAATCTGTTTAGCAACCGTTTGATACATTCATAGTACTACTATTGAAAATGGACATCACGTAAGTAAAAAATATAATTACTGGGTAAAATCTTCTTGAAGTGTATGCTAATATATAAGATTAACTATGCATAAGAAACTCATTGTCTTTGAACCAGCAAATCTGGAAGTATTGAATACAATTATAAATCTTTATTTCCGCACACAAAAAAACAGGCTGTTTTATAGCCTGTTCCATGATTATCTATATTCTTCTAAGTACTTATAGAATCTCTCAAACTCATCAGTTTTTTGATTCTTGTTGTCATAATCTCTTTCATTTATCTCTTTCAAAATCATATCAAGTCTGTTACTAATCTTACTGAGAACCTCAAACCGTTCTTTACCAGAAATGCTATTGATGATTTCTTCAATTTCTCTTTTAATGTTTTCGTCAAATGCATAATCTAATGATTTTATCATGCGGTTATAGAATGCATATGACTCATTAATATCAGTAATTTCAACTACATTGATATTGTGTTTATTTTGCTCAATCAACTTCCTCAAGAATCCTTTATCATACGTCATTTCTATAAGAAGTGCTCTTAGAAACATGACATCATGAATTGTTAAGTTTAACTTGTTTCTAGTATTTTTATTCCGTTTGTATTTTATCGTCGTCAAATAATCAGTTATTTGATCAAAGAAAGATTCTAGAGTCTTATTACTGGCAACAACTAATATTTTTTGCCCATTTGGTCCTATTCGATATTCTTTTACCTTGTTTTCATCATCTTTCGCTGAATAATCAGAGGATTCTTCTAATATATCTTCAAACAGTTTATTTTTAGTCAAAACCGGCGATGTAATTTCATGAACAAGACTTAAATTAATGTAATTCAAAATCTCAATAGTATCTTTATCATCACTAATAGCATATGTCTGTTGCAAACGATTATAAAAGTCTCTTGCTAATTGATGTATTTTTTCAAGATTATTATTTTCAGTTAGCAAGTTGCGCTTACCTTTAATAAGATAACTCATAAAGAAGTCACTATACGTTTCATGTATCAGTTGTACAAAAAAATCTGCTTCCACCTTGCTAAATTCATGTTCAACGTCATCTTTAATCTTCATCTTAGCTTTTTCTACTAGGATTTTTTTGACTTTCTCGTATTGTTTCTTTACTTCATCCTTTGTCCTTCCAGTCTTATTCGCCGCTTGTTGATAAATATCTTCCATAGTGAATAATTCCATATATTTTACCTCCATTCAAGTTATTTTAACTAATTATCTCAAATACACGAATTTCAAACAACCACAATAGCAAAAAAAAAAATACACTCACTCAATGCGAATGTATTCTTTCATTATTTCTCAGCTTCTTTTATCAACGTCCTAATCCATCTCTCGGAATACTCGTATTTCTTAGCAAGGGTTTTAACATCAATCCCATTATTGTATTCCTCGACCAGACGTTGTTTTATATACTCTTTAGAAAATATCCTTGTTGGAAAGACGACTTGTAACCCACGATAATGCTTATAGACTTTGAGTGTAGTCTCGATACCGAGATTTTCTGCAAAGTCTCTGTAAATCCCACTAAAATGCTCTATTTTGTATTCTTTGATAAGACCACATCCTAAATGCTATCAACTGGCAATAGCGCTTTTTTATGGGTCAAGATGACACGATCCTCTTGAAGGTCAATCTTGTAGTTCTTCAAATCGTCTTTTGTTACTGCAAGTCCAACTAGTGAAGGAAGTAGGAGTGGCCAAAATAACATTCCGAAGAAAAAACCTGCTTCTGAACGTTTACGCCACTTCTCTTTGCTCCTGTATTTAGATATTTCCTTTGCCACAGTATCTGCAACTGCGCCCTCAAGTACAATCTTGCCATATTTAGAGCTTATTGCCTCTGATAAACTCTTTTCATTGTTAACAGTGATGCTCTTGGTTAAATTATAGTGCTTAATCATTGCTCCTCCTACTGGTTTTTGGTTTTATAATACCGTTATTCATTGGATTATTCTTCTGCATACTTCTATGAAATCTACAGTGCTTTATTCCACTTAATATTCACTGGCTAGAAGGTAAGTGATTACCTCACCTTCATCGCCATAATCATCTGAAATAACAAAGACTTTCTCACTAACAGCTTCATCAAGCTGAAAGCTCATCTTGCTTTCATGTGGCGGCTCTTCTTGTGTATGCTTGATTTCTTGATTGGTAATGCCTCCAGACGCTGTCGCTGTCAGTTCGAAAACCTGTAAGTAATCAATTTCAGTACCATTTTGTTTTGATTTCTTTACATGCTCATCAAGTAAAGTAAATATCATCAGTTGAACTGGTAATGGAATGGTACCTGCAAATCCTTTTGTCATATATGATTTTCCATTAAACTCACTCATTATTTTCCTCCGTAAAATTATTCTCATTTTTGATGACTGGATCATACATTTTGGAACATACAAACTTTCATTTTGTCTGTTTTTTTCGTTTGGTTGTCGTTGTGCTTCTTGATTTTGCTTTTGCTATGGCGTAGGAATCCAAGGCAAGAAAAAAACCACTTGAAAACAATTCAAATGGCTTTAATACTTTTTCTGCTAGAACGATAAATTGTAATGGGTTCATGTTGCACCTCTATTTCTCTTTTGTTAAGACCTCAAATATTATGCAGCTGACAATGCCACTGACGAGACCTGATATAAATAGTTTCATAATTCTCCTTATTTCTTTCTTAAATCAGCTAACATGGTAGAGGTTACACGATATTTGCTGGTATCAACAATTACAGTCTTCATTATCTTCAAATCAATACAAAAACGATTATATGACAATAACGAATTTAGTTTAGTGTTTATTGTATTGACTGAGTATTTTGAGTCAATCATGGAAGCTCTAAATGCCTCAATATATTCCTCCGTTAATGCCTTTACATCGCCTTTTAATTCATTCTCAACAAAGGATAAATACATGGCAATATTGCGTACATATCCATTCGCAGTCGTCTTCGTTTTCCCTTCATCTTCAAGATGTTTTCTGTACTTTTCTAGTATCTCATTGATTACTTTGCTTTCCTGCTTTTCATCGTTCACTACTGCCGACATAGTCGTTGTTTCCTTATTCGTTTCTTGTGTTTTACTTTGTTCTTTCTTCATGTTAATCCTCCATTTTTCTTTGCAATATAAAAAGAGAAGGGGTTAGCCTTCTCTCATTTACAAGTAATATTTTATTAAGCTTAATCTTCTATACTGATTAATTTCAAGAAGTCTTTTCTTTCTTGATTATTGAGGTTCCTATTGTCAACGATATAGGTTGCCCATGTACCTGCCATATCAAAGGCAGAAAAGTCATTTTCTACACCGAGATTGACCAGTATCGCCATAGGGTTGGTAGGGTCATATATGTTGGCACCCATTTTTTCATAATTTAATCTGACCCACTGGTTCCCCACATAGACTTCATTATAGAAATGATCGCCGATCCCATTAAACATCTTTTCTAGTGCAGTTCTTACTTCAGCATTATCAAGATTTTTTAGGAGTGCTCTTTCGTCTGACATCTCACCATTATATAAAGGAACTTGGAATGTAATTCTTGTTGGAATACCCAGTGCTCGAAGAATCGTTGTTTGATATGTCGATGACGAAGAACATGAGCCATGTACTTTCTTTTCATACATGGTTTTACCCATTACTAGGTGGTTGATTACCATTTCCTCAGTCCATGCGCCTTGAGTATATTCATTCCATAAAGAACTACTTTTTAGAACTGGATTCACCTTTGGAATGCCATTATCGAAATCAACTAAAAAGTCGGTTGGTCCACCATTAGCAAACTGGGATGTTTTCCATATCCATGGTGCAACTGCCTCAACAACTTCCTTATCTGATTTTAGTGAATAATAATCTATCCCATCTTTCTTCAAATCAGTTATGATTTGAGTTCTCAAAGCTTCATCCCAATTTGCTGTGAGTGTCGGCTTTAGTTCTTCCATATCTTTATAATCATTTAGCCAATTTGCATTCGCTGTAATGGTTTGGTGGTTGGTATTGAATGGATAAATAACAGCTTCGAATACAAGCGTTGTTGCTGTCTCACTGATGACTTTTATATCTTGGTAGTCATCAGTCATTTGGTCAGAATTAAATGGCTTCATGACCTGCATTTTGGCAGTAATTGTGTATACATTTTCTTTTCGCTCGTTCCAATCACCATCAGAAATACCGTCACCATCTGTATCTACCTTATTTGGGTCTGTCATATATTTATGTAGTTCATGATAATCGCTTAATCCATCCTTATCTGTATCCACAAGTCTTAAATCAACAGGTTTAGAAGTAATCATGACTCTTCGCTTGACACCATCCCAACCAACTTCTGCGCCTGTCGCTTCAGATATAAACCTAACCGGTACATAAGTCCTACCTTCGATTACAAATGCTGGAACATCCAGTTTAACTTCTTTTCCATTAACCACAGCGACGTCATTATCTAGCTGAAGCCAGATAGACACACCAGGTGCTTTTCCAGTAATACTTCTATCCACTGGATTCCACCCAACCTCAAGACCCAAACTTTCAAATACAGCTCTAAGTGGCGCTGTTGTTCTACCACTTACAATTGTCGGGGGATTTTCAAAAGTAACTAGTTTCCCATCAATCTCTACAGTGATGTCCGTGGTTTCTTCTGCATAGGCAACTGTACTAAACAGCATGATTGCTATCAGTATCAGGCTGACCAATTTCCTCATAATTTTCCTCCTCATTTGGTTTAGTGTTTTACTTTCTTATTTCTTGCAATAAAATAACTTCCTCAACTAATATTATAACCTTCTTTGTTGGAAGTTTCACACTCAAAGTTCCTATTTCTCAGATTTATAGCTGACTGTTTTCCTTGAAACTATAGTAACCATCCTTACCAATAATGATATGATCAAGTAAAGTGATTCCGATTAACTCGCCTGCCTCTTTCAATCTCTTGGTTATTGCATTGTCTTCTTGGGATGGTTTAGGATTTCCACTTGGATGGTTATGGGCTACCAGTATACTGCCACTGTTAGCTAGGATTGCAGCTTTAAATATTTCTCTTGGATGAACGATACAAGCGCTTAAGGAACCAATAGCCGCTACATACATTTCATTAGGTTGATTCTTTACATCCAAATTAATAACGACCATCATTTCCCTGTCAGAGTCTTCGATAAATGTTCTGATAAGCTCAACCGCTTTCTCAGGGGAATTAAGCACTCTTGGTTCATATAAAATTGAACTTTCTCGAACTAGCCTTGTGGTGACCATCTGCACACGTTTCTTCATAGGTACCACCTTATGAATCAATCTGATTCAGTAGATTCAGTGGAGTTTCTTCGTATGACATAAATATCTGAATGGCATAATCACTCATTTGTATGATTAATGCCGATACCCATGTCTCCCCATTCGCACAATTAATCACTTCAACCGATTCTGCAATAACCTCATCAAGGTCAAGGTAACTGTCGGTTAGATAATCAGCTATTTCATCATACTTTTTAATGATTAAGGCATAGCCTCCAAGATCGCCATCGACATCTCTAATCTCACCATAATTTTCATCAAGTATGCTGAGTACATCCTTCATAGCCTGTATTACTTCTTCTGGAACTGAAATTGCTAAATCATCATGAATGTGGCAACGTTTGATAGCAATATTTTCATTTACATGGGGCAGTCGATAGCTTCTCTTCACATCTACAAATGATTCAGGAAAGATGATACACTCTCCTGCTTTGGCATAGTGGGTATCTACTAGTAACTTCGCCTCATAAAGCCAATCCTTTTCAAGTTGATTTACAATCGTTTCTTCTGATTCACTAGAAAACCATAAATTTATAAAACCTTTTTCTTTCTTGATAGCTTCATGAATGCTCAATGGCTGAATGATTTCAAACACACCAGAGAAATCCATATATGCCATAATACCTTGTACCTTAACGATCTGACCTTTCTTATATCGCATAGACACGCTCCTTTCATTTGGTCTATTGAAATAATATATGGGTCATTTTCTTTTCGGTTCGGAAAAGTTGTGGGCTAGGGTTAGGGTTCTCGACACCAGAAAATGCCGTTCTTGCGTCTTTCTCGTGCTTCGAGAAGACGAAAAAAGTGGAGCTTTCGAGATGGTCTCGAAAGCTCCTATGGAGGACTAAAAACGATAGTGATTACCGATATACTCTTTTATTGCTGCATTGATAAATTCTGTTTTCCTTTGAATCTTTTGTGCCTTATATAAGCGTTCCATTATCTGATATAAGGGCTTCTCAATATATGTGGTCATACGCTTGTACTTTTCATCAAAATTTTGACGTTCTTTGACTGGCGTAATAGGTTTCATTGGTTTATCATTACTGCCATTTATCTTATTGATTTTACGTTTTGCCTCGTAGACATCGTCTTTATTCATACTACTTCATCCTTTCTAGCATCTCTTCAACCAGCAAACTATATTGCTTAGCCGCTTTGCTCCAGCCAACTTTTCTAACTGGTACACCTTCTTGAATAGAGTAGGGTATCATTGTATTCGTTCCTATATGGGTATCAAATAGAATGTTTCCAAGCATTCTAGATAGTCTTTCATAATTTATTTTGGTCAGATTACGTCTATAATCAACCTTATTGGCAACAATGCCAATGATGTTAAATGGTCTCTCGTGACTGGAACAGACAACCTCAAGGGTTTCAATCATTGGTAGTAGATTATCAATACTAAGGGTTTCAACCTCGGTTACAATCAGTACATAATCGGATGCTATCAATCCTTTGATAGTGGCATCATTGGCTTCTGGTGGATAATCAATCACAACAAAGTCTGTCTCCTTGTCTATTCCTGCTTGTTCAAGTATTAGTCTTAAATCAGCGCCATTATCCTTGAAAGCACTGATGTCTTTACTACCTAAAATAAATCGTAGCTTATCTTCATTTTCATAATAGATTTCATCGATGCTCGTTATACCTTCCAAAACTTCCCGAATGCCTACTTCCCAAGGCTGACGATACACCGTTTTTGTCAAATCACATTGTTTATCTAGGTCTAGAAGCAAGGTACGAAACCCATGTCTGGCCAGTTCGTGTGCAATATTGAGTGTCGTGGTAGTCTTACCTACACCACCTTTCTCGTTGATAACTGATAGAATTTTCATCTTCAACATCTCCTTTGGAAAAAAATAAACGTTTCATAAACACCACTTATAGGTAACGTTTATGAAACGTTTTTGATTCTTTATATATTTTCATGTTCTCCAGTATTGCTTAGTTCTATTTCGATATCATATTGACCATCAAACAAGCATTTAATGCTCTCCCTGAAATCATTGACAGCAATAAACATCTCTTTGCCTGAATTGAATATAAGGCTAGTTGAGTAGGCATACCTTCTAAGAATGCTTGAATTGTCGCAATCTTGGTAACAGCTTGGTCCAAGCTTACTTTCAAGTGCACTTATACACTTATCTTTAGCCTCTTCATCCATACTAGCTTCATTACCA
The DNA here is from genome assembly GCA_016937975.1 of Clostridia bacterium. Classification (GTDB taxonomy): domain Bacteria; phylum Bacillota; class Clostridia; order Peptostreptococcales; family Acidaminobacteraceae; genus JABXKX01. The sequence goes on from JAFGVN010000114.1 coordinate 34,124, forward strand.
CTAATATGAATGGTGACTGTGTTAAACGCAACCTTTTGCTCAAGATGTTGACCACATTCGACTATATATTGCTCAATCTTATTCATGCATAGTCCTCCAGTCATTAGTTTTCATATTGAGCGTTAAACAATGAAACTTTAATGCTCAAGGTGCCATCTTTAACCATTTCATGTTCTGGAAAAGAATCCCGTAGCATTTCTAACAATTCTTTTTCAAACGCTTTGATTGAAAGAAGTTTACTTTGTTCAGACTCAAAAACAATTCCAGATTCGAACCAATAGCCTACACCTTCACCATACCAAGACCTTCTAAATGGAACACCAGTAAAACCCACGTAACTTTTGATACTATCATAAATCTCATATATTTGTGGGATACATGATTCAAATTCATTGGCTACTTGGATTTGAACCACATTGTAGGCTACTTCACCATTTGGATTTTCACCTTGATTCTGAACTACTGCTTTAATGTTTGTCATTTTATTGCCTCCTTATTATGAACCGATATGTTTCTGACACGTTTCGTATCATTATTTTTTTGTTCGCAGAAATTTTCCTTAAATAAAAAAAGAGAACCGATTATCTCGATTCTCCACATTTCTACTCTTCAGTTACTTCATCGTCATCATCTTCAAGGCCTGTTTCCATGACTCGTTCCTCCAATATGCTTTCAATAATTCTATTTTAATATAATTAGGCTTTTAAATCAACGGTGCACGAAAGCATTCTTTCGTGTATGATTATACTAACAACTTCTTTGTTAAATTGTTACAATAACAATCTAGTCTTTCAAGTACTTCCTAAATATGTCTTTCAGTTTTAGTATCAGCTCATCATCACTACCTGGATATCCTTTTAAGGCCTCAAGGTTTTCGGTATACGACTGCGTCTCTCCCGGATAAATTATTGCAGCATATTCAACTACTCGCTCACCGGAAACTCTAATTGAATCAGAATAGGCATGCATTTTGTCAATATCTATTTTTTTTGGTTTAGAATCTCTTTCGATTTCTACATCTAAAGAGTTATCTAAAGTAAGTTTGTACTTAGGGTCTATGATAAGCAGTCCAGTTTTTTCTTTTCTGAATATTTCTACACTTACATCTGGTCTTTGTGTAAAAGAAACACTTTTGATATCACTGTATTTAGTATATGATTTTTCTGTATACATCCTAACCAATATTTGATAACCTTCATTATAAGCTTCAATAATGGAAGTTCCATTACTTAAAGCACAAATATTACTTTCTTGATTTTCAATTTTTATAACTTCTTGTTTCTTAATCGTATAGCCCAACTCATTTAAAATTTCCATAAATGACTTTATGGTTATTAAAGTCCCCCATACTTGATACAGGTATGGCGTATTCTCTAAGGGCGTTAATAATCTATCATCGTCTAAATTCATTAATATAGTCTTGTTCAGACTTAAATAACCTTGTAAAGCATCTCTGTAGGCGCGATTCTTTTTTTGTACCATAGTCGGTCGAGAGTTAAATTTTTTGATATCAGAAACATTTCTCATAAACTCTAGTGTATTGTATAACCTTGTAATTTTACCAAGTTCAGCTTCAATTTCTTCTACTGAGCTATTATCACCTAGCAGCTGTAATATCTCTTTTACCAAAGTTGCTTTCTTCTGAAACAACAATATATATCTTTTAACAATTTGATTTTCAATAACATCATAGTCGTGTACTATTCTCATATCTACTACTTTTCTAGGCAGAAATGCAGTATCAAGGTTTGAGCTTCTTCTCATTGCGTTTATTATATGCTGATTAGATGTATGTTTCGCTTTATCTCTGTTTACATTCTTTTTAATCTTATCTAATTCATTATGAGGTTTATTTTTGATTTTATGAAGTAAATCATATATACCAAGTTGTGTCGTTGTTCCATAGAGTAAATCTCTAAGCAAATGATAAAATTGCGCAATAGTCATGTATTCGTATTTGCTTATCTTATTACCTGATAGACCACCTAGATCAGACATGCTAATGGCAATATCCATCGGCAAAATTGTCACGATTTGTTCAATCATAACTTTAAATGAATTATAACTAATTTTCTTTGGGTTTATGGTAAAGCTAATTTCAAAATAATTAGCACCTTCACGTACTGAAAGCACATATCCTCCAGCACTTAATCTACCCAGTGAAACTACTAATAATACATTATTATTTACTTTTTTTACACTTGAAATAACCTCTTTCCCATTAAGGTACACTATTGCATCAAACCAGTATTCCTTCTTAATATTCACACCGACAACGACAGGAGACCACTCTATTAAGTCAGACTCATTTAAAGCGTTATAATTCTTATCAAAAAAAATAAATTTAGAAATATGATGTGATTCCATAATCATCATACTCCTTTAACATCGATTGAGTTTTATCAAGACTCAATACTAATTCATGACTACTAAATAATACAACCAATTCATTTAGAACTTTTCCGTATTCTTCATGAGAACCATTGAACTTAGGTAATATTTTCTGTAAAACTTGTTCATCAAAGAGGTCCTTTGGTACAGCTTTAACAATATTATGACAATTTACATATTGAATTATTTCATTTATCGTACGATAAGCAAAAGGAGCTGCTTTTCTTACTATTAACCAAATTTCAAATAGTAAATCTCCAAAAATAAAATCATCAATATAGTTCTTAATATTTTCTTCGTTTAGTGTGAGTTCAATTAGCTGAGAACGATCAAAGACTTTGTCTGAGAAGTCTTCAGTACTTTCATCAACATTGACAGTCCCCACAAAAAAAATATTTGAAGGAATCGTTATCTCATCATCCTTTTGGAAAATTAATCTAACTTCATTATTTCTAGTTCTAAGTTCTAAAAGAGAAAGAAACTTAGAAAAATAGTGTTCTACTTTTGATAAGTTCATCTCATCAAATACAACATGAAATGGTTTTGGCGCTCTTTTCTCATTTTTTGCTGCCTCATGTTCAATATAAGCCTTTCTTAAGAAGAGACTGAACTCTGTATCATGATATGTATTGTCAATGATACTGTAATATCCAATTAAATCTTCATTTTCAGTCCAATTAGGTGCTACAGGTACAATGAGTAAATCAGCATCCACTGCTTTTGCATATAATTGAGTCAACAATGTTTTTCCTGTACCACTAACTCCCGAAAGTATAACCATTCTACCATTCATTAGAGACAGATGGTACCTTCTTAAAATTCTTTCATCAAACTGATAGTCTTCACTTTTTAAAGATTCAACTATATCATCCCAACTTTTTTCATTCAAATAACTTTTTTTATCTACATCAGCTTGATATTCTTCAATACTTTCATGGGCTTCAAACTCTACTTGTAACATTTTAGCAACTTGCTTTACATCTTCTTTTAGTTTGTTGTCCAAACTCGTTTTAGATTGTTTAAATGAATCCATTTCGATTTTACCCCCTATTATATAACCCTTCTAAAAAGCCTTCTGAGATAATTGAATCATTTACAGTAACATTCTCTAAATTCTCAGATATAACAAAAGGTTTTCGAGCTATCTTTATGAACCCACCATATTCAAGATTACCCGCAATGTAAGAATGTGACAATTGAAACTGAACGATACTTTTTTTACTAAATACTATTTTTTGACTTCTATAATCTTCAATTACTTTATCAACAGAAGAAAAATCTTTAGTATCTTCATCCGTCTTAATTAATGTATTCAATATATACCATTCGTAGAAATCTAAAGTTTTATAGCGCCTTAATGCCATAATAACAGCTCTTAAACAATGAAGAGGTTTATCCTCATCTCCCAGGCCACCTTTTGGTAAATAATTTTCAAGAATTATTCTTGAATAGAAATCTTTAATCATTTTCTTCAACTTATGTTTAAGCTGTGTATTACCGGAATCATCCGAAGAATATAAAGAATTTTCAATGTCAATAATGTGAATTAAAAGCCTACCATTTTCAGTTATAACATTATCAGCCTCAACTTCTTCTCTAGCATTTAATGACCCTGATGTCACAAGACCAAATTCTTCCATCATTTTTTTAAGTGTCCTTATTTGACCTGCTTCAACACCTAATTTGGCAGCGAGTCTTCGTTGAACAGAAGGCCATGTATCATGATTAACAAAAGATTTATCATTGAGCAAATCAAGAATACTCTTGATTTGCTCTTGAAAATTGTCATTAATTACTCTTCCAGTATACTTCCAACCTCTTAATTGCATGTTTTCAACTCCTTCTTAACACAAGTACATTATCTCTCTTAATTTCTCCACCTCTGCCTTTACGAGGTATTCTTAAATAGGGATTTACTATATTATAACTATAAGAAAGTTCATATTCATAACCCATTTTAATCGCAATATCTCTTATTACTTTCCAACTTTCGATATTAACTTTTCTGATAACACTATCTCCAATAACAATAACATATCGTCCATCTACTTTTAGAATCTTTTGAACTTCTACTAAATTTTTTTTCATATCTTCAAAAAAGCGTTTTACAACATATGCTCTCTTTTCGTCCACTTTCAGTATCTTGTTAAAATACACTCTTAATAATTCACTATCCTCAAGCACTGATATATCCTTTTCTTCCAGGCTTTTAGTTATACTTTCTGTACCAACATAAGTTTTCTTCTTCTCCAAAAGACTCTCTTCCGTCAAAAATCCCAACCATAAATTTTCTAACCGCAATGTTCTTGCATAATCAAAAGCATTTATATATGGTGGTGATGTTATCGCTAAATCGACAATAATATCATCTTTTATTTGCAATGCATCACCGTTGAGAATATGAGCTTTTTCAACACATTTATTTTCGTTAAGTTCAAGCAGCATTTCCTTGTATTTATTATAAATTTTTACAAATTCAGTCTTTGGATTAGATGGCATCTTAGCAATTCTTGATGATACATACGGTTTAGGCGATTGATTATCAGCATATGAAACATTTCTAATAATGGTTGCAAAGACTAACTGGAAAAATTCTTTAATCTTTATATCTTCAATATTATCTAAAAACGCTCTAATTCTCCCTAAATAACTAACAGTATCTTCGGGAAACCAATGTAAAATATTCTTTATATTTGGTACAACCCCTATGTTTGTTTCATCATCAGAAAATATTAGCAATCTTTCTACAGTTTTCTCTAATTCTATAATCTCAGAACTGGACATGTTAGACGTCTTAACACGTATAATTAATTTTGCTAAACTGTCAATTTCAGTACCATAAGCTCTATGACCATTTACAACACTTTCTAACAAAGTTGTCCCGCTACCTGAAAAAGGATCAAAAATCACAGAATTTAACTCTGGAGCATATTTTTTAATTGCCCATCTTGGTATTTCAGGAATAAACTTACATGGATATTTAAACATCCCATGTGTATATGAATTGGGGTTGTTTTGTAGAATGGTATATATATCATTCATGTTGATATCTAATGGTAAAGATTCAACTTCTTTTATTTTTGCTTCTGTAAACATATTACACTCTCCCTCAAATATTTTCCTAAATCCTTTGTGGCATGATACTGTTGTGAACTAGTGATAATATACCTATCCACCTCAATTTTATCAACAACGAACCCTAAGTCTTCAGCGTATTTTGCTAGTATTAGGTCTGTTGGGATAATTACTCCACCATACGAAGAATTTCCAACAACAATAGAACAGAAACCTCCTGGTTTCAAGAGTTCATATGATTGTTGTAGAATATTCTTCATGTCCGAAAAATAACCTGCAAGCATAGAGGGAATTTTTTTACTCCATAGATTATCAACATCAATCTTCTCAATAAATTTGTTTAATAAAACATCGTGACTACTGATATTACCTTTCTCTAGCAAACCATTCAAGTGTGATCTAAGCGAACTGTTCCTCAGTAGTTTTAAATCTGAGTATTCATTAACAAAATCTCCGAACCAAAGCTCAAGTTTATATATTTCCGTATAATCGAAACAATTTGCATAAGGTGGCGAATAAATGATTCCATCAATTGATTCTTTACCAATATAATCAAGCATCGTTGAATTTGAAACATTATATATCTGCGAATCAAATTTAATGTTTGAATTGGTAATGTCTTCTATCATTGACTGATAAGTTAGTCTCAAACTTTCGACAACATCTTCTTTGGTAGTTATTCTTGGATTGACATACTTTTTTTTCTTTAGACCATTTCCAGCTTTTCGATAATTAGACACACTTTCAATTATAGATAACCACCCGAGTAGGAGTAAATCTCTAACGACTGGCTGTCTTATTTCTTTAATATAACTCTTAATCATCATCATTAGAGTTTTTATATCCTCATTGAAAACATTTTGACTTATTGATAATTGGGGTAATGGCGATTCCTTATAATTTTCATAATCGCCATTAAGTAGCCTCTCAACACTTTCTTTAAATTCAATTAATTCCACATCTGTGTAGTTGTGTAATTTTAGCTTGGATAAAAAATACGAAAATGGATTCACCTCAAATCCAATTCCACTATAACCTAAATTATTAGCTGCAATTATTGTAGACCCACTACCAAGAAAAGGGTCCAAAATTACACCTTTTGTTGTATTAGAATATTCAGATATAAGTCTTTCTACTAATTTAGTCGAATAACCTTCCTTATATCTGAACCATCTTTGGAATTTTTTATTCAAATCTCCAGAAAAATTCATTAAACTTTGATATGTTGCTGCATCATTTTCTGGATATATAACTTTATACTTTTTTTCTAATTCAGAATACATTGTTTTCCTTCCTCTCAAAACGTAGCTAAGTTATTATAACACATTCGTGCACTTTTTTCAGGTTGTTAAAAGGAAGAAATTCCCTCAAAAGACATGAAAAAACCGCAGTCATTTATGATACGGTTCATTATAAATGATCCTAAACTAACTATAACATAAACAAAAACAAGAATGTCTACTCCCACATAAATCAGAATAAGTAAGTTTCAACCAAATGTTGATGATTGGTATGAATAGGCAAAACGTACTTGGAGACATGTGTTCGTGTTAATGGATTTACAAAAGTAGCAGCTATAACTGAATTTGATACTTCAAGAAATGTGTCTAGTAGAAGAAAAGTAACATACTGAGAAATTGTCAGCCTATCACTTTTTGTTATATACTTAGTATCGGTATTTAGCACAGTATTAATTAAGATTAAGGAGATTTATATGGATAATGAAACATTTGGCAGTTCAGTTGAAGAAGTAGCTAAAGTAGTAGTAAAAAGCGCAATAAAATTGGTGAAATCATTGATTAAGAAAAAATGACATTCAACTAGTTCATACAAAAAAATTGAAGGAGAGTAAAATAAGGTTAGATTCCTTTAATAAATCAGGACCTTCAAAGTCATCATTATTATCTCTTTCGGGAAAAATTCGGGAAAAAAGTAAGTACAAAAAAGAACCCCTAGATACAATCCAGGAGTTCCAATACTTTTGGCACACCGTGAGGGACTCGAACCCCCGACGAACAGATTCGAAGTCTGCCACTCTATCCAACTGAGCTAACGGTGCACGTACTGATATTATAACAAAACTTCCAATATAATGAAATAGAGAATTGCTTTCTATCAGTTTATATATTTTATTTTACATACCATTTTATCATCATTAATTTCAATAACACCATAACTAGGCTGATCATGATGCAGGGGTCTTGAAATGCTACCAGGATTCATCAACACAATTTCACTTTCTTCAATTGTCGGTATATGGGTATGACCAAACAAAGCAAGATCTGCCTGTTCTTCTTCAGCATATTGATGGAGTTTAAACAATTGACTTTTCACATGAAATTGATGACCATGGCAAAGTAGAATGGTCTTTGATTCTACTTGAATCTTTAAGATTCTAGGACCATCTACATAGTCCACATTACCCAATACACCATAAATAGGCAACTCATAACACATGCTAAGTTCTTGCATATCGTCAAAGCAATCACCGAGATGAAAAACCATGTCGCATTTTTCATTGCTCAAAATATCATGCATTTTTTTTGTTTCGCCATGGCTATCACTAAAAACAATAATTCTAGTCATTAAGTAAACCTCTTAATTTTTCCAATGCTTTTGCACGATGACTTATCGCATTTTTTTCTTCTTCTGTCAGTTCTGCAAAGGTTTTTTGTGTTTCGTTATCAATAAACAAAGGATCATATCCAAATCCTTGTGTCCCTTTATACGCATAACCAATAGTGCCATGTGCTTCACCACGTGCCACTATAGTTTTTCCATCTGGATAATACATGGTAATGACACTGACAAACTTTGCCTGTCTTTGTTCTTTTGGCACATCCTTTAATTCTCTAAGAAGCTTTTGATTATTATGCTCTGTATTTGATGGCTCTCCAGCATATCTTGCAGAATAAACACCGGGTTCACCCTTTAAAGCCTCTACCATTAGACCTGAATCATCTGCAATGGTAATGACATTCAAAGCTTCAGATACAGCTTTTGCTTTAATAAGTGAATTCTCTTCAAAGGTAAGGCCATTTTCTTCAACTTCCAAATCTAATCCAGCCTCTTTCATTGAGATTAATTCATAATCAAAGTCCTTTAAGATTTGCTGGATTTCTTTCAATTTATGGCTATTGTTTGAGGCTAAAACAACTTTATTCATTATAATTCAACTCCTGTAATTTCCTTTTGATACGCAATTAATTCTTGAATACCCTTTTCAGCTAAATCTAATAATGTATTGAGTGTACTTCTTGAGAATGGCGCTTCTTCTCCAGTTCCCTGAACTTCAACAATCTCAAGTGCATCTGTCATAATAACATTCATATCCACAATAGCACTGGAATCTTCTTCATAACACAAATCTAAAGCAGGTCCCTCATTTAAAAGACCAACACTGATTGCAGCCAAATAATGAGTGATTGGATAAGATTCGATTAAACCTTCTGCTTTTAGCTTTTTCAAAGCCAATAACATGGCAACAAATGCACCTGTAATAGCAGCTGTTCTTGTACCACCATCTGCCTGTATAACATCACAATCTATCCAAATGGTTCTTTCACCTAATTTTTCTAAATCCACAACGCTTCTTAATGAACGTCCAATCAACCTTTGTATTTCTGTTGTTCTACCATCAAGCTTTAATCGGCTAATATCTCTCGATTTTCTAGTATGTGTAGAACGTGGTAACATACTATATTCAGCTGTTACCCAACCTTTGTTTTGACCTTTTAAAAATGAAGGTACTTTCTCCTCTACAGAAGCTGTACAAATAACTTTTGTATGGCCTGATTCTATTAAAACAGATCCTTCTGGATATCTTAGATAATCTTTTGTGATGATTACATTTCTTTTTTCATCTAACTGTCTATTGTCAATTCTTATCATTATATTTCCTTTCTCTACATAAGCATTTTATCACAAAGTACAAGTAGATAGTAGATTTCGACCATTATTAATGTCTCCACTTGAACTTTTCAAAAAAAATTACAGCCTATGCTGTAATTAAGATTTTAACTTCAAATAAATTAATGCCACATCATCAGTGAAATCCGAACCATTGGATTTATGTAGAAAATCAAACTTCCAAAAGATATTTTCTAAAAACTTTGAAGTATCTTCTGCCATTATAGACTTTAATTCTCCACAACTCTCATTCACTAGTGTCCAATGGGTATAATCGCTGCCTTTACCTGTGCTGAATAAGCCATCTGTATAAACAAATATACCATCACCAGGATTTAAAGGCATTTTATACTCATCATAACTGATGTTTTCAAGCATCCCTACAAGCATACCACCATTTTCTATCGGCATTACACAATCCTTTTCTTTACAATAGATAATGGGATAGGGTTGTGCTGCATTGGAATAAGTCAATTCATTATTTTCAATACACCCAACAAAGCTAGTAAACACAATGTAGTTCGTATGATTGTCTTCTCCAAAGATTTTAAAGATTCTTTCATTAATGGTTTCCAATAATTTTTTCGGTGTCATATCTGGAAGTTCAACCGTTAACCTAAAAAGTATTTTAATCATTGAAGAGGCCATGCCTGCTGCAATACCATGACCAGTAATATCTGCGACCATAAACCATACTTTATTGCCAATCTCTATACAGTCAATAAAATCCCCACCAATACCTAAGGATGGATGGTATAAAATTTCAAAATCGACTTTATTCAAAGTCGCATTTTTAGGCAGCATATATTTAGCAAATTCATTGGCGTTCTTGAGCTCTTGATTCAATTCAATATTCAATCGCTCAATTTCTTTATTCTGATCATGCAGTCTTAAAGCATTCTTTACTTTTAGAGGTAAAATAATTTCAATATCATCTGGAGAAAATGGCTTTGTAAAATATTCTATGGCACCCATTTCCAAGGTCTTTTCAATGCTTGTAATCTCTGACAACGCAGAGTTAACAATGACAGGAATATGATGATACAAAGCACTGTTCTTGAGATACTGAAGGGTTTCAAAACCATCTTTAACAGGCATAATCAAATCTAAAATAATCAAATCTATGTTTTCAGCTTTAACGATTTCTATGACCTTGTCTCCATTTTCAGCCTCAAAATACTCAATATTACTTAATTTGCTTTTTAAGATACTGCGTATCAGCATTCGGTTCATGCCAACATCATCAGCGATTAAAACTTTATGCATACTATCACTCCAATAAGTCATCTAGTTTCATTAATTTAAATAATTGTTTTACATTTTCTGATGCATCTGCTATGAAAAATCCCATCCCATCATTTGTAACAGTTTTATATAAACTGATGACAAATGTAACCCCGATGGAATCAATATTCTTTACCGATCCCATATTTAAAATGATTTCATCATGGGTTCGCATTTCTTCATAATTTTGATCAATATGTTCATTAAATGCTTTAACATTTGGTGCGACTAAATCTTCTTCTAAATAGACAATTACTTGATCATCAATCAATTTATTATACATGTTATTTTTCCTTTCTAAGACAAATCTAAAATCAAACGTATAGTTGTATTCTCAATATCTATAATAAAATTTAAGTCTTCGATTAGTTTTAAACCCCGTCTTCTTTCTCTTTTCTCATCATCCAATATTTCATAATAAGTATCATTTATGATAAATCCGTTACCTTCATCTGTTATTTCAATTTTAAGTACTGGAATATCGTAATGAATACGACAGTGAACAACTTTGTTTGAATCAAAATGATTCCCATGTTCCACAGCATTATTCATGACTTCTCTCAATACAAAACTTATTTTAAATAACATGGATTCATCTGATAAAGCCTCATGTGATTCGAGTAATGTCAGTACATCCCTGACACAATTATCAACTTCTTTAAAAGATGAAGGTATTGTTTTTTGGTATATTATCAAATCATCAACCCCATTTTTGATTACATGTTTATGACCTGTTAACTGTATTAAATCTACAGATGTTATAAAGCGTCCTATCTAAGGTATACCCTAGATAAGACGCTTAAAACAAGTCTATTCCATAAAGTCAATTACACCTTCTAGAATTGCTTCAGCACATTTTTCTATATATGATGGTGTTAATAATTTTTGCTGTTCTTCAAAGTTTGTAATGAAACCAAGTTCTACAAGCACAGCATCCATTTCAGTTTCTCTTGTAACAACCAAATCTGGTCTTGAAACCACACCACGATTATAAGCACCTGTTGCTTTTACGAGCTCTGATTGAATAGCTTTTGCTAAAGTATAGTTGCTTCTTGTAGCATCTGGATCATATAAAACCTCAACACCATTTGCAGTCGTATTACCTGCAGCATTGATGTGAATTGAAATAAATAAATCCGCATCCAATTGATTTGCTATACCTGCTCTATCGTATAGTTTAACGTAAGTATCACGTTCACGTGTTAAGTAGACTTTAAAACCTGCATTCTCCATTTTACGCTTCAAGACAAGAGCGGCTTCAAGCGCTATGTCTTTCTCCAGATGACCACCACTTACAGCACCTGGATCGTGTCCACCATGACCGGCATCAATTACAATGAGCTTATCTTTGTAATCTGAGTTCTTTAAGATTTCATTGACCATAGAAATATTAAAGGAACTGTTAACGGCTTTAGATGTTGTATAACTAGTATTCTCTGCAAGAACCAGTTGAATATTGTAGTTTTCTCCAGATTTTACAACTGAAATCTTATCTACAACACCATCATCTCTTTGATCTGTTCCTTCAATTAAGCTTACATTAGTCACCGGAACTGAGAAGCTTATGGTTCGTGTACTTGCTTCATAATTCACTTTATAAGTATCTGGTGTTAAAAGATTCAAAGCAAAATTACTTGTTCCAGTATCAATATTTCTAGCATAACTATAAGTGCTCAAAATAGAATCTTGAACAAAAACATAGACTTTCGAGTCCGCATTATCGACATAAACATTATCTGAGGTCATGCCATTCTCTAACTTAACTGTTATACGTGCAAAACGCGTCCCTACATCATAGTAATCGCTGTTATCGACCTGTGTGTAGGATACTGAAGCAATACCACCTTCATGTACTTCAAAGGCACTGTCTTCTTCTAAAAATTTACTGTGAATGATATCAATGATAACACGATCCGAGAGTTTACTAACGTTGTAAGCTGGCGTTTCAAGACTTTCGATCACAACGGCTGTTGCTTGATTAACTTTTTCAACATCAACATATTTGACCGCATTGATCATTTGAACAACTACTTCACCAGTAGAAGCATCATAACTGACATCCCCATTTCTATAGTATCCCAAACCGACAGTGGCCTTAACACCATTGGGATTACCCTCTACCTGTTCTACCTTTATATCAATGACTTCATTCATTAAGTCATTGATGATATACCTTCCAAACCTAGGTGGTTCAGTTAAGTTTAAATTTGTATTATGTAATTCTACAACTAAAGTGTTTTCTCCACCAACGGAAGCACCATCAACTGAAAAAGATGTCGCACTGACTTCACCCGTCACTTTAAAACGCACCTCAGGATAAGTACCGGTATTGACATATCTCACACCTGTTAAGGTTTGTTCTGGTTTATTTAATGAAACTGTACGGGTATTACCATCCCAGAAAATTTCATAACCCAGATGTTGTGAAACGAAATTTACAGGTACCATTGTTCTATAGGTACCTTCATAATCCATTAATTTTGCAGGGACATCATTGGGCAGCTTCATTTCTACACCATTGACCAAAGCAATGTTGCTGTCTATGGTTAAAACAATAGTTTTACCTTCATACACAATTGTTACTTGTTTTTTATTGCCATCCCAACTAATCGTTGCACCGATTTGTTTTGCAATAAACGATATAGGCACAAGGGTTCTTGTGTTACCATCTTTTACATACAAAATACTCGGTACATCTGAATAAACATCATTTCCATCGATCATCATGTTCACTACTTTATAGCCTTTTGTCTCATGATCATAGGAATCTGTTAACTCAACTACATCTACTTCCAAAAATTTATTAGCAAATGTAAATGACATCGATTGAAAAACAAGTGCCATAACAACAATTAAGACCAGTGTTTTTTTCACAAAAACCTCCTTCTACTCACTCTCATTCTACAAAGAAAAAATTGTTAAAACAACAACTTCATCTATCTGTAATAACATCTTAATTTCAATGTTATACTAGAATACCACTTTATATAATTCATCGCTATCAGGAGGTGTTACATATTGCATTCTTCCATGTTTCTCCAAGTATATATCCTTACTTGTAATCTCTCCAATAACAGAAGCTTGAATACCATTTATTTGAAATTGATGCATTAATTCTACAATTTTACCTTGAGATACTGTCATCACCATTGTCCCTGATGAAATTAATCTCAATGGATTAATTTTAAAGTGTTCACATATTTTTGTTGTTACTTCATCTACTGGGATTTCTTCATCATAAATATATGCCCCTAAATCTGCACCAGAGCAGATTTCCCATACTGCACCTAATAATCCGCCTTCGGTCACATCATGCATACTGGTTACACCCACTTTACCTGCAACAATACCTTCAGGTACTACAGAAATATGATTCAACATATCTTTCGCTCTTTTTATTTCTGAATCATTTAAAAAATTCTTTAAAATATTTTTCTTCTCAAAAGCTATGATACCTGTGCCTTCAATACCTGCAGATTTCGTCATAACGATTTTATCACCTATGGATATGGTACGATTACTAAATAATCTGCTTAAGGGTTGCTTACCTATGGCAGTTGAAGAAACAACCATCCGATTCACAGCATTGGTAATCTCAGTATGCCCACCAACAATCTCTACATTGAGTTTTGTTGCTTCCTCACTGGCTTGATCCATCACCAGTTTTAATTCTTCTTCAGTTGTACCCTCTGGAGCAAGAATTGTCAAAAGAAGCGCAATCGGGGCAGCTCCATTTGATGCAATATCATTACAAGAAATATGTACCGCTAATTTACCAACCTCATTGGCAGCTCCTGTAATGGGATCCGTGGTTAAAAGGCATACATCCTCTCCGAATCTGATACCTGCACAATCTTCCCCTAAGCCAGCTCTCAAAACCACATCTTCTCTTTGGTACTTAATTTGATCAAATATAATTTCTTTTAATTTATCATTACTCAGCTTCCCGACTTTCATCTACTATTTCCTCCTTGTCCAAAGCTGTCTTATAAGCTCTACCAAAATAGAAGAGGCCCTCATAACTTCTTGACCAGTTCTCTATCGATTCATTCATAATAATGGGTTCATACAATCTAAAAAGTGGTATGAGCTTAGATGAATTATCAATTTCATTAGTTGCTGCTCTAAAAACATCATATAATCTTTCATTTGGAATGTTTGCATTTTCTAAAAGCAATGTATCATATGTGTAACTATCAAAAGTAGTTGTATTAATTACTGCATCTTTTAAAAAGTGTTTTAATGTATATCTAATATTGTCAGCTTGGAAATATTGATTGTTTAAGATCAAATCGTAAGTTCTATTTTTTAAAGCGTAGGCATAATCATAACGATCTTTGGGATCTATCTCAATTTCAACACCAAGATACTCCTTCCATCCGTCTGCCAGCATTTTTGCTATTCTAATATCATTTGGCGTATCTCTTGTTAAAAGTTTTAGTCCATTCAATTCGCCTAACTGTCCACTCCCTAAAGCAACAACAATTGAATTGATACGGTCCAAATCCACATAAGCCTTATTTACTGGATAATATGGTTCCTCCAGTTGATCTTCAGCAACATATTGTTCAATCATGTTGTAGTCTACAACAGAATAGAATGCAGAATCTTTTACCAAATCTTTAAAAGGATTAATTTCTAGACGATCAATGGCCATAGACAATAATTTTCTTATACGCACATCCTTAAAAGCTTCTTCATCGGAATTGATACCTATGGCATAAAGACCAGGTTTGCTTAGAATTTTAAAATCATCTTCATTAACCATTAAGTTCTGTAATTGCATATGATCAACATTATGTACAAAATCAATGGTGCCATTCAAGTAATGTTGATACACTTTGGAAAAATCAGTATTCAGTTGTATATTAATTTCATCAATTTTTACTTCAAAGAAGTCATAATAGTGTTTGTTTTTTGTTAAAGTAATTCCACCAAACAAACGATAACTCTTTAAATAATAGGGTCCATTGGTAACATCCGAAATAAAAGATGGAATAGACTTATTCAAATCGATAACATCACGTCTAACAGGCATAAAAGCTACTGTTGAAAGTTGTTCTAATAATTTGACATTGGTATGATACAATTTAATTTCAAAACTTGTGTCACTAATAGGGGTCACTGCCTCAATGTAGGTATCATAATATAAAAGGTTTAAATTCCCAATGTAATTGTCGTCTCTTTCCCAAGAATAAATGAAATCATCTGTTGTTACTTGCTTACCATCTGACCATTGTGCTGTTTTCAATTCAATTGTATAAGATAGAAAATCTTCACTTGGAACAATGGATGATGCCATACCTAAAACAATGGTATTATCTTCCATCCTCGTTAAACCTTCATAAAGATTCACAACAATTTGCTTTTCCTCATCAGACAAACTCATACTTGGATAAAATCGTCTAGGCATATACATAATATTCCAGTTGAGTACATGACCGGTTTCCTGTTTCACTTCTTCCTGAATTATTTTCGTTTCAGGTTCACAGGCAAACATCAAAAAAGATAAAATGATGGCAAACCAAAATACGACTATTTTCTTGTATGACATCGCCTGCACACCCTTTCTTTTTTAAAGGTTTTTAACACCTTTTTCCTGAAGCATGGTATATCCTTCTATTTCATTTAAAGCAGTGACATTTAAATTTTGAGCTTTTTCTAGTTTAGAACCTGCTTTTTCACCATATATCACATAATCAGTTTTAGCACTCACACTTGAACTGACTTTACCACCATAACTTTCAATAATGCTCTGCAATTCCTTACGCCCATATTTTTCCAAAGTACCTGTCAAGACAAAGGTCAAACCTTCCAAAACTTGAGCTTCACCACTTGATTTCGAAGTGAATTCTATTCCCATTTTTCTCATCGCATAAATGGTTTTCTTTACATCTTCTTGTCTAAAAAAATTACAGAAGCTTTCAGCCATTTTTTCCCCAATTTCATCAATGGATACTAAATCCTCTTCCTTCGCTGACAAAATAGCATCAAAATCTTTCAAATGTGATGTGATGACCTTTGCGGCTTTTTCACCAATCAAAGGAATACCCAAACCATGAATAAATTGATGCAGTCCATTGGCTTTTGAGGCTTCAATCGCTTCAAACATCTTGATAATCGACTTTTCACCAAAGCCTTCCATGGTCATCAATTCACTTTTATAATGTTCTAATTTATATAAGTCTTCAAAATTTTTGACAAATTTATTTTCCAAAAGCATTGCAATCACAGCAGGTCCCATGCCATCGATGTTCATCGCATTTCTTGAAACAAAATGCTCCAACCCACGTTGTAATTTTGCAGAGCAACTTGGATTGATACATCTTAAGGCAACTTCACCTTCAATTCTCAAGGTAGGACTTGAACATACAGGACAAACCGCAGGCAATTGGAAAGGTTTCTCCTGTCCTGTTCTTTTATCTGTTACAACTCTAACCACAGCCGGAATAACATCACCAGCCTTTTGAATGATAACCGTATCACCAATACGAATATCTTTTTCGTTGATATAATCTTGATTGTGAAGGGTTGCATATGTAATCGTCGATCCGGCAACAAAAACAGGCTCTAACTCTGCCTTTGGCGTCAATACACCTGTACGGCCCACTTGCACCAAAATATCTTTAATAACCGTCTCTTTTTCTTCTGCTGGGAACTTATAGGCGATAGCCCATCTCGGGCTTTTAGCTTTAATGCCAAGTAAGTCACGTTGCTTCAAATCATTAACTTTTACCACCATACCATCAATATCATAAGACAAATCATGTCTTTTATCAGCCATATTATAACAGTATTCAATTACCCCTTCAATGGAATTGAATTTCCTAGCTTCAGTAGTCTTGAAACCTAAAGCCTTCAAGTAAGCAAAATTCTCATCATGCTTTTCTAATGATTTCCCATCTAGAACATTAAACACAAAAATATCCAAAGGTCTACTTGCAGCTACTTTTGAATCCAATTGTCTCAGCGAACCCGCTGCTGCATTTCTTGGATTTGCAAAAGTTTGTAAACCCGCTTCTTCCTGATTTTTATTTAACCTTTCAAAGCCTCTTTTAGAGATATAAACTTCACCACGCACTTCAATATCAACTGGTTCAGTTAGTTTTAAAGGAATAGAATAAATAGTTTTTACATTTTCTGTAACATCTTCACCCACTTCTCCATTACCACGTGTTGCCCCTCGAACCAATACACCTTTTTCATATTTCAAAGCAACTGATAAACCATCAATTTTCATTTCTACAATATATTCAATTGCATCTGAAATTTCTTTTCTTATTCTTTGGTCAAATTGCTTTAAATCTTCAGCATTATAGGAATTATCCAAGCTTAACAATTTAACTGTGTGATTCACTTGCTTAAATTGAGTTAACGCCATGCCGCCTACCCTCTGTGTCGGTGAATCCGGCATTTTAAATTCGGGATGCTTTTCTTCCAATACCATTAACTCCTTCAGCAACAGATCGTACTCATAATCTGTTGCCTTAGGTTGATCCAAAACATAATATGCATAGTTTAATGCATTGATTTGTTCTATTAATTCTTTCATTCTATTGATCATTGAATAACCTCCAATGGTGCAAATCCTACTTGTAATTTCTTTATACCTTTATTATCAAAAGCTACAGTCAACATACCATTTTTGTTTGAAATAATCATACCTTGACCAAACATTTTATGACGCACCTTAACACCAGCCTTTAATTGATCTGGTTGAACCTCATCAATAGCTGTAGTCTTTAGGCGACTTTCTTCTTTTGCCTTTTCTTTTACATAATCAATAGAATTGCCAAAGCGTATTGGTCCTTTTTTTCTTTCCTGGATTTCTACTTCTCCAAAACATTTTTTAGGTATTTCTTCTATGAATCTTGAGACTTGATTGACTTGTGTCTTACCAAACATGGTACGTTGTAAAGCATGAGAGATATACAAGGTATCCTCAGCTCTTGTAATCCCTACATAAGCCAAGCGTCTTTCCTCTTCCAAAGTCATAGGATCCTCTATGGAACGAAATGATGGAAAAATATTTTCTTCCATCCCCACCAAGAAAACATGTGGAAATTCCAGACCTTTTGCACTATGAAGGGTCATCATCACCACTGATTTTTCTTCTTCCTCCATGCCATCGATATCCGACTGCAAACTGATATCCGCCAAGAAATCTTCCAACAAGCCATTATCAGAGTTCTTTTCATATTCTGCAGCAGCAGAAACCAATTCTTTTAAGTTTTCGATTCTGGATTGTGCTTCAACGGTATCTTCTTCTCTCAACAAGCGCATGTACCCTGTGTTGTCCATAACACCAGAAAGTATATCCGTCACTTTCTTTTCATAACTTAAAGCACGATACTTTTCAATGAGATCAAAGAAATCCTTCAGTTTCTCAGTAATTTTTTGAGAAAATACCCCTTGCTCTACAGCCAAAGCAATCGCATCATATAGAGTATCTTCTTTCTCTCTCATACTTTGCAAGGTTTGTATGGTTTTATCACCAATACCTCTTTTAGGGACATTGATAATTCTAAGTAATCCGATTTCATCTTGGGTGTTTTGTATGACTTTTAAGTAAGCGAGCATATCCTTGATTTCTTTACGATCGTAGAATTTTAATCCACCATAAATCTTATATGGAATTTTCAATTTTCTAAATGCATCCTCAAATACACGTGATTGAGCATTAGTTCGATATAAAACTGCATAATCATTGTAGTTCATATCCATTTCAAATCCACTTTGAATCATTCCAGCTACAAAAGCTGCTTCATCAAACTCATTGGAAGCTCTATAGTATTTAATGGGATTACCATTTAATTTATCTGTCCAAAGTCTTTTATCTTTTCTAAAATGGTTGTTTTTTATTACACCATTTGCAGCTTCTAAAATAATATCAGAAGAACGATAATTTTGTTCAAGCTTAATAATTTGAGCATTACTGAAGTCCTTCTCAAAATCATTGATGTTTCTTATATCAGCACCACGCCAGCCATAAATTGACTGATCTAAATCACCAACAACACACAGGTTCCCATAACCTGCAGACAAAGCTTTAACCAATAGATATTGTGCCTTGTTCGTATCTTGATACTCATCCACTAAAACATATCTGAACTTCTTTAGAAAGTATTCTTTTGCTGCAAGGCTTTGTTTAAGGACTTCAATGGTATTTAAAATCAAATCATCAAAGTCCATGGCATTGTTTTGCTTTAGACTTTTTTGATACATATAATAAACGTCAATTGCATTTTTATAGGTAAAATCTCCCTGATGTTCTTGTTCAAAGGCTTCCGGTGTGAGCATAATATTTTTCGCATCACTTATTTTTGATATAATTGAACGGTCTGTTGTCAACTTATCATTGATATTTAAGGCCTTCATACAATTCTTAACTAGAGTCTTTTGATCTGTGGCATCATAAATTACAAAGTCACGTCCGTAACCAATTTCATCTACATATCTTCTTAACATTCTCACACACATAGAGTGAAAGGTTCCTATCCACATGCCTTCTGCTGTATCACCAATTAAACTTTGCACTCTGGCTTTCATTTCTTTTGCAGCTTTATTCGTAAAGGTAATCGCAAGGATCTGACTTGGATATACGCTTTTCTCCTCCATTAAATATGCAATTCTATGGGTTAATACCCTAGTCTTGCCTGATCCTGCACCTGCTAAAATCAATAAGGGTCCTTCTGTTGTAACAACTGCTTGACATTGTTTGTCATTTAATTTTGATAAATCCATTTAACTACTCCATTTCCGAATATACGTTCTATTTATTATAGCATTTCAGAGGCAAAAAAATAAGGACGAATTGTCCTTATGCGTAGAGATTTAATAGTAATCCTTCTATTTCTCCTATTTTAGTTAACAACCTTAGCCCGGAAGCCTCTTGTTTTAACATATCTTCTGTTAGATCAATCATTTTTTCATCAATCATAGATACCATTCTCATGATTTTTGAACGCCCAGCTCTCCCAAACCCTCTTCTTTCACTGATTTTCAAACCAAAATTCACAGCTTGTTCCACAAAGGATCTCACCATATTTTTATATTCTACCAATATTTCTACTTCTTTTTTCTTTGCTAATTCCTGCCCCTTTTGTTTTAGGTCCTTGAGCATTTCATCGAGAACATCCTTTTCACGATTCTCTTCGGTTACCGCCATAACTTCTTGAAAAGGAACAACTGGCTGTGTTTTTAAAATAGGTTTTGTCTTGGTCATGGATTGTGTTTTTTTCACACTTTTAACTTTCATTTTTTTGACTCGACTTTCTCAAACATTTCTACAATACATCCTATGAGTTCATACAACTGTGGCGGAACATTTTCTCTTATATCCATATCAATTAATGCATCTAATGTTTTAGGATTCTCCTCTATGGGAATCTGATGCGCTTTTGCAGTTTTTATATACTCATTAATAATCAAATTTTTATCTTGATTCTGATTCATTTCATATTGCTGATAATAATTTTTCATATGCTTACATCAAACCCTTCACTTTCAACTGTTACGAGGCTTTTTATAGACTCAGTTTCTACCTTTGTAAGTGGCTTAAAAGCAAGATTAGCTTTCTCAAATCCAACTGATTCTAGTCGCTTAGTCACTTCCTCTACAAATGGACTAAAGATTTTCTCCATCTCTGGTGTATCGTTTTTTACTGTGATGTTCACTTGACCTTGATTGATATCCACAAGTACACCTGTATCTCCTAGTTTATCCAAATGAATGACAAAATACAATCGGCTATTCTGCCAATCTAATTTTTCATTTTGCTTCTTGGCGTTCACTTGAACTCTAAGATTTTTTGAAACACCATTGATTTGAACCGGTATTTGAAAAAACATTTGTTGTTTTCCTGATTGAATTTCCAGTTTATTGAGTAATTGATGCCCTGTCATTAAATCTAAAGAAGCTTTTGATTCAATTTTTTGTCCCTGTTCTTCCAATTGCATTAGGATTGATTTAATATTCATTGGTGATTTAAAAGCTGATTTATCCTGTTTGTCTATGGTTTCTGCTACTTCAGCTTCATGATTGAAACCAAGATACCTTAAAGTATCTAAGATACTTCTTGGACTCGTCTTCATCTCATTCATACCATTGGGTACAATCTCTATTTGCTTTTGCTCATAAAGCTCCTGAAAAAAAGTAGTCTTCGTTTGAACAAAAATCTTTCTCTGACTTGGTTTGAATTCTATACGTTCAAGAGTCTTTTGAACATCCTTAATCATCTCAAATGCTTTGTCTGGTTGTTGCTCTACAACGGATCTGGCTCTTTCCAACAGAGTACTTGATTTAATCAAATCTCTTTCAATTGGCATACTTGTGAACAATGGTACATCTGATTTGTTTAAAACAAAATCTAATTTATCAATTACAGAAGACAAAATCACTTTGACATCCATTTTATTGACTTCAACTTGATCCAACTGTTTTACCATTTGCTTTTGCATTTGATCAAAAATAGCTTTTGATTCTATCATCTTTTCAGTAACCGTAATCTCAAGCATCTTCAAAGATGGTAAAGGTTGTTGAAAAAAATTTTCATTTACGATTGGCAATAACTCTTCAACAACTTCATCCAAATGCTCTGATAAATTTTCAAAGAAACCCTCAACATCTTTCAACTCATCCGTTAAATTTCCAAGGTCATTTTCATTTTTAGTTTCCGTATGATATGACATTCTATTAGGCATTTTATCTGATTGCTGAATTTTATTAGATTCATGATGCCCATTATTTTGTTTTTTTAATGAATCCAAGAGAGTCTTAAGTTGTTTGTGAACAACGTTCTTTTTCAAAGTTTCAGGTGACTTTGAAGGCTCTTCATCTGAAGATTCTACAGCATCCTCATCTGACCATTTGAGTTCCGGTACAATAGACTTAAAGAGGTCACCATAATCCAATTTTAATGCTTGAGTCAAAGCCATATGAATTTGACGCAAATGACCCACAGAAATATCAACCCCTTTTGTTAATGCAATTTCAAGGGCTTGAAGTTTTGTTTCCATATCACCATCCGTTGAAGACATAAAAGTTTCTACAGCTGCTCTAGCTTCTTTCGTTAAGGGTATATCATGTTTTTCAAATAGAACTTTAATTTCATCCAATTCGTCTGTTGACTCTGATGTAATCTTTGTTTCCCCTTCCCCTTCTACAGAAATGTTTGCCGCCTGAGTTCCTTGGGTTGAATTTGCGTTATTCTGAGGAAAAATGGTATTATTCTTTATATCGTTAAAAAAATTATTGAAAATTTTCATAAAAGCTCCTTTGTATAATATTATTATCGGACAAGGGAATCAAGTACTTAAGTATTTATAAAAAAGTCCTTAAAAATCGTAAATTTTGTGTTTAAAGGTCACATTTTTGGGTAGCAATATATTAGGCATAGTCATATGCGCAATAGCAACTTATGTGAAAATATAATACGCAAAGCTAAAGGGTCTAAGTTATAATTTAATCCACTAGATGTCATTACATCCACAATTAAATATAATACGATCGCCAGCTACCAAAATACTTTTCAGACAAAAGCAAACTATATGAAAATATAGGACGCAAAACTCTAGGATCTAAACATATTGCATAATGGATTTGTAACGCCAAGAAAACAACTTCTTTGGTACTACAATATGCAGGATAGCCAGTTACCTAGAAAAGTATATTTGATTACAACACCCCACATTTGTGGGGTTTTTTATTGCTCTAAAAAATCCAACATGCATCTGAGCATGTTGGACTTCTTCTTATAAAACTATAATGTCTTCCAAATGATTGATAAAAATATCCACTAATTCAGAATCAAAATGTGCCCCTCGATTCTTATAAATATACTTCACAGCTTCCTGTACAGAAATTGCATCTTTGTAAACTCTCTTATGCGTCAAGGCATCAAAGACATCTAAAATGGCCAACATTCTTGCGCTCTTTGGTATTAGTTTACCTTTTTTACCATATGGATAACCAGTACCATCATATTTTTCATGGTGATTCAATGCGATTTCTGCAGCGATTTGCAATACATCCAACTGCGATTTTGATAGAATTTTATAACCGATTTCAGGATGTTTTTTGATTTCATTGAATTCTTCATCTGTTAATCTTCCAGGTTTCTTTAAAATTAAATCCGGAATACCTATTTTCCCAACATCATGCATGGTGCTGGCAATCTTTAAGATTTCTGCCTCTCCATAAGTAAAACCATTTAATGTAGCAAATTTGAACATCATTTCTGATAATCTTCTTACATGAACTGAATTCTCTTCATAATGACTTTCAATGACTTCACCTAAAGCAAAAATCATTTCTTGTTGAGTCGAAGAAATTGTGTTATTCAGAATATAATTATCCAGAGCTAAGGAGTAATTCTTTAGAAACAAATTAATGAGATTAAAATCATAATCATTATTATCTCCTTCTATAAAAATAAAATTACTCATTTGATTGTTCGTACCGCCTTTTATAATA
Source organism: Clostridia bacterium (assembly GCA_016937975.1). GTDB lineage: Bacteria > Bacillota > Clostridia > Peptostreptococcales > Acidaminobacteraceae > JABXKX01. Next base: position 58,256 of record JAFGVN010000114.1, read on the forward strand.
AAACCATCATCAATATATTGGATATTTTCCTTATCTCCTTCTTTATCTTTTAACCAATCTTGAATAAATTGAAGTTCTCTGATTGTTTCAATGTTACTGCCAATATAAGGTTCATATTTACCTGTTGCGGCGACAATAATAGTTTTCTTATATTTTTCAATACTTACAAAACCAGATTGCTTTTGCTTTTCGTATTTCAGATAAATCATAGAAGGTTTGTCTTTATAAAAGTGTGACATTTCAGTTAAGATACTTGTTAGAAATTCATTGAATGAAGTATGGTTAAATAAATTGGCTGAAGTCTCAATAATTTTCTCCAAACCCTTTTTATGATTTTCCAACTGCATTAAATCTCTATAACTTCTTAAAGCAGTCAATAATGCTGCATATAATTTCTGAATGGTCAATTCAGTCTTGAGCAGATAATCGTTAATTTCATATTCTCTAATAACACTTTCCTTTGGTGCTTCTCCTGGTTGACCAGTTCTTAAAATAATGCGTGTCATTTTATTCTGTAAAGTACTTCTAAGATAATCAACAACATCCAAACCACTTCTTGTATCCTCCATAACCACATCAAGAAGCAATATTGCAGTGTCAGGATTTTCAGTCATGACTTTCAAGGTTTCTTTCCCAGAATAGGTATGAATAATTTCCAAAGATCTGCCTTCAAATTCAAAGTGTTGCAAGGCCATTTCTGTAATGGTATGCACTTCCTTATCATCATCTGCAATTACGACCTTGTAGGAAGCATCATAAGTCTGCTCCTCATCTTCCTCTAAAAAATCAAAATCCATTTGATCAAAATTCATCGTTGTCATAAGCTACTCCTCTAATGGTATTTTTATAATAAATCGTGTCCCTTGGTCTGGTCTGCTTTCACATTTAATGGTACCATTCATACCAGTAATTAGATTGTATACAACACTTAAACCTAATCCTGTTCCACCTTGTCCCCTCTTGGATGTAAAAAACGGTTCGAATATCTTATGGACTTGAGCTTCCGGCATGCCTATACCATTATCTGAAAAGTCTATTACAAAATTCTTGTCCTCTTTATGTGCTCTGATTTCAATACGTTTATCTTCTAAGTCTTTGAAACCATGAATGATAGCATTCATAATTAAATTCGTTAAGATATGGGAATACGCTCCTGGATAACTCACAATAAATAAAGCTTCATCCATTAACAATTCGACATGATGTCCTCCCTGCTTCAACTCATGCTTCAAACTTAATACTGTTGCATTGAAATATTGATACACATTGAATCTCTCTATTGTTTCATGACTTTGATTAACAGCAATCATCTTAAAACTCTTGATCAGTTCAGATGCACGATATAAATTAGAATTTAAAATTTCAATACTGTCATTGAGATTATGAATAAATTTTATGAAATTAGATTTACTCATTTTTCCTTCATCCATCTGCTTTAAATTTTCTTCGTTAATTTTTTTGATGTAGGAAGCTGTTGTAACGGCTACACCAAGAGGTGTATTGATTTCATGTGCCACACCTGAAACTAAACTACCCAATGATGCTAATTTTTCTTGATTTGCCAATTCTTTCATCGTTGCTTCAAGATCTTCTGTTCGTTGTTTGACCAGCTCCTCTAGTCTTTCATTTTCTTTTGTTGTCATTTCTGACAATTTTTCAAGGACCACCACTAATTCAGTGATGTTCGATATAGAACCTAAAACAACTTCTATGTCATTTTCTTCATTCAAAACTGGTACTAGAGAAAAGTTAAGTACTTGACGTTTATCATTCTTTACTAAATTGAGCTGAAATCTCTCTGGTTTTTTTTCTTCCAAAACATGCATGTAATGTTCAAACCATTCATCTGTTAAAACATTTTTCTTGAAAAAAGGTTTTACTTCCACACCAATGATTTCATCTCGATGGATGCCAAAATAATTTTCAAAAGGCTTGTTCACAGAGTTAAATCTTCTTTTCATTGAAATAGAGTAAATCATTTCATCTAGATTTTCCACTAACTCCCTATATTGTGCTTCATTTTTTTTAATGGAATAAAAGGACTCTCTCAAAGAATTTTTCATCATCATTAACGCTTCCAACAACTCATTGGTTTCATGAATTGAGGTCCTATGCAAATCATTTTCACTTTCCCAATTTCCTTTTGATATTTCCACAGCCATTTCAGCACTCATTCTAATAGGTTTTGTAAAATAAGCTATGAGAAGTAGAGCAATTACCGCGCCAATGGTTGTAACTACAATGATTAAACCAATGATGACATATTGTCTATTCTTGATTCCCCCCATCAATTGTTCCTCAGAGAGTACCGAAACAACATGCCAGTTCAATCCATCAGGTTCAAGCAATGTCTCATTTAAAAAGAAATACTTCTGATGATCCAATTCGAAGGTATAATATTCACCTGCTTTTGAGTCTTCATAGCTTTTGATACTATTCACAATCAAAGGATTCTCACTTTTTCTTGCAAGCATTCTCCTTTCTGAATCATTCTCCATGAAGATTTGACTATCATCTGATGAAGCCACTAGCTCACCTTTATTATCAACGATATATAATAAACCACCACTTTTTTTTGATTCCTCTCTTAGAAACAATTCAATGCCATTCAATTTTACATCCATACCTGCAACCCCAACAAAATCACCTGCTCTTGTGATGATAGGCACTACAGCTGTAATAGTTGCTTCTTTAATTTCGTCTTGATTAATATAGATTTCAGTCCATTGAAAAGTGGGATTTTCCTTCACAGGTGCATAAAATGGTCTTACAGTTGGGTCATAGGTTCCAGCAGGAAAGCTATAAGCCAGAGCATCAGAGATTTCTTCTGTATCATAAATGTTCAAAGAAAAATCAGTCCTTATGCCTTGAAGCATTAAAGAATAATCCTCCTGGTTGCTGTTCGCTCTTAGACCAATGAAGGATTGATCTTCACCTGCATAAAAAACAACACTTATTTGAGGAATATCTTGATGAATACTTTTAAAGAACATGAGTATAAACGATTCTAGCGAGCTATAGTCCTCTTGATTTAAGTAATCTTGATAAAGAATATTATGACTATAGGTGTTTAAAACCATAACAGGCTCACTGAGCAAGTTGCCCAATTTTTCTTTGATGGTATTGTTGGTAATCTCAAGAATTTTTTGTCCCTGATCATTGGCTAATTGATTATATTCTATACGCCAGCTTAAAATGAACAGCGCTATTGCCAAGGTAATTGTAATCATAAAAGGATAAAAAATAGCCTTACGAATGGTCAATTTCTTTTTCATAGAGTCCTCCTAAGTATTCAATACCCAAAAAAAAATGGTATTCTCACATGAAATGGCATTTATGTATGTTTTTTATGAAACTTTTATCCCTATAGCTTCTTATTCAACAGAAAAAAAACATCAACCTAAGTTGATGTTATGCTAAAGCCTTTCTATTGAGAAGCAAGGTACCCAAAAGCAGGTAAACCATGCCCATTCCAAATAATATGATAATATTATTCGTAATTGCTGATATGTTATAACCGTGAATTAATAGTTTTTCTATAGCTTCGATCGCCCATCTTTGCGGCGTTAAAATGGATAAGAATAACAGAACTTTTGATGTAACAATTTCAAGGGGCCAGAAACAACCACCAAGCATTGCTGTTCCAGTTAGTATTACAGGTGAAATCGCGGATAACTGGCCCATGGTAGATACAAAATTAGATAACATCATCCCCATTGAAGCAACACAGAATACAAAGGCTGCGACCACAATGAGTAAAACCAACATACTACCTTCCCATTGAACTTTAAACAAATACTTGCTTAAGATAAACATGGCACTTACTTGTACAAAACCTAAAACAAATACACCTAACATATTACCTGTAATCATACTAAATTTTGAAATCGGAGAAATCAACTGACGTTGCCATGTATTTTGTTCTTTTTCAACCAAAATATCTGAAATCCCAAAGACGATTGTAAACATTGCAAAGAATAATGAAAAGCCAATCACTGAGTGTTTTATCGCATCATAATTTTTCTCTTCTGTTAAGGTTTTTGCTGTTAAAGTTACTGGCTGTTTATATGTCCAATGTTCATCTAAAGTAGCCAATATGTTTTTAAGAACAGCATTCCCATCCAATTGATTTAAATCTAAATTGTTTAAAAGCACCTGGCTAAATTGATATTCTGATAAGACTTTTTTCAAACTGGAATCTATAAGGTTTACCATTTGCATATTATCCATGTTTTCACTGATTAATAGTCTTTGTATTTGAGCACTTCCAGTTTGCAATTGAGTTGTAAAACCTTTTTCAATGTAAAAGGCACCCTCAATATCATCTTCTTTTACGGCTTCTTTTGCACTTTCAAGGTCATACAAAATGATTTCATAACCTTCCAAGTGATTTAAGACATCATACAATCTAATTGTTATTGGCGATTGATCTTCATCAACCAATCCTATTTTTGTTTCTGTCGGTTCATAACCAATAGATGCAAATACAGCAATCATGATTAAAGTTAAACCCGTCATAAATAACATTAATTTACTATCATCTCGAAGCTTCATCCATCTTAATTTTAAAATTGCTATCATGATGTCACCTCAATTTCTTTTGTTCTCGTACTTCTATTCTCAATGCGAATGATTATAATCCCTATTATCATAAAACCCAAGCCATTAATAATTAAAGATGTAATGGATGGTATCAAGTCCTTAATTGGTGCCTCCATCATAATTTTATGATAACCATCTAAAGACGCACCATTTAACAAGGTTTTACTAATGGTTTGGAACCAACCAGGCATTAAATAAAGTGGAAAATAACTGCCTCCGAATAAAGCCAACACTTGGAACATACCGCTTTCCAATACATTCAAAGCTTTAAGTGAATCCATTTTCATGGAAATACTTGCGAGTATCGTCCCAAAACCAGTTACAGCAAAACCCACTAGGATTGTAAAGAGTACTACTGAAATAGGATTTCCCCAGTAAACATGGAATCCTAAAATGGAAGTAATCATCATGATTACCATTTGCATCACAGCAATCATAAAGATTAAGACCAACTTACCTGCAATAATTTTTAATGGAGAAATCCCTGCGACATGTTGTCTTTGCAAAGTAAATTTTTTTCTTTCTATTAATAAAAATCTTGCACCATAACTTGCACCAAACAATAAGAACATTGCCATCATTGCAACTGAATAGTATTGTGAAGAATTAATGGTTTTTAATTGATCAATTTTATAATCAGATACATCCAATTTCAATTCAGTTGATGATTTTCCCATATCTTGTAAAGTGTCCAGTACATTTTGTTTTACTTGATCGGAAACATCATATTCTGAAAGAACTTCTTGACTAACCTTATTAAAAATCATACCTTGAGACAACTGAATCGACACTTGATTCATAATTGTTTCTACAATCGATGCACTATATGTCATATCCACACTTTTTAAAACTTCAATCGTTACTGGTTTCCTAAAAGTTGGAGACATACTCATGAGCAAATCTGAAACATAATGTTCTGGAAGTACTATGACTGCCGCAATATCACCTTTATTCAAAGCATCTTTGCTTTTGTCTAAAGTCATGATGTCATATTGAATAAAACTAATATCATTAAAGATATCTTCTATCATGGTATCTAAGGGTTCTGCATCTTCTATTGCTACATATTTTGACATAGTTTCATAATCAGCTTCAAAATCATATAACTTAACTAAGGCTACATCAATATCCCAAACCCCACCATCTTCTTCACTAAAAGAGCCTTGTAAAGCAAAACTTAAGATTACAAATAAAATAATGGGCATGGCAATTAAAATGATGAAAGCTTTCTTATCGCTTAACACAATTTTTAAATCTTTTAATATTATCGTCTTTAGGCTCATATAGCCTCCTAATCTCTCAAAGCTTTTCCAGTTAACTGTAAAAATACCGATTCGAGATTTGGTTTTTCTACGTCAATGGAAATAATATCTTTCTTCTTCTCTGCTGAAAGCTCAATTATTTTTTGCATGATCCCTTCACTCGAAGTCGTTAATAATGTCATTTTTTCTTTTTCACATAAAACTTGATCAACTTGTTCCAGCGTTTCAAATGCATGGCATACATCCTCGGCGTCTTCATCAAACTCTACAATAACTTTTCTTTCTTTACTCACGGATTCTACAAGCTCATCTTTTGTTCCATTGGCAATGACAACGCCTTCATCCATAATATAAATACGGTCACATAAGAATTCTACCTCTTCCATATAATGACTTGTATAAATAATGGTCATGCCACGATCATTTAATTCCTTAATGGTTTCCAAAATATGATTTCTAGATTGAGGATCAATCCCCACCGTAGGTTCATCCATTATTAACAGTTCAGGTTGATGCAAAAGTGCAGCACCTATATTGATTCGGCGCTTCATACCACCTGAATATTTTTCAACACGGTCTTTTAAGCGCTCTTTAATACCAATGATTTCTGATACTTCATCTATACGCTTCTTAAGTTCTGCACCTTTAAGTCCATAGGCACTACCCCAAAACTTCAAATTTTCATAGCCACTTAAAGACGGATATAAAGCAATATCCTGTGGCACAACGCCTAGTACTCTTTGAAGGGATTTTGGATTTTTCTGAATACTTTCACCTTTGAAAAAAATATCACCAGCGTCAGGTTTTAATAACGTGGAAATCATTGAAATTGTTGTTGATTTACCAGCACCATTAGGACCTAACAATCCTATAATTTCACCTTTTTCAATACTAATATCAACACCTTTAACAGCTTTTACTTCACCATAACTCTTTTTTAATCCTTGAATACTTAGCATAAGTCCTCCTACTCCTCATTCGGTAGCGCATCTTCAAATATTTCTAAAACCTCTTCTATTGTTGTCATTTGTTCTTCTGCAATACTGGGAAAATCAAATTGTATTTTTTCATGTAAATCGTACATTTGATAATTTGCTTCTAACTCTAAACTTTCAATTATAGTTTCCAGAATTCCAACAAAATTCAAAGAAACTTCATATTTACTTTCAATAATGTATTGATCAATATCTATATAAGTGGTCATTTTAAATCGATTGACAATGATGTCCTCTAACAACTCAGACATATTGTTTAACCAATCTTGACCTGTAATTTCAAAGGCATCAAACTCAACCAGCTCATCATCTTCAAGGTTATAAAGAGGATAACTTCTAAAGACTTCATTAAAGTATTGATCTGACTTTAAATATTCAATTACATCATTTAAAAAATCATGTAATTGCTCATTGCTTAATGTTACAACGAATTTCTTAACCTTTACTTCTCCTTCAGGTGTATCTATCACTTCATTTCCAAGATTTACAACATCCTCTTCATTCACAAGAGCCATCCACTTTTCTTCAATAAATGACAATGCTTCCTCTGTTAAAGGCGATTTGCTGTAAGCACTGAAATCAGTTTCACCAATCATTTCAATTTGATTAAAATCAAGATATTTCCCCACAAATGGAACTCTTAAATAGCTTCCATCTGAAAACTGATAGTAGGTTGTATCTACGCCAATGCCTTCAGAACCCAAATATTGATAAGTAATCTTTTCTTGAGTTGTTTTATCATACGCACTGTTACTTTTATATTGTATAAAGGATAACAAATCTGCTATGGATGCATATTCTTCTTGAAAGTCATCATTGAAACTCATATCCACCTTTAAATCCAAAGTCGTTTTAGCACGATCTATGGTATCCGTTTTAACACCTGCTTCCATATAATAATTAAGCGCATCTTGATCACAGGAGACCAAAAGCAACATTAAAATTAAGAGTAATAATTTTTTCACGAGAGCCTTCCTTTCATCTATGTTCAGTATATAAAATTAATTAAATTCTCACATCTACAAAAAGTCATGTGTCAACATGACTTTTTGCACTATTTGCATTTCAAAACATAAATGGCCAATTGGGTACGATCTCTTAAATCCAATTTCATTAAGATCTTTGTTAAATGATTCTTTATGGTTCCTTCACCTAAAAACAGTTTTTCTGAAATCTCTTTATTGTTCAAACCTTCTGCAACACACTTCGCAATTTCTTGCTCTCTTTCTGAAAGAGCATTTAAATCCAAAACATCACCGTGTTGATCCTTCGCAATGTTCTGAAACTGCTTCATCATAATTTTGGTCACACTTGGATCCATTAATGCCCCACCACTATGTACCGTTAAAATTGCTTGATAGATTACCTCCACATCCGTATCTTTTAATAAATAGCCTGATGCACCATTAACAATGGCATCATAGATATAAGATTCATCGTGAAAGGTCGTAAGCATGATGACTTTTACATTAAACTTTTCTTGTATGATTTTCACGGCATCAACGCCATTCATGACAGGCATTTGAATATCCATCAAAATCACATCAGGTTGATAAACCGTAAGCAATTTTGTTGCTTCATCTCCATTTTCACATAATCCAACAACCTCAATTTCTTCATACTGACTTAAAATCATTTTAAGACCTTCTCGAAAAATTTTTTGGTCATCCACAATCATTAATTTTATCACTTCGTCACCTCTATATACCCTTTAACTTCAAATCCTTCTTCACTTTTAAATCTTACATTACCATTAAACTTAGACAATCTTTCTTTCATACCTCGCAAACCATATCCCAAATGCATCGTATCTGCTCCAACGCCATTATCCTTGATTCTAAAATTAATATAAGAAGGCTCGCACGAAAGCCAAACTACAATATGACTTGCCTGACCATGTCGAACACTATTGGTGATGGATTCCTGTATGGTTCTATACATGACATCATGTATTTTCTTTGGATAATCATAAAGTTTCTCATCGACATCTTTTTCTATCATGATATTGGATTTCTTTTCAAACCCATCGAGGAGCATATCAACAGTTTCTGTAATGATATCGCCTTCATCAGCTCTTAAGGTTTCAACCACTTGACGAATAGTTTTCATCCCTTGCCTAGCAGAATTTTTTGCATCCTTAAGCATTCTTTTAGCACCATCAGGATCTTGATTAATCAAAACATCCGCCATTTCAATTTGCATAATCAAACCCATCATATCATGACCAAAAGTATCATGAATTTCTCTCGCAATATCAGTTTTGACCGCTAGTCTTGTAAGATTTTCCAATTTATTGTTAATCTCTTGTAATTGTTCATTTAAAAGCCTTTGTTTCTCTCTTTCTTTATTGGCAACTTGTAAAAAGTATAAACTTACGGTCAGCAAGACATAAATTAATAACATAAAAATAATTTCTGATACAATACCAAGATTTGGGCGGTAATGATACAAAACCACATAGTGATAGCCACTGCTTAAAAAGATCATACCAATAATATATCGCGCCTGTCTAAAATCATAAAACAAACCTGCTTCTATAACAGCCATTATATATAATGCATACAAAAAATAATTGATCACATATCTCGATAGTAAACTCAGTAAAATAAAAAATATAAGATCAACTGCCAATAAACTAATTTTAAAAGGTGATTTTAAAGATGCTCTTAAGACATTCGTTATATTTAAAGCCATGAAAATACATAGAAGTTGTATCAACCGCTTCCCTTCTACATTTTCCAAAGTAATAAATGCCCATCCTATTAAAATAATAATGAATGCCTTTATAAGGAAAAATTGTTTTTTTTGCATAAACCCTCCTTATCCTATTATCTCAAATACTTCAGAAAAAAAAAAGCGCATTGCGCTTTTCTAAATGTTTCAATCCAATTCTATGGTCTTTACAATATTACAGGTACTACAGTTGCCTTCGCAGGAAGTACACCCTTCACCTTGTAAAGATTTTTTTACACTTTTGATACTTTTAAAAATCATCACTGTTGCATAGAAAAACAACACAGAACCGATGACGATTGTTGCCATCATATAATCACCTCTTTTAAAGAAATAAACTGCCAACCTGGTAAATGAGCATTGCTATAAACCAAGCAATTGCAAATTGATAGCTTGCTGAAAAAATAGTCCATTTCCAAGAATTTGTTTCTCTTCTAATAACACCAATTACAGCAATACATGGCGTATACAACAACACAAAAACCATAAACGCATAGGCATTTAATTGTGTAAATACACCGGATAATGTAGCACTGAGCATTTCTGAAGTAGCGGTTTCAGCTAATCCGTATACAATCATCATATTGGATACGACGATTTCCTTTGCAATAACACCTGTTAACAAACTTAAGGATGCTTGCCAAGTACCGAAACCTAAAGGTTTAAAAATAAAGCTAACCCCTTTACCAATGGAAGCGCCAAAACTACTGGTTAAATCCGTCATACCCGATGCATTGAAGTTTAAAATAACCCACAAAATAATTGACGCAGCAAAAATAACTGTACCAGCTTTTACAATATAGCCTCTTACACGTTCCCAAACATGAATCAGCAAAGTTCTAGGTTCCGGTAACCGATAAGCTGGTAATTCCATAATAAAAGGATCTTGTTCACCTTTTAAAATGGTCTTTCTTAGAATGAGTGCTGCAAGTAGGGCTACAACGATTCCGATGAAGTATAAGGAAATTACAACTAGGGCTTCACTGCCTTTGAAAAAAGCTGATGCAAATAATGCATAAACTGGCAATCTTGCACCACAAGACATAAACGGATTGATCATAATGGCTAGGATGCGGTCCTTTTCCTCTTCAAGGGTTCTTGTACTCATAATCGCCGGTACATTACAACCAAATCCAAGAATCATCGGAATAAAAGTTTTACCATTTAGGCCAACTTTTTTCATCCACCCATCCATAACAAATGCAACTCTAGCCATATAACCGCTGTCTTCCAAGAATGAGATGCCAATGAATAGAAAGGCAATATTAGGGACAAAGGTTAATACCCCTCCAACACCACCAATAATTCCATCTACAATCAATGAGATGAGCCAATCTTGCACAGATAAAGCCTCTAATCCCTTTAAAACCCAAACGGATAAAACTTCTCCGAAGAAAACGTCAATGATATTTAGGAAGAATCCTCCAATTGTAAAGGTCATCCAAAAGACCATACTCATAATCATTAAAAAAATGGGTACCCCTAAAAATGGATTCAACAAGACTTTATCAACTTTATCAGTAAAGGTATATCCTACCTGTTTTTCTTTTATTTGCTTTATAAAAGTTTTTTCTAAAAGCCTTGAAATATAATCATATTTCTCGACTGAGATTCTTTCATGAATATGATCCTCATGACGATTAAGCTTCTCACAGATCTCAGTATCACCTTCTAAGAGCTTAATGGCATGCCATCTTTTGTTTTGTACATTTAATTCATTTTCTATTTGATCAATACGTTTTTCAACTTCTGAACTATAAATAACACCACTGCCAACAAGTCCTTTATGCATTAACGCTTCAAGAAGTTCCTCAAAACCTTTTTTCTTTTTTGCAGTAATAGGAATTACAGGTACACCTAATAAGGCAGATAATTCCTTGACATCAATTTTCTGACCTAATTTTTCCACTTCATCCATCATATTGAGGGCAATAACCATAGGTTTCCTCAATTCAATCAATTGCATGGTCAAAAATAAATTTCTTTCTAAATTGGTAGCATCTACAATATTCAGAACCACATCAACTTCATCACCCAATATATAATTTCTGGATACAATTTCCTCAATGGAATAAGGCGATAAACTGTATGTACCCGGCAAATCAACAACAGTCATGAATTGATGCTTATATTTAATTTTTCCTTCTCTTTTTTCAACTGTAACACCAGCCCAATTGCCAACATAATGATTTGCACCTGTCAAACCATTAAATAAAGTTGTTTTTCCACTATTGGGATTACCAGCTAAAGCTATATTCATGGATGTTTATTACTCCTTAAAAATTGAAAGGCAGTCAACGACTGCCACTAAATTAAATCTACAAATATTTTTGAAACAATGCCCCGACCTAAGGCGAGTCTTGTGCCTCTAACTTCTACAACACAAGGGCCAAAAGCTGGTTTCTGAATCATATTGATTCTAACACCAGGGGTCATTCCCATATCTTGAAGCTTCTTTTTCAGTTTTTTACCCCAATCTATGTCTTTTAGGATAACTGATTGACCACTGTTGACCGCTAATAATGACATAAGTCCTCCTTAGATGCGTTGATAATAACTCTCATTATCTACCTTAAGTATATGCTCGTTGATAATGAATGTCAATACCAAGGTGAAATTATTAACAAAATTAAATGATTTCACAATGTCTAAAGCAACTGGTCAAATGATCGTTTACCATACCCACTGCCTGCATGAAAGCATACATAATAGTAGGTCCAACAAAACTGCATCCTCTTTTCTTTAAATCTTTTGACAAAGCTTCCGAAATTTCATCCGACGACGGCAGTGCCTCTAAAGTTTCATAATAATGAATAATGGGTTTGTGATTTACAAAGCCCCACAAGTAATCATTAAATGAGCCAAATTCCTTTTGAATTTGAAGAACTGCTTTCGCATTTTTCACCACAGAATAAATTTTCAGTCGATTCTTAATAATATCTCCATTTTCTTTTAATGCTTCTAAATCTTCTTCCGTCATTTCTACGATTGCTTCTAAGTCATAATTTAAAAAAGCTTTTTTGTATCCCGCTTGTTTCTTTAAGACTGTAATCCAGCTTAAACCAGCTTGAGCCCCTTCCAATGTAAGAAACTCAAATAATTTAGTATCCTCATGGACAGGTACACCCCATACTTCATCATGATACTTCTCATAAACTTCGTCACCCAAACACCAATCACATTTATGCATCTAAGACCTCCAAAATATGTTTACTTGCAGCCACAGCAGAAGAAACTGCAAATTGAATATTATAGCCGCCAGTATCACCATCAACGTCAATACATTCACCTACAAAATGTAAGGTTTCATCTTTTTTCCATGCAAAACTTTTAGATTTTAATGCCGCCAAGGCAATGCCACCCGTTGTAACCATTGCAATATGTGCTTTGCCTACGGCTGAAATTTCAAAACTATGATAACATAAAAACTCCACAATTTTTTGCCGACTGTTTTTATCCAATTCAGCAGCTTTCACTTGCCCATCTATTTTCAAATGCAAGAACATAAAATCCACTAAACGACTTGGTATATTTACATTTTGAAAAAAGCTTTTAAGCTGTTTTTTTGATTCTGTTTTACAGAATTCAAGAATTTTTTTATTTAAGGATTCTTTGTCATCAAGAGGTAAAAAATTGACATTTAATATATCTTTGTTCATCATATATCGACTATTATTTAAAATCACAGGACCACTTAATCCAAAATGTGTTAGCAGTAAATCTCCTTTATATGTGCCAATTTTCTTTTGTCTATAATGATCAATTGTTATATTTTGAAAGGATATACCCATATAAGATGCCATTTGGTAATCTTTAATATAAACAGGTGCTAATCCAAATCTTGGTTCAATCATTTGAACACCAAGTGCTTTTGCAAATTGATAAGCATCGCCTGTTGAACCCGTTTTAGGATAGGTCATGCCACCTGTTGCAACAATCACGTAATGAGCAAAAAAAGTTTCGGTCGATGTGTTCACATGCCAGTATTCTTCTTTATTTATAGAGATTACTGATTGATTGGTTTGTATAGACACACCTCTAGCGTTAGAAATAAAAGCTTTTAAAACATCTTCTGCTTTTAAGGATTCAGGAAATATTTTTAAATCCTCTCTTGTGATAAAATTTAAGCCCGTTTGCTGAAGATCCTTAAGAAACATATCCGGTGTATAACTTAAAAGAGCATTCCTAATGGTTCGCCATTTACCACCATAATGACCTTCATAATCTTCCAGAGGTCCTCCATGGGTTAAATTGCATTGTCCACTTCCTGAAATCAATAGCTTTTCACCTAAACCAGGATTCTTTTCTAACAATAAAACCTTTTTATCTTTTAGCATCATACCTGCAGCTAATCCTGCTGGTCCCCCACCAATTATTATCACATCATAAATCATAATTGCCACCTTTCAAGGGTATTATATCACTATAAGTCCCAACTGGGAAATCTCTTGTTTTTGTTGATGTTAAACCTAATATTTCATGATAGAATAGTAATAACGTTAGGAGCTTTTCATGATTCAAACAGAGAATAAAAAACTGATTAATATTTTTAAAAGCGGTATTGTTCCAGAAAGACATTTGGATTTCATTTTAACTGGAAGAGACCAAGAAATCGAAGAGTTAAGTCGTTGTTTTGAGAATACGAAAAACGGCATTGGTACTGTAAAACTCATCACAGGTCCCTACGGTTCCGGCAAAACTTTTCTTTTAAATTATGCCAAGAATATGGCTTTGGATTTAGGCTTTATTGTCGCAAAAATAGAAGTGGATCACGGTTTTAAGTTTTATAACTTAGAACAACTTTATTATCATGTGATGCATAATCTTTATGTGCATACAAATACCTACAGTAAAACAACTTTTGAAAATATTTTTGATTTATGGATACAAAAATTAAAGTCCCCTTCTTATAAGGACAGGGCAGCTGGAGAAATTCAATATGTCATTAGTGAGATTGGTAAATACAATCAATCTTTTTCTAGAGCCTTTTTATCTTATATCAAAGGTAAAATTAATCATGATACAGAGCTTAGCGATACCATTGTTTCTTGGCTCACAGGAGAAACAAATATCCCCTATCAATTAAAGGAAAAATTCAATATTAAGGGTCAAGTCGATAAAACCAATACCATAGATTTCTTAAAAGCTTTTGTAAAGCTCACAACATTATTGGGCTACAACGGTCTAGTCATTATGGTAGATGAAATGGATTTCATTTTAACAGAAAGATCTGATTTAAGAACCAAATCCTATCATAATCTAAGACACTTAATGGATTTAACCATTTCTGGGGATTTATTGAATAGTTGTTTTCTCTTCAGCGGTTCAAACACCCTGTTAGATGACAATGAAAAGGGCATTCGAAGCTATGAAGCACTTAGTCAAAGATTGGGGCATGCCATAGATGCAAAAAGTCAAGCACTTTTAGATGTCAGACAACCTATCATGTATTTAAAGAGACTGGACTACGAAATTTACAATGAGTTAAGCGAAAAGCTTACTTATTTATATAAAAAGGTCTTCGACTTAAATCTTACTATAACAATTCCGTCTTTGAAAAACTGGGTTTTTCTTACTTACAAGGAACAGGGGAAAGAATATCATGAAGTGACCATTCGTGAATTCATCACAAAATATATAGAGATTATGGATATTATTCATCAAAATCCAAACAATCATGTTTTTAAGAGTGAGCTTCAAGCCATTCCACAAAACAACACGATGATCTTTAAAGCAAAAATGAACCTTAAGAATTAGGTTCATTTTTTTTCATAATATATTCAGGATATATTTCGATTTTATCTTCTTTTAACAGTTTCCCTAAAGCACGTTTAAAAGCCTTCTTACTTAAACCAAATTTCTTTTTAATTGCCTCAGGATCTGATTTATCATGGAACATCAATTTTCCACCCGCTTTATTCAACTCAAAATAAATCTTCTCTGCATCCACTATAATTTGATCACCAATCAGCTGTCTTGTGGCCATATCAAGTTTCTTGTCATCTCTTACTCGAATAACGCGAAGATCTATTTTCTCGCCTTCCTTATACTTTTCAAAATATTCATTTAGAGGAATCATACCTTGATACTTGTTTTCAACTGCTACAAATACACCAACTTCCATATTGATGCGTACAATAGTACCCCAGGTTTGGTCATTATTTTTGAATGTATGATCTTGAGACAGATGATCATAAACCCTTGTTGTACCGCATAAACGCTCTTGTTTGTCTAGGTAACAGTAAACCAAATAGCTTTTGTTTCTTTCAATTTCAAAATTAATTTCTTTCTTTGGTACAAACAAATCCCTTTTCAATCCAATATCAAAAAAAGCACCAATCTCAATTATATTTACAACTTTTAAGTAAGCCAATTCACCAACTGTAACTTTACTTTCTTTCATTGTCGCAGTTAAATTATTTTGATTGTCTCTGTAGGTAAAAGCCATAATGCTATCACCAACATCTATTTGTCCTAATACTTCCTCGTTTGGTAAAAGTATCATTTGATCATCATCACTGTGTTTAACAACAAAACCTTCGCCTGTTTTGCCTTCCACTTCAAGTAATTGATAAGTTCCTAATTTAATCATGAATTCACTTCCTTCATCATATATTGTATATCATTTAAGACCTTTTGAACCTGCTCTTCATTAACAGGAAGAGTCATATAGTGAGCTGCTCCATTTTCCAACGCTTGAAAAAACTCTCTGTTTTTAAGCGGCTCACCTATCATAACACAAATCGCTTCTGGTGCATATCCTTTTATCCGATTCAAAGTATTAAGGCCATCATGAATCGTTAGTGTCAAACTGAGAAGAATAACATCAGGCGCATATTCAATGTATTTATTATAAGCCTGCAAACCATTTGAAGCTTCAGCTACTACACGAAATTTCATATTTTCAAGGGTTTGACGAATATCTTTTCGAATTACAATATCTTCATGTCCAATTACAAAACGCATTTATTCACCTAAAACCTTATGATTATCCATAACCATTGCTAAAAGTTTACCTTCATTAATATCCAGAGACGAACATAATGCATCCTTTGTACCATATAAAGTTCTGAAGGTACTCGTTGCAATAATTTCTCCACTACTGATCGTTAAATTCTGTCGCGGACCTTTGACAGCATCACTCATCCGCTTCGAAATGTCTTCTACAAAAAGAATAACCGCCTCATTCATGACCTTTAAATTACTACCCTTATATTTTAACTGCAAACCATAAGCATTAATCAAGTGTAGAATCAATTTTTCATCTAAAGTGACACAGATTCTGGTTTCCCTAACCCCTTGGATTTTTAATGTACAAGTAACCTCTAAGAGTTGCACCTTGTCCATACCTTGTTTATTTAAAATCCAGTTTGAACTAAGGGTTTCTTTTCTATTGTTTTTAGTCAAAATTCTTTCAATTTGTAAAGAAAGATTTTTTAGGATTCCCTGATAATCAACAGAAAAAATTCCTGATGCCTTTTCATAAGGTAAACTGATTTCGTAAGTGACACCACGTCCATTTTGTGATTTTACATTAATCTGTCCATTAAGTTGTTTAACAATTTCTCTAATACTACCCATTCCAACACCTCTACCGGATAAGGAATTAGGCAAAATCATGGATGTAATACCATCCTCAACGATCATGTTACATACAACTTCATCAGAAAGTTCATCAAGTTCATCTATTGAGTATTTGCCTTGAATAAACAGTCTATTTTTTATCTCCTTTACATCCACACCTCTACCATCATCTGAAATAGATAAGACCATTTGATCCTCATAGGATTTGATATGACATGCAATTTGAGCCACTGGATGTTTACCTTGCTCACTTCTTTCATCAGGATATTCTATGCCATGGGCAACGCTGTTTTTCATGATATGTATCAAACTCTCAAAGAAATCAATATGACGCTCTCTCGAAACCTTGACATGGTCACCAGTAACTTTATATTGAACTTTTTTACTTTGTTCTTCAGCGATACGTTCTACATAAGGTCGATAGGATTCAATGACTTCTTTTACATCAATAAATTTCAATTCAGCCATTTCTAAAATAAGAGGATGGTCTACGCCTAAAATCTCACTTATTTTTATTAATAATCTTTCAAAAGATGTAATATCTACGGAAATACGTTTTTTATTTTCTAAGAATTGTTCTCCTAATCTAGCTGTTACAATATTTAAATCTGTTTTCACCAAGGATTCCAGTTCATAACTCATAATCATGTTTATAAAATCATCTAAAGAAATATCTGCTTGATTATGTAAAATGTTGAACAATTCATTTTCAACGTTATTTAATCCTTTTACAGTATTATGCATATGATATTGATCAAATACACCTTTGAATGTATGAACTCTTCTCAATACTTTAAAAATATTTTCATCGACTGCTTTATTTAAGTCTATACAATTGTTAATCTGCTTGCAAAAAGAAAGGTAGGATGCCAAATCCGAAAAGAACATTTCTGCGTTCTTTGTTATAGTAATCAGCATATCTGAGATTTCTTTTTCTCTCTCAAGAATAGCACCTTGCTTGGTGTGGGATCTTATAACATCTGCGTGTATAATCAAGACTTTTGAATTGTCTTTTTTATTCATAACATAATATTTCATTTCATATTCCATATTCCCAATATTCAAACGCTTATCCAATAAGGATAAGAACAGATTTTGTCGAACCTCATCCTCTGCATTGAAAATTTTGGAAACAACGGATTTAAAATATTGACCTTCATCACTAGATACATCGAATAAGGCTTTACTAATATCTACACCTGTCAAATCGTCAAGTCCGCTTAATTCTAAAATACTCCCATAAGCCAAATCTACCTTGAAATTATCATTGATTACAATAATACTGCCTTCTAAAACCTCAAATGCCAGTTCTAAATTTTCAAAGTAATTTTGCTTTTTCATGAACTTATAGGATAAATCACTTTTCATCACTTCAACGGATTTCAAGGTTTTTTCTTTTTCAATTTGAAGTTTTTTATTTTCATTTTCTAATTTGAAATTATTCATCTCAACGTACTTCAGCTCTTGATATCTCCGGTAATATTTTTCACTATAAATACTCATGAGAACTAAAGCAGCACACAAAAAAGAAATCTCAAACCTAGTCCATCGAAAACTGATAATGAACAAATCATTCAACAAACCTATAAGGATCACATACAATCCGACTTCTTTGACAATTTCCTTTTGACTGGCTTGCCATTGGGATGTTGCCAATGCCAAATATAAGATATTCATATAATAGTAAAAGCCCATAATATGAGACAAAACAAACTCAGGTAAAAAGGCTAATCCAGTAAGGGTTAAAACTGTAAACCCAAACCAAATCCAAAGTTTCTTCTTGGATTGTTCCTTGATAATATATGTTTCGATTAACCAGATCATACCTAAGATTGAAATTACTCTAAAACCACCACTTAATTTCAAATACCAGTCTGTATCTGTTTTAAACCCAAATATTAAATTGATTACAATTAAAAGTGATAGTGTAATCAACAAACTTAAACGCATTGTACCGGTTATAGATTCTTCAGATTTAATGATTACAGAGTAAGTCTTAATCAGAAGAAAAATGATAATGACTATAGAAGCAAAAATAACAGACATATTGCTATCTGATAAATAAACAAAATTCTGCACGTGACGTTCTGTAATTAAATAAAATAAACTGATAAAACCTAATAATGCGAATAAGCTTAATATTGTATTTTTAAGAATTCTATTCATGTGTTCTCCCAATTTCTTATACTATGGTTCTATTTTATCTTATAATCAAAAAGATTGCACGAGTCTTCTTGAACTTCCCACGACGAATGTCACAGGTGTTCTCCATAAAAAATAATACTTAAGCATACTACTCCATTAGCCATTCACAAGTTATCCTCTATGAACCTCCCCCACTTAGCCTATCAATTCGACTTGAAGTGGGGGTTTCTTATTTCAACTGAAACATACCTCAAACGAAGTGATGGTTTTGCCATCACCTC
>JAFGVN010000018.1 GCA_016937975.1 Clostridia bacterium
CATCAAGACTGTTTTTCAATGTTCTTGAGGAGATAAAAATTTCCCCTCGCTTCTTAATCCGAAAAAGTGAGGGGTTGGGCGAAAAAATATCAAAAGACATTAAAATTATTGAATGCTTCTAAATAAATTCAAATGTACAAAAAAGAACCTATCTTATGTCGTTTGATAAGTTCTTAATAGTTTTTATCTATATATCTTTTTCACTTGCAATACCATCAACAATCTCAACAACTCGATCTGCCTGTGTCTCTGCATCTTCAGGATTATGGGTAACCATAATTGTTGTAATACCTATTTCCCTAATGATGCCAAACAGTTCATCCCGTACATTTTGTAGCAGATGTGTATCTAAGTTACTGAAGGGTTCATCAAGTAACAGGATATTAGGTGTTGGTGCTATGGCCCTTGCAAGTGCAATTCGTTGTTGCTGTCCTCCACTAAGCTCGTGGGGATATCGTTTTTCATAACCTGAAAGATTAACAAGAGCAAGTACTTCCTTAACTCTTTGTTTTCTATTAGCTACACTAACTCCGATTAGTCCATACTCTATGTTTTTAGAAACTGTCATATGGGGAAATAAGGCATAGTCCTGAAATAACATTCCAATACCTCTTTTTTCTGGTGGAATGAATGCTCCCTTACCGCATAAAAGTTTATCATCTAAATATATGTCACCTGATTTAGGTTTTTCTAAGCCAGATATGACTCTAAGTAGCGTTGATTTACCTCCACCACTGGGTCCTACAACTGCCAATACTTGACCTTTTTTTAGTTGTAATGTTACGTTTTTGAGGGTTTCTGAACTAGCATTATCGTATTGAAATGTTATCTTATTTAATCTTATCATGTTCTAGACCCCTTTCTATTCAAACTTAATATTATTAATGCTACAACACTAACCCCAATAATCATTAGCGAGTACACACTTGCTTCATGAATCATTTCATCTCCAGCATATGTATATACTCTTGTGGCTAATGTATCAAAATTATAAGGTCTTAATATCAAAGTAAGTGGTAACTCTTTCAAAACATCCACAAAAGTTAAAATACCTGCACTGATAATTGCTGGTTTGAGTATTGGGAAATCAACATATCTAAATGTATGCCATTCACCACGCCCTAGTAGTTTACTGGCTTCATAATACTTTTTCCCCATTTTACTAAAACCTGATTCAATATTATTAAAACCGATAGCCATAAAACGTATGGTTAATGCAAAAATCAGGATAAACTTACTACTACTTAGAAATAAGTTCTTAAGGTCCATTACATCATATAGTACTCCCAAACTACGGTCGATACTTATAAATGTCACCAACACACCAATAGCGATAATTGATGCTGGAATGGAATAACCAAGAATCACAATCCTTGCGTAAACCTTCGAAAGAATCCCTGGTCTTAATCTACTAAGATTACCAATGAGTACTCCAGCAATAACTACCAATACCGTTACAATCAAACCAACACTTATGGTATTAAACAAAATTGATCCAAATCGTCTCATGATACTGGTTTGTTTGGCAACACTAGCCCACCAACTTAGTTGAGTGATCGGAATTATTAATGCAAAAATCAAATAAATGCTTGAAAATAAGCCAAAAACAATCCTGTAACTTTTTGAAGCTTCTTTTTTGACACCACGATCTGCTACTGCTCTTGCCTGGCTTAAACGGCCTTTTCCTCTTAAGAATTGTTCAATTAATAAAATTATGATCACAATGCTCATCAAACTAGCTGCGAGTCTAACCGCACCATCCACATCACTCATACCAAACCAGGTTTGATAAATAGCTGTCGAGAATGTAGGTATACCGAAATATCTAACTAAACCATAATCATTCAGTACTTCTAATATAACAAGCACTATACCACCAACTAAAGAACCTCTCGCCATGGGTAATACAACCCTTATAAATGTCTCAAGAGAACCACGTCCTAATAGTCTTGATGATTCTTCTATGGTTTTAGGCAATTTCTCAAAAAATCCTTTCGAAACCAATAGAACATATGGCATGAG
Organism: Clostridia bacterium; assembly: GCA_016937975.1. GTDB lineage: Bacteria > Bacillota > Clostridia > Peptostreptococcales > Acidaminobacteraceae > JABXKX01. The sequence continues at coordinate 2,023 of JAFGVN010000018.1, forward strand.
AAAGAGACTAAAAACAAATATTGCACCACCTGTAGATAAGATATCAATTCTAAAACCTTTGACACCAATTTTGTCGAATATTCTATCTAGGGTACCAAAGGGTGTAAATATCCCACCATAGATATAACCTGCTATATAAGGTGGTATGGCCATTGGAAGGAACAAAAGGTTCTCTAATAACAAACCATACTTCCACTTGTAATTAGACAACGACCATGCAAAAAATGTTCCTAACACACCAGTAATCATACTGACTCCAACAACTAGAACCAATGAATTCCCAAGATAATCAGCCAGAACATATTTTTTGATATGTAACCATGATTCTGTTACAGGGTGAAAGAGCTTAATAAATATAAATACCGATGGTAATACAATTGCCATGATAACAAGTGTTACAATGCCCAAAAGGGGACTTAGCCCCCTATTTTTAAGTTTAATAAACAATTATTGCCAACCTACTTCATTAAATAGTCTTACTGCCTCATCATTGTATTCACCTAACAATGATAAATCAATATCTTGAATCTTAAACTCTCCAAAGCTCTTTAATAAGTCAGAGGGTTCTACTGCTTCATTAACAGGGTATTCGTAATTAGCGCTAGCATAATCATTCTGTGCCACTTCACCAGTAAGAAATTCTAAAAGTTGAATAGCTTCTTCACTATTAGCACCATGCTTTGTTAATGCTGCTCCACTGATGTTAATGTGAGTACCGTTAGTTTCTTGGTTAGGGAAGAATACGCCGATTTGCTCACCAACTTCCACTTCGTATTCATCTGATGAATGTAAAAGTTTTCCAACATAATATGTGTTGACGATTGCTACATCACCTTCACCTGCAACAACAGCTTTCATTTGATCTCTGTCATTACCTTCTGGCGTTCTTGCCATATTAGCCACTAAACCAGCTGCCCATTCTTTAGCAGCTTCTTCACCATTTAAAGCGATAAATGATGCCATTAATGATTGGTTATAAATATTTCCAGACGATCTTACTAATACTTTCCCTGCCCACTCTGGTTCCGTTAGTGCTTCATATGTTGATAAATCACTTGGATCAACTCTGTCTAGCGCATATGCGATGACTCTTGCTCTAACTGTTAATGCAGTCCAAAGATTTTCAGAGGAACGTAAGTGTTCAGGTACATTTGCTTCTACAATGTTTGAGTCAAAAGCTTTAATGATACCCATTTCACCTGCTCTGTACAAACGACCAACATCGGAAGTCACTAATAAGTCAGCCTCTGTGTCTTCACCTTCGGTACTTAGTCTTTCAAGCAATTCATCTGATTCGGCTTTTACTACATTTACTTTGATCCCGGTTTCTTGAGTAAATTTATCATATAATTCTTGGTCTGTATCATAATGTCTATCTGTATAGATATTGACCACTTTCTCTTCTTCTGTTGCACATCCAGCAATACTAAGTGTTAATACTGCTATCAAAATTATTGATAATATTTTTTTCATTTCTTTCCTCCATTAATTTCGAGATTGACAATCATTCTCACAGATGCAATTCTAAATGAGAATCGCTCTCATGTCAATACTTATTCTGATTAAGGCATTTTTTTATCAATTATGTCATTGGTCCGATTTCCTAAAAGTAAAATGTTTCATGATAACCACCAATATTGAATCCACAGTTTGCACTAAAGCTCCTGCAACCAGATTTCACAAGTCTACCACAGCAAATGTGATTGAACCAAGACTTATAATAGAGAAATAACAATGTTCTGATTAGGTGAGAGATTGAACAATTTGGAAAAGGGATTAGAATGTGCTTGTGATTTTTGCACCAGAACCGTTTTTTCGATTAGACCTTTAAAAATCTTGAATAGGTAAAAAAGATAAATTATCATCTAACTAGAAAATAGATGAAAAGTTTATTAAAGTCTTTTCAAATCAAAAAAACAGCTTGAACAAATGTATCTGTACAAACTGATGCCTGTATATTACTACTTTTTCAATTTTAACTGCGAGACCGCCTCAAGGTGCCTTGTTTAGGGCGTAGGTACACGCTAGTTGTTTCTCGTTTGTTGCGTAAGTAGACAAATTGCCTGCTTCAATTATACCAGATGGATTGGCAATTTTCTCGTAGAATTCCTCATTAAATTTCATCCCTGCTTTGAACACAAAAGTGATTACATAAGGGTTTGAATTTCCATCTTCATCTGTTGCTCCAATGACAACTTTTTCAATCAAACTGTCCATAATATCACGATCAAATTCGACAATCTCTAAATCTTCAGCAAGGACTTTTCTAAACTCATTTATTCTTGTAGTAATTGATTCTTCCCCTTGAAGTGCATCGTATCTTTCATTTCTGTCATCTCTTAGTAATTTTAGCTCTTCTTCAATAGTATTGAATTTTCTGTCGTAATCCACTTCATTTATTTTCCCATCTAATCTCATGTCTAATAATGTCTGCGATTTAGCTTCCATATGCATAAAAAAATGCATCTTCTAAAAAACTTTCATGAATTCCTTTTGAATGGCCACATTCTTTTCTGCCATGCTTAATCGCTTTTCCACATTGCCATGCCGGTTTTTCATGATCTGTTCCATGGTGCCAA
>JAFGVN010000115.1 GCA_016937975.1 Clostridia bacterium
TACTTATATATTCGACATAAGATAGGAGGATTCCTTTTTGGTAATTTTTGTTAATTTAGAAACTATCTATTTCCCGACAGCCCCTTTATCCTATGCCTGTTCTTTTTTTGGAGATACTGTTTCCAAGAACAATTCTTCTAATTGATGCACTTCTGCAAAACCAGGTGCATTAGTTAACAAACATGTAGCTTGTTGTGTTTTAGGGAATGCAATAACGTCACGGATATTATCAATATTAAGTAGTTCCATCACTACACGATCTAAACCATAAGCTATACCACCATGTGGTGGCACACCATATTTGAAAGCATCCAATAAGAAACCAAATTTTTCTTGTGCTTCTTCATCACTGAAACCTAAAGCTTTAAACATTCTCGCTTGTAATTCAGTGGTATGAATACGAATAGAACCACCACCAATTTCAGAACCATTTAACACAATGTCATAGGCTTTTGCACGACAGTTTGCTGGATCTGTTTCGATTTTATTCATATCATCATCCATAGGAGAAGTAAATGGATGGTGTTTAGCAACATAACGGTCTTCTTCTTCAGAATACTCAAATAGTGGGAATTCAGTAACCCATAAAATTTTGTAAACACCTTCTTCAATTTTATTCATTTGCTTAGCAGCTTCTAATCTTAAAGCGCCTAATGCAGCAAATACTACAGAAGGTTTATCCGCTACAAAGAGCACTAAGTCCCCTGTTTTAGCTTCCATTCTTTCAGTGATCTTTTGGATATCTTCATCAGAAAGGAACTTTAAGATTGGTGAATCAATACCTTCTTCAGTAAATCTCATCCATGCAAGACCTTGTGCACCATAAGTTTTAGCAAACTTTTCTAAGTTCTTTAAACCTTTTTTACTGAAAGTCTCTAAACCACCATCAATGTTGATGGCACGTACATCATTACCTTGTTCTACAGTGCTTGCAAACACGCCGAACCCACAAGTTGCTGCAATATCATTTAAAGCCTTTAATTCAAAGCCAAATCTTAAATCTGGTTTATCTGAACCAAAACGCTCCATTGCTTCTTTGTAAGGCATTCTCATAAAAGGTGTTTCTAATTCTACATTCAAAGTTTCTTTGAAAATTTTCTTCATTAGCGCTTCATTCACTGCAATGACATCATTTTCCTCAACAAAACTCATTTCAACGTCTACTTGAGTAAATTCAGGTTGACGATCCGCTCTTAAGTCTTCATCTCTAAAGCACTTAACAATTTGATAGTATTTATCGATTCCAGAAACCATCAACATCTGTTTGAATAATTGTGGTGATTGAGGTAAAGCATAGAATTTATTAGGATTAACTCGACTTGGTACCAAATAATCTCTTGCACCTTCTGGCGTAGGCTTATTTAGAAATGGTGTTTCAACTTCAAGGAATCCTTCACTGTTAAAGAAACTTCTAAAAACACTAGCAACTTGAGATCTGAACAATAGGTTTTTATACATTTTTGGTTTTCTTAGATCCAAATAACGATATTTTAATCTCAATTTTTCAGCAGCACCATCTTCATCCGTGATGTGAATTGGTGGTACTTCTGACTCAGACAAGATTTTGATTTGCTCTGCAAATACTTCAACTTGTCCAGTTGGAATGTCTGGATTCACACTTTCTCTTTTCTTAACAACACCTTCAACGGCAACAACATATTCACCACGAATGGTATCCGCTTTATCAAAGGCTTCTTGTGATACTTTTGTATCAAATACGATTTGCGCAATACCTTCACGGTCTCTTAAATCTACGAATAACAAACCACCTAGGTTTCTTCTTTTTTGTACCCAACCCATTAATACGACTCTTGTATCAATGTGTTCATCTCTTAACAATCCTGCATAATGCGTTCTTTTCAGTCCGTTTAATAATTCAGACATGATTACCTCCTTATAATATGGGTGCCTTGAAAACAAAAAACTCGTCTCTTATATGCAAAAACATACAAGGGACGAGATTACTCCCGCGGTGCCACCCTAATTGGTTAAACCCACTTTTCATTGGTACTTGTTGTTCAAGTGTCTTTCAAACAAATTAATTTACTGTCTTTCACCATACACAGCTCGCTAGGAAATACCTTTATTTTACTTCTCTTGAGTACCGAATATTCATATAGAAATAGTATATAACAATATTGTTTTTTTGTAAACTGAGACTTTCATCTTATTCTTCAAATGGTTCAAAAAACACTTTTTTCTTTTCAATTACATCTTCAATACGTTCCAAATAAGTCTCCAAACCTTTTATGTTAGCAATACGATCAAAACGATTCATTAATGGATTCACTTTTTTTGAAACAGCTCCTGCGCCTAGAGCAAGAATATCATGCATTTCTTCTATAATACGAATATTATATAAAGAATCTTTTCCTAATTTGGCATAACCAACATTCTCAAAATTACCGACCATATTCTTTTGTCGATACATGTAATATGGATGATAACCATTATCCATCATTTTCTCCTGAGCGATATTGATCATGGATTCAACCATTTCACTTTGTGTCATATGATAAGCTTCAAGCTTTTCTTTTAATCGCGAACTGGTTTTAACGGCTAAAGTATGAATGGTAATATTCTCAGGATTTAATTGAATGACAGCATCCAGAGTTTCTTTTACATCTTCAATATCCTCATCAGGAAGTCCTAAGATTAAATCCATATTGATACTATCAAAGTCATATGACTTAATCAACTCATAGGCATCAAGAATAGCCTCTGCACTATGGGATCTACCAATGAGATTCAAAGTCTTATCATGCATACTCTGAGGATTAAGACATATTCTAGATACATGAAAGACTTTAAAAACATCCAATTTTTCTTTTGTAATGGTATCTGGTCTTCCAGCCTCAACAGTAAATTCTTTTAGAGTCTTTAAATGAAAATAATCATCCAATTTTTGAAATAAAATCATAAATTGTTGACTGGACAATACACTTGGTGTTCCTCCACCAATATAGATGCAATCTACTAAACGTTTATTTTTCTGAATCAAATCATACATGGCATCAATTTCGTGATGCAATGCCTGTAAATAATCTTCAAGAAGTCGACCTTTTTGTTTTAAATCATTGGATGGAAATGAACAATATAAACATCTTGTTGGACAAAATGGGATACAAATATATAAACTCAATGGCTTATCATAGATATCTTGTAAATAAGGTCTTTCATGTTTAGCAACATCCATTAAGAGTTTTCTCTTGTTGGTTTCTATCCTATATTTATCATATAAAACTTGATCAATATCGTTTTCTGCCATGTTCAAATCTAACATATGTTGTACAATTTTTCCAGGTCTCACACCTACAAGTGTGCCCCAAGGATTTGTTTTATGAAAGTGTTTTGTTAAAACATCGTAAATCAGCAGCGTATTGTTTCTCTTAATCAAACGCTTATTCTCATAGGAATCCTCTCCGAGCTGAATATTTTTTTCTACTTCCCCATCAAGAACAACCTTTAAATATGCTGAATGATCATGATAATCGATTACATTAACAAGATCTGCTTCTTGTGCATCAGCAACAAACTCAACATCATGTTCAAATGTTTTAATAAGATGCTCGACCTCATATTCAAATGAATGATTCACAAAAACTCTCATTTTTCCTCCTAAGTGAAAGGATTTTCTTTCTTTTCCTCACCAATTGTTGTATGTGGTCCATGACCAGGAAACACACGAACATCTTCATTCAACACATATAATTTTGATGTAATAGAGTTTATCAGTTGACCAAAATCTCCACCATATAAATCAGCTCTGCCAACACTTCTTCTAAATAAAGTATCTCCACTAAAAAGATATTTATCGAGTAAATAGCATATTCCACCTTTCGTGTGACCTGGTGTTTTTATGGCTTTAAGATTAAGTTGTCCCAATTTTATGTTCTCTTGGTCTCTTACATACCAATCTGCATCAAAAGCCACTTCACGATCGATCGTAGCCAAAGACTCATTCTTCTTTGGATCCAAAAGCATATCTTGTTCTTCCTCTGCAGCAACAACCTTCGCTTGATTTTCATCTCTAATTGTTTCAACTGCACCAATATGATCACCATGGCCATGAGTTAACAAAACATATTTTACCTTTGCATTATATTCATCAATGACCCTTTGAATTAAATGTGCTTGTGCACCAGGATCTACAATAGCAGCTTCTTTTGTTTCTTCATCCATGATGAAATAACTGTTCACAGCATACTTACCGACTACAATTCTTTCTACAATCATTTACGCACCTAAAACTTTCTTTTACTATCTAACAACACCGTCACTGGTCCATCATTCAAGATGTCTACTTTCATATCTGCTTGGAACTGACCTGTTTCTACAGGTAAATAGGCTCTACAATAGGCAACCATCTCTTGGTATAAGCGATTTGCTTCATCTGGTTTTGCAGCTTCTGTAAAACTTGGTCTTCTACCTTTTCGACAGTCACCCAGTAAAGTAAATTGTGAAACAACAAGTAATGACCCCTTAACATCTTGGACGGATAAGTTCATCTTCTCTTGTTCATCTTCAAAAATTCGTAGATTGATGACTTTATCAGCTATATATTTCATATCGTCTTCAGTATCACCCTGTTCAACACCTAATAGAATCATTAAACCTTGATCAATTTTTCCTACAACGTTTTCATCAACAGTAACACTCGAACGTTTAACTCTTTGCACAACAGCTCTCATATTTCCTCCTAAAGAAAAGCTGACATATGCCAGCTTATGATGTAACTCTCTTTACTTCAATGACATCTTCAAGTTGCTTAAGTTTACTCATTAAACTGTTCAACTTCTTAATATCAGATATTTCAATACTTAAATTAATAACCGCAACACCAGATTTTAAAAGCTTAGCACTAACACCAGTTACGACTAAATTAATTGCTGTTATAAGTGAAGTCACTTCAGACAACAAACCTTTACGATCAGGTGCAATGACTTGTATCTCGGTTGTAAAGGTAGCTGCTTCTTCTACTCGCCATGCAACTTCAATAAATCTTGATTTCATTTCATCGGTATTCTCAAAGTTTTTACAGTCAGAGCGATGAACAGTAACCCCTCTGCCACGAGTGATATAACCGATGATATCATCACCTGGAACAGGTGTACAACATCTAGCAAATCTGACAAGTACATCATCTAAACCTTTAACTACAACAGATGAACCAGCACGTTTTCGATTTCTTTCATGGTCTTTAGTATCTTCTCTTTTGTATTCAATTGCTTTTGGTTCTTCAACTTCCTCTTTGTGGTCTTTTCGATATGCCTCTTTTAATTTAGGCACAACTTGATTCAGTTGAATACCACCATATCCGATGGTTGCATAAAGATCATCCAAAGAATAAATACTGAGTCTTGCCATTAAAGGATCCAGCCATTTTGGTTTTAAAAGTTCATTCACCTTAAAACCAGCTTTTCGGATTTCTTTTTCAAGCATATCCTTGCCCTTTTCAATATTTTCTTCACGACGTTCCTTTTTGAACCAATATTTGATTTTATTTTTGGCTTGGGTACTTTTAACAAAAGTTAACCAATCCCTACTTGGTCCTGCTGAGTTCTTTTGAGTTAGAACTTCAACAATTTCACCTGTGCTCAGTTTAAAGTTAAGGGGTACAATACGACCATTTACTTTTGCTCCAACACATTTATTTCCTACTTCTGTATGAATTTTATAAGCAAAATCCACAGGTGTTGCTCCTTCTGGCAACTCTACGACTTTACTTTGTGGTGTAAAAACGTATACCTGATGATTTAAAATATCAATTTTAAGCGAATCTAAAAACTCTTCAGGGTTATCAATATCCCCTTGCCACTCCATCATTTGTCTTAACCAGACTAATTTTTCATCAATTTTAGACATATTGGATTTTGATTCTTTGTAATTGAAATGAGCAGCAATACCATATTCAGAAACTCTATGCATTTCATGAGTCCTTATTTGAACCTCAAAAGGTTCACCTTCGTTCCCCATTACAGTTGTATGCAAAGAGCGATACATATTTTGTTTTGGCATAGCGATATAATCTTTAAATCGCATTGGCATCGGCTTCCAAAGTGTATGAACAACACCTAAAGCAGCATAACAGTCCTTAACTGAATCTACTAAGATTCTTATGGCTGTAATATCATATATTTCAGAGAATTCCTTATGTTGATATTTAATTTTTTTATAGATGGAATAAAAGTTTTTCGGTCTACCGTAAATTTCAAAGGCCATATCCGTTTCTCTCAAAGAATCAGAAATGGATTCAATGACGCTGTCAATATAAGATTTTCTTTCAGATAATTTCTTGTTGATTTTTTTTGATAGTTCATAATACACTTCTGGTTCGAGATATAGTAAACAAAGATCTTCTAACTCACCTTTAATTTTAAAAATACCTAAACGATGAGCAATCGGCACATAGATTTCTAATGTTTCCAAGGCTTTTTCATGTTTTTTGGCTTCAGATTGATATTTTAACGTGCGCATATTGTGTAATCGATCCATCAGTTTAATCAGAATAACACGAATATCTTTTGCCATTGCCAAGAACATTTTTCTTAAGTTTTCAACTTGAATTTCTTGTTTTGTTTCATAGTGCATCTTTGTTAATTTCGTTACACCATCTACAAGTTGTGCAATGGATAAACCAAATTCTCTTTCCACATCTTCAAAAGTGATATCCGTATCTTCAATGGTATCATGCAATAAACACGCAATAATCGTATCTGAGTCTACTTCTAATTCTGCAACCAAAATAGACACTGCCACTGGATGAATGAAGAAAGGTTCACCTGATTTTCTTAACTGACCTTCATGTGCTTTCTCTGCATAGTGGTATGCCTTTTCCAATTTTTCTATATCAACATGCTTATTTACTGCTTTTATTTTCTCGAGATAAGTCTTTACATCCATTTAGCACCTACAAATTTTGTCTCTGAATTTATGTTTAATATAAGTATTATATAACAAATCGGGAGTCTAAACAATACAAAGTCACTGTTAAAAATGGGTAAAATGTTGAAAAAACCCACATTTGTGGGTTTTCTGTTTAATACTTGATTAAGGTTTCAACAGGATATGCTCCTAGTTTCTCACGACCATCTAAGAAAGTCAATTCAATTAAAAATAATATTGATGAAACTTGAGCACCCAATTTTTCAACCAATTCAGCTACAGCTAAAGTTGTACCACCAGTTGCAAGCAAATCATCAACGATTAATACTTTGTCACCTGGTTTTATTGCGTCCTTATGGATTTCTAAAGCATCTGTACCATATTCTAATTCATACTCATGACGCACTGTCTCATAAGGCAATTTGCCAGGTTTTCTTACTAAAACCAAAGGTTTTTGTGCAGAAAAGGCCATTGGTGCACTAAAGATAAAACCTCTTGCTTCTGGTCCAATAATCACATCATAATCATATTGATCTGCTAGTTCTACTAACGCATCAATTGTATATTTAAATGCTTCTGGGTCCTGAAGTAATGTAGTTATGTCCTTGAAGCTGATGCCTTCTTTGGGAAAGTCCTCAACTGTTCTTATTTTACTTTTTAAATCCATAGTGCCTCCTATTTAATCATATCTTTATAAAATTTAATATAGTTAAAAAACTGGTCTCTGATGGACGATACTTCTCTAAACACTTCTGTATCATCCAATGCTAATTTGTGATTAGGCTTTGGCAACACTTTAATATGATAAGTTTCATCACCATCGATTTCAATAAGCTTAAGATGGTCCAGTATTCTTAACGACAATTCACATTTAATTAAATCCATATGCAAATGCTTTGAAAAATCTTCTAATGTAATGGTTAAATTACCATCTTCAGATAATAAAGATTTATAAATATCTACCAAATCCATTCTATGAGGAATCGCAGTATATAAAACCTCAGTCTGAGATTTTTCATCGATAAAAACTTGAGCCATATATTTTATGGGTACATGACATAATTTTTCTAAAGTATCAGCCCATTTTTGATTATATAACAAATCATAAACAATGACTTCATGATATCTTTGATAATCCATATTATCCAGTACAGGGTGAACCACAACATCTAAATCATGGTATTGAAATATTTTATTAAAATGAATACCATAATAGTCTTTACCATACCCTATATCATCTAATCTAAAATATATTTCCAAGAAATTTTCAAAACCGTTTACTAAAATCAGTTTCTTGCCTTTTTTTTCAATGACATAATCCAATCGTTCCAGTTGATCGGTCTCATACGCTGTAAAACCAGATCGTGGTCCCTTAGGAACACCTAGTCCATTATAGAATAGAGCTCTAGCTAATGTCTTTGTAAAATGTTTACCAATTTCTTTTTGTATATAGTAAGTAGATGACAATCTTCTTAAATCTTTAATTTGAAATTGTATTGTATCGACACCTCTGAAGGAGTTTTTCGATAGGGTTAGTACCATGTCCAGCTTGTCTTGTGTTCTTAAATCTGCATAGTCTTCAGATACATTAAAGGCAATAGCATCATAAGTTCTTCTCTCATCATGTAAAATCAATTTCAGATGATTTTGCGCTTCCCCCAATCGTCTCACATGGTCTATGGTCAAACCATTATAGATGAATTGTGGTCTTGGATTGCCTAGTCCATAAGGTTCAAGTAAATCCAAATCATCTAAAGTCTGATAAGTAATATCACTACTATGTAGAACACCATCAACTTTGATCTGAGGAATTAAATCCTCCCATGTAATTTCCGTTTTCGCATAAAGATTGACTTGTCTCCTGAATTCCTCTACTTTTTCAACAGATAATGATAAACCTGCTGCCTGTTTATGACCACCAAAACCAATAAACAATTCTTTACAACTGTTTAAAGCATCAAAGATACTGATTTCCCCAACACTTCTTGCAGAACCTTTTGCAATACCTTCATCATTAGATAATATAACAGCTGGTCGATGATATCTCTCTGTTACCCTTGAAGCCACTATACCAATCACCCCTGTATGCCAGTTATCACCTAAAATCACTATAATTTTATCTTTTTTAAGATCTACTTGCGCTGCCACAAGCTCATCAATTTCCTCTAAAATAGATCTTTCAATGGATTGTCTCTCTTCATTGAGTTGAGTAAGTTTCAACGCAAGAGATTCCCCTTCTGACTCAGACTCGGTTATTAATAATTCCACACCTAACCCAGGTTGTCCAATTCTACCAGCAGCATTGATCTTAGGACCAATATTAAATCCAATATGACCCGTATTTAAATCACCATTAATATTTGATAAAGCTACCAGTGTCTTTAAACCGATATGTTTTGTATTTTGAATAAGTTCCAAACCTATTTTGGTTATAATTCTGTTTTCATCAACAATAGGAGCTATATCCGCAACAGTACCTAAAGCTGCAATGTCTACAAACAAATCATAGACTTCAAAAAAAGCTTCTCCCAACATACCTTGTGCCAATTTCAAGGCAATGCCAACACCTGCTAGCATATCGAAAGGATAATGACAATCCGGTTGTTTTGGATTTAAAATTCCAAAGGCTGATGGTAAGGATTCTTGACAATTATGGTGATCAGTAATGACTATATCTTTACCATGTCTATTGACAAAATCAACTTCTTCTACAGAGGTTATCCCACAATCAACACTGATGATAAGATCTGCACCTTGTTCAATAACATAAGTTAAACCTTGTATGGATAAACCATAGCCTTCTTCTAATCTATTGGGAATATAATAATTCACCGGAACATTCAAATGCTTAAATAATTTTAATAAAAGTGCTATGGATGTAATACCATCGACATCATAATCTCCATAGATCCAAATTGACTCACCTTTTTCAATGGCTTCTCTCACTCTTCTAACGACTTTATCCATATCTTTCATCAAGAAAGGATCATGTAAATCACTTAACTTTGGATTTAGAAATTTAGAAACATTAGACGCATTGTAACCACGATTGACTAAGAGCTGTTTAACCACTGGATTTATATCTAAATTAAGATCTATGGGTTTGTTTTGATTTATTTTCCATTTTTTACTATGTAACATAATTTTCTCAACTTTCTAACTTAATCATATCGATAAATGATTCTGTTGTAAAGCGCAACAATTAATACTTATTAGTGATGACATAAAGCGAAATAATGGCTTAGAGGTCATCCTCTAAGCCATTGGTTATTCTATTTAGTTGCCTGTGTAATGCTTTGACTTGTCACTTCTATGTTTTCTCCATAAAGCCCAAATTGGACTTGCAATAAAGATTGAAGAATAAGTACCTGCAATAACACCTGCCATCAATGGTAATGCTAAATCTTTAATTGAATCAATACCTAAGAAGTAAAGTGAACCAATTACAAGTAAGGTTGTTAATGAAGTGTTAATCGATCTTATAATCGTTTGATTTAAACTGCGATTTGCCACTTCAAAGTAGTCTGGTTTCTTCTCAAATTTAATGTTCTCTCTGATTCTGTCAAAGACAACAATCGTATCATTGATTGAGTAACCCACTACGGTTAATATTGCAGCAATAAATGCTGTGTTCACTGGAATTTGGAAAATTGCATAAACTGCCAATAATACCAAAACGTCATGAAGTAAAGCAATAATTGATGCGATACCAAATACAATTTCAAATCTAAAAGTAATGTAAATTAACATGCCTACTGCAGCAATTAATACAGAAAGGACTGCTTTTGTTTTAATTTCATCACCTACAGAAGGACTGAACTGATTTACTCTTCTAAATTCCGCATTTGGATATGCTTTTAATAACAATTCTTCGATTGTAGCACGATCAGTTGTATTTAGTGATGAAACGGTTCTAATAATTAATTCTTTGTCAGCAGTTTCACCAATACCAGCTTTAAGATAAACAGCATCTAAAGCCACACCATCTTTTTCAAATGAACTTAAGGCATCTTTCACATCTGCTGTATCAAAATCAGTTTTTAAGTAATATTGAATCTCAGTACCACCTTGGAAGTCAATACCTAAGTTCATACCTTTAACAGTAAACATGCCACCACCAATTAAGATAACAGCAGCTGAAATAGCAAACCATACTTTATAGTGATTTAAGATATTTCTAATTTTTTCTTTGATGTTAGATGAAGCACCGAAGAACTTTGGATTAGTAAACAATCCTGATGCTTCTAAGTTCACCAATAGAGTTCTTGTAAACACTACAGCTGTAAACATTGATGCAATAATACCTATCCCTAAAGTCGTAGCGAATCCTTTAATCGGACCATCACCAAAAGTATAAAGTACTACAGCTGCGATTAAAGTTGTGATATTAGCATCTAAGATGGTTCTCATAGCGCGTTTGAAACCATACTTGACAGCAGCTCTAACCGTTTTACCATTATTTAACTCTTCTTTAATTCTTTCGAAGATTACTACATTGGCATCGACTGCCATACCAAAGCCTAAAACAATACCAACTACACCTGGAAGTGTTAACGTTGCTTGTAAAGCGGTCATGGTAAATAAGATGATTGCTGCATATAATGCTAAAGCGATTGAAGCAACAACACCTGGAATTCTATATACAATAATCATGAACAATACAACTAAGATAAAACCAATGATTGCAGCATTAACACTTGAATCCAAAGCATCTTGTCCTAAAGTTGCACCGATTAAGTTTGTTTCAATTTCTTCTAATTTTAAAGGTAGAGCACCTGATTTAATTTGTAACGATAAATCATTAGCTTCTTGTTGCTCCATATTTGAAATATAGAACTGGCCACCCGTTAAAACTTGACTTGCCCAAGGTGCTGAAATGACAACGTCATCTACTGCTATAGCAATCTGACCTTTTCCTGAGGCTCTGTTTACAAATTCTTTTGAAGCAGCTTCAAATGCTGCAGAACCATCACTGTCTAAGACTAAATCAACAACATATCCTACATATGACGTTGTTGATGAAAAACGACTGCCTGAATCCTTAACAGAACTACCATCCATGATTTCTTCACCTTCGAAGTCACCAACACGGATTGTTCTTGCATCTATATCTGCAGCTTGAAGTACCGTTGTTTCAGCTACTTTATGGAAAGTTAATTTTGCTGTAGTACCGATGAATTTTGCAGCTTCGTTTACATCAGTAACACCAGGCATTTCAACACGAATACGTCTTTGACTATAGTTGATGGTAACACGAGGTTCCATTAAACCTTTACTGTCAATACGTGTGCTCATTACAGCAGCAGTACCATCTAATTGTCTTGCGATTTCATCTTCATCGTCAGCAATATCTTCTGGTATCACAGCTTCATATTCAATGACCACACCGCCTTGAATATCCAAACCTAATTTCATATCATCTTTTACAGATGAAATACCAACTTTATCTGTTCCTAACCCAAATGCAGCTACATAAACTGTAAGTGCAACAATGAGTAGAAGTCCGACTAATGTAAGCAGTCTTCTTGACTTCATAAGTTTCCCCTCCAATATTCTATATGTTTTTCTTATGCAAAGATGCTTCAGTCACATAGATGTTTGCTGATTTCAACAGACCTTCCAGTGCTTCTTCATCTAAGTTTCTCACAACTTTACCTGGCGAACCCACTACCAATGACTTGGACGGAATTACTTTTCCTGGCGGAATCAACGCACCAGCACCAATAATCACATCGTCTTCAATAACTGCACCATCCAATACAATAGCGCCCATACCAATCAAGACTCTATTGCCAATGGTACAACCATGGACTACAGCATTATGGCCAATAGTAACATCATTCCCTATCAAAGTAGGATATCCATTTGCGACATGAATCGTTACATTATCCTGTACATTTGTTCTTTCACCTATTTCAATCGTAGCTACATCGCCTCGTATAACAGCACCATACCAGATACTTGCATCTTCTTTCATTGTTACTTTTCCAATGATGTCAGAAGATGGTGCAACAAAACATGAATCATGAATTTTAGGTTCATGAGATCTATAGGATAAAATCATTTAGTCCTCCATTAAAGATGCTTGAATATATAAAGAGCTTTCCAGTCTCTTCTTTTCCATTTCACAACCTAATGCATATGGTACATTAATATCATTGTTAAAGTTATATGCGTTAGCATGACAACCACCACTACAGTAGAATTTTGCCCAACAACCTTTACAAGCTTCTTTATTGTAAACATGAGCTTCTTTAAATTCGTGACTTAAGTGATTGTTGTATTCATTTGTCAAAATGCTACCAATTTTGAATTTCTCATCTCCAACGAACTGGTGGCATGGATAAATATCACCTTGAGGTGTAATAGCAACATATTCACTGCCAGCACCACAACCTGATAAACGTTTTACAATGCATGGACCTTGTGATAAATCCATAGTAAAGTGGAAGAATGAAAAGTCATCTTTTGTTTTATGACGTTTAATCATCTCTTCTGCCAATAAATCATATTGTGAAAAGACCATTTCCAAGTCGGATTCTTTCAAAGCATAATCATGCTCCGGCTTAGCTACTACAGGTTCAACTGAAGTACTTTTAAAACCCAGATCAACCATGTGTAATACATCTTTTGCAAAATCTTTATTGAAATGTGTGAACGTCCCTCTTACATAATAATTCTTATTGCCACGCTTTTCCACCAACTTTTGGAATTTTGGAACAATTGTATCATAACTACCTTTGTTGTTTGGTGTAAAACGCATAAAATCATTTACGTCTCTTCTACCATCTAAACTAAGCACCACATTATCCATATGTTCATTTGCATAGTCAATAATCTCATCATTTAATAGAACACCATTTGTAGTTAATGTAAATCTAAACAACTTGTTATGTATAGGTTCTAGACTCCTACCATAAGATACAAGTTCTTTTACCACATCAAAATTCATGAGTGGCTCGCCACCAAAGAAATCCACTTCAAGGTTTCTTCTATTGCCAGAATTATCTACCAAGAATTTTAAAGCCTTTTTACCAACTTCCAAAGACATTAAACTTCTATCTGAAGTTTCATAATCTCCCTGCGATGCAAAACAATATTTACATCTTAAATTACAATCATGAGCAATATGCAAACACATTGCTTTAATCACTGGTTTTCTATTTTTAAATTCCAAATTATGAATATATGTGTCTTTTGAAAACAATTGTTCATGGTCAATTAACAACTGAATTTCATCAATTGCTTCAGCTAAGTCATTTTCATTAAACTTTTCTTTTAACTGAGTAATCGTCTCTGCTTTTCCTTTTTCAGGATAATGATCTAAAATAGTATAAATCATTTCATCGACTACATGAACAGCGCCACTGTTTACATCCAAAACAACATAAACACCATTCTTTTCAAACTTGTGTATCATTTATGCCTCGCTTTTCTAGCCAAAAAAATCAGCTAATAGTATGAGATACTACTATTAGCCAACCATAGTTTACTTATTTTCACACTCTTGATTACCAACTGTACAAGATGTTTTACAAGCTGATTGACATGAAGTCTGGCACTCGCCACATCCTGCATGTGAAGCAGTTTCTTTTAATGTTCCCTTATTTAATGTTTTAATGTGTTTCATATTACACCTCCCAAATTCTTTTTCGCTTCATAAATTATACCATATTAGTTTGGACTATTAAAGTATTCTAAGAAGAAAAAAACTCGCATATGCGAGTTGTTTCTTAAATTTCAAAATCATCTATGTTGAAATCGTCTTCTTCTTCATTATTTTCAACAACTGGAACTGCTTCAGCCGTTTCATTCGTTAAACGAATGGCTACAGCATTTCTTTTGATTCTAAGTTTTGACTCTTCAGACATGATTACGAATTCATCATCTTCCATCACAACGATTTCACCTATGAAACCACCGATGGTTTGAATTCTGTCACCCACCTTAATAGATGCCATTAAATTCTTTGCATTTTGTTGTCTTTTCTTTTGTGGACGGATAATCATAAAATAGATTAATACCACAAATAATAATATCGATGGCAGAAAATCTAACAAACTTGCTTGTTGACTACCTGCACCTGTTAAAAGCGCTGCATTTAAAACCATTGAATAGCCTCCTTATATACTAAAAACTTTACTTCTCTATCTTATCAAATAAAACAATCATCAACAACTAGAAAATTCTAAAGAAAGATTAAATGTTTATAAAGTATTTATACAGGTTTGATGTCTCCATAATACTTTTTGAAGAATTCTTCTCTAAAGTCTAGCAAACGATCATCCATTATAGCTTGACGCACATCTTTCATCAATGAAATCAAGAAATGAAGGTTATGGGTACTCAGTAGTCTTGCTGATAAAATTTCATTCGCTTTATATAAATGTCTTAAATATGCTTTTGTATAATTTTTGCAAGTATAGCAGTCACATTCTGGATCCAGTGGTGTGAAATCTTCTCTATACTTTGCATGTTTTATGACAACTTTGCCTTGTGAAGTCATACATTGACCATTACGAGCAATACGTGTAGGTAAAACACAATCAAACATATCAATACCACGAATGACACCATCAATTAAAGCATCAGGACTACCAACACCCATAAGATATCTTGGTTTATCCTTTGGTAACAAAGGTACAGTGTATTCTAAAACTTCATTCATTAAATCTTTAGGCTCGCCAACACTTAAACCGCCTACTGAATAGCCAGGAAAATCAAGCTCTAACAATTCTCTAACACTTTGCTCACGTAGATCCTTGTACATACCACCTTGAACGATACCAAATAATGCTTGAGTATCAGGGTTTTTATGTGCATCTTTACATCTTTTAGCCCAACGAGTTGTTCTTTCCAATGAATTCTTTACATAATCATAATCTGCTGGGTATGGTGCACATTCATCAAAGGCCATCATGATGTCAGATCCAAGTGCATTTTGTACTTCTGTTGCTTTTTCAGGTGATAAAAATTGTTTACTACCGTCTATGTGAGATCTAAACTCAACACCTTCTTCAGTAATTTTTCTTAGATCGCCTAAGCTAAAAACTTGAAAACCACCTGAATCAGTTAAAATAGGTCGATCCCAGTTCATGAATTTATGCAATCCCCCAGCCTTTTCAATGAGCTCATGCCCTGGACGTAAGAACAAATGATAAGTATTTGATAAAATAATCTCTGCATCCATTTCTTTCAATTCTTCTGGTGTCATAGCTTTAACGGTTGCCGCTGTACCAACAGGCATAAAAATAGGTGTATTAATTACACCATGAGGTGTATGTAATCTACCTAATCTCGCACCTGATTGTTTACATTCTTTTATTAATTCATATCTAATTGCCATAAATCCTCCTATAAAATAAACATGGCATCGCCAAAGCTAAAGAAACGATAACGTTCTTTAACAGCTGTTTCATATGCATGTAAAATATGCTCTTTTGATGAAAATGCACTCACCAACATGATTAAAGTTGATTCCGGCAAATGAAAATTCGTTATTAAACCATCTACAATATGAAACTTATACCCTGGATAAATAAAGATATCCGTCCATCCACTACAAGGTATCAGTTCACCTTTTTGAACCATGATACTTTCCAATGTTCTTGTAGATGTAGTGCCTACAGAAATAATACGACCACCGTTTTCCTTTGCTTGGTTGATTATATCTGCATTTTCTTGATCCAAGGCATAAAATTCGGAATGCATGTTATGCTCTAAGACATTGTCTACTTTTACAGGTCTAAAAGTACCTAAACCCACATGCAATGTTACATAAGCAATATGGATCCCTTTTGATTTCAACTCTTCCAATAAGGTTTGAGTAAAGTGCAAACCTGCTGTTGGTGCAGCAGCTGAGCCATTATGCTTAGAATAAACCGTTTGATATCTTTCTTGATCTTCCAAAGTTTCAGTAATATATGGTGGTAATGGCATAGTTCCAATTTCATCTAAAACCTCTTCAAAAACACCCTCATATTGGAATTTAATATGTCTAGAACCATCTTCTGTTACGTGAACAATTTCACCGGTCATTAATCCTTCGCCAAAGGTAAATAATGTACCTATTTTAGCTTTTTTACCTGGTTTTACAAGAGTTTCCCAAGTCTTTTCACCAACTTGCTTCAACAATAAGAATTCAACAGAGGCACCAGTTTCCCTTACACCGAAGATTCTTGCTGGCAATACTCTTGTATTGTTGAGAACCAAGCAGTCTCCTGGTTTTAAATGGTTCACAATATTTGCAAACTTCTCATGTGAAATTGTGCCCTTTCCTTTATCTAATACCATTAGTCGAGATTGATCTCTCTCTTTTAAAGGTGTTTGAGCAATTAATTCTTCCGGTAAATCAAAATAAAAATCTTTGGTACGCATGTTTACTCCTGTTCTATATGTGTGCCTGTATAATAAAATGTCAAAATATCTTCAAAAGAGAATCCCTGATCTGCCATAGATTTTGCTCCCCATTGACTCATTCCCAAACCATGTCCCCATCCTTTACCAGAAACAGTATAAGAGGTTGCAACCAAGGGAATATTTTTCTCTGTAGAACTACTTTTAACAACAAATGTATTGGATACTGTGGTTATCGTGTTATCACCTGATAAAACAGTTAGCTGACTCGGTCCACTTTGAACAAATTCCTTGCCATCGGTTAAGACAACACTGTTGTCTGGTATAATGGAAATCAAAGTACTTTTAATGGTATTATAACCAAATACACCACGTATTTTTTGCTTCTCCAAGTCTACAACACCAGCAGTACCTGTAATTCTTGCATTGTAAACACGATTGTTTTGCGTATAATCAGACACTATAAAATCCTTTAAAGTACCAATTTTGTAACCTTGATCATTTAAAGTTCTTTCGATGTCACTTCTTGAATAACTCACAGACCATTCATCATTAGGAGCACCTAATGAAAATGGATCATATACACCTTTGATATATGGTAACGCTTGAGACCACACATTTTCACTGTTTTCAGTATAACCACCTGAATTACTGTGGTAATAACCATTGACCATCATATCATCATATTTCAAAACAACATTTTTAGTTTCTTCTACAGCTTGATTGGATATCGGTCCTTCAACACTATACCCTCCATAAACCTGAGAATTCACTGTATCATCTAAATTAAAACCATAGTTGTTAAATTTATTTTGATTGGTAATGGCAAAATTTCTCGCAACAACTGCCTGTGCCTTCAAGGCTTCAATAGGCCAATCTTTAGACATTTCCTTTGGCAGTACACCATATAAATACTCATTCATTCGTACATAATTAATGAGGGTCAAGCTTTGAGTATTTTGTCTTTTAGCACCAATACCGCCTCGGTACAGTTTCCCGTTAAATGAAAATGGATTGCCCATCAACTGTTGATTGATTGGCGCAACAAGAAATTCGCCTAAACTTGCATCATATCCGAAGAAAACTTGACCACTAAAAAGCATTACCAAATTAGCATTTGGTTCAGCTTTCGCTGTAGCCAAACCCATCTGACTTAAAGAACTCATGGCTTGATTAATTTGATCATTACTCATTGCTGGAGAATAGATGCTAAAGCCTTGATCTTTTACAACAAAATAATTGGTTAAATTATATTGACTAATAATCTGAATTGCAGAAGCGTAATCCGCATAGCCTGTTAATTTAACATGAGCGCTGTCATCTTTTACAAAGTAAAAAGATTTTATATTAGGGAATTGTGCGTGGGTAACATAATTGTCATTCACAATTTCTCCAAATTCAAAGGCAGTATCAACTGTATTTAAAACATTGGTACCATCTTCATTGCCATAAATTAAACCGATTTTAATAATTTCAAGGTTTTCAACAGATGCAAATCCTATTATAGAAAAGATTACAACAAGAATCAACAATATTATACTAACTAAAGTGAATTTTCTCACAGGACCTCCTCTTGATCATGATATAAGTACATCATGTTAAAATGTTCATAAGCATATTTTGTCAATACACGCCCCCTAGGTGTTCGATTTAAAAATCCCAATTGAAGAAGGTATGGTTCATAAACATCCTCAATGGTTATTTTTTCTTCGCCTGTAGAAGCAGCCAAAGTATCTAAACCTACGGGTCCTCCATTAAATTTATCCATAATCGTCATAACGATTTTTCTGTCAACACCATCTAAACCCAACTTATCCACTTCCAATAAGTCTAATGCTTTAGTTGCAAGTTCTTTTGTAATCACACCATCACCGACCACTTGAGCATAATCTCTAACACGTTTCAGTAAACGATTTACGATACGGGGAGTTCCTCTAGATCTTTTAGAAATCTCAATTAAAGCAGGATTTTCGATATCTACATGCATGATTCGTGCTGATCTCTTAACAATTTCTGCCAACTCTTGATGGTTGTAAAGTTCCAACTTACAGATTACACCGAATCGATCTCTCAATGGTGAGGTTAATTGACCTGCTCTAGTTGTTGCTCCGACTAAGGTAAACTTCGGCAAGTCTATACGTACCGATCTGGCACCAGGGCCTTTACCAATAACAATGTCCAAATTGAAATCTTCCATGGCAGGATATAAAACTTCTTCTACATTTCTATTTAATCGGTGTATTTCATCTATAAAAAGTACATCATTTTCTTGCAAGTTATTCAAAATTGCTGCTAAGTCCCCTGGTCTTTCTATTGCTGGACCAGAAGTTACTTTAATATTTACATTCATTTCATGGGCAATTATATTAGACAAAGTAGTTTTACCTAGACCTGGAGGACCATACAACAATACATGATCTAAAGGTTCTTGTCTCATTTTAGCTGCTTGAATGAATATTTTTAGTTTTTCCTTTTCTTTGGTTTGACCTATATAGTCTTCCATTTTCTGAGGTCTCAGGGTTTTGTCCATCAAGTATTCTGTTCGATTTAGTTCTGGTGTAACGAATCTTTCATTTTCCAACCCATCAAATCCATCAAAACGATTCATTCTAACTCCTATCTATTCATTAGATCTTTTAGTGCCAATTTTATGATATCTTCTACAGATAAATTAGTAGCATCTATGTTACTGACTGCTAATTGTATTTCATTTTGTGAATAGCCTAAAGATGAAAGTGCTGCTTTTGCATCTTCTAGATTGGTGTGATTCATATCAAAAGTCTCTTGAATAATCTCACCATGATCCACCTGAATGTGCATCACTTTTTTTACTTTCTCTTTAAGCTCTAAAATAATACGTTCAGCAGTTTTTTTACCGACACCATTAGCGGATGTCAATGCGTTTACATTACCTTCAATGAGAATAGTATATAAACTGGTATATGGAATCGAAGATAAAATAGCAATACCAACCTTCGTACCTACACCTGAAACTGAGGTTAGCAGTTGAAACATTTTAAGCTCGTTTCTTGTTGAAAACCCACATAAAGTCATTGAATCCTCTCTGACGATTAAATCTGTATAAATACATACTTTCTCACCTTCATGCATGACATCACTAATGGTTGTCGTTGAAGTCATAATCTTATAGCCAATGTCATGACTTTCTACAACAATATAATCTATATCGATATGTTCTATGTAACCCTTAATATACTCTAACATAATTTCTCCTTTAGTCTACCTCTATTTTAACACAAACATACATTCGAGTGAATCAAATGTTATGAAAGGTAATGAAACAGACATAAAGCCTCAGGCACTGCCTGAGGCTTTACATCGATTAGGGTCAACTTAGATAAAAGTATTATATCAGATTTTAGATCTAATTAATATCTTCTAAGTTATTATAATGACAGTTCACAAAAAAAATCAGAAAAAATTAATTTTTTGTAACAATTTAGTTGGAGTTTATTTTAACAGAATAATATTTTCAATAAACCTTCTAATAGAAATTTTACCTCCAGCGGAACGCTTACCACGGATATAATCCATTTCTGCCTTTACATTTTGGAAGTCATATAAAGAGTTGGAGTACTGAACAAAAATCTCATTCATATAATCTTCAATACCAATGTTAGCAAGATTAATTAATCCTTTATTAATCGCTCTTCTTAATCTTTGTTCCATGGCTTTTGGATTATCTGATAGATCACTACAGATATCTTTTACTTTAAAGTCAAAAGAAGATAAGTGATTTTCAATCATATAATTACATATAATAAGAATATCCTCAGTTCCTTTCTCACCCATGATTCCAAGCTTTGAGAAAATAAGTTTAATACTGTGTCCAGGATCAACAGTCTGCTTAACCATTTTTTTCTGATCCTTTCTAAACATATTGCCCATAATTTCAAATTTATTTTCCAATTCCAATTTACCAATGACATTTTCAATAACCTTAGCAACTTCATTGCGATTAATGGGTTTATTGATAAAAAATTCAATCCCACTTTCATAAGCTTTGGAAATCATACTTTTATTGGTCACTTGAGAAATCATGATTACTTTTGGTGATTTAGGCAACTCTTGTATGGCTTTTGACATGGCAATACCATCTACCTCAGGCATCAACAAGTCTATTAAAACAATATCTGGCTCTAAAACACTCATCTGACTCACAGCACTTTTACTGTCGCTTGTGGAACCTACAACTTCACCGAGATTTGAGCTATGAATAATATTCTCTAAAATGCGAATAATATTCTCATCATCATCTACTACAAAAAACTTCATGCTATCCCCCCATATATTCTCTTTGAATATAAACTGTAAATTCTGTACCTATTTTTTTTGTTGATTTAACTTCAATCTTCCCGTTTAATTTATTTTCTACGATATCCTTTACTAAGGCAAGTCCAACACCTCGACAGATATCTCCTGTTTCTTCATTAAATTTTGTTGAAAATCCTGCTTCAAAAATATAATTTAAATCTTTTTCATTAATACCTGAACCATTATCGGTTACCTTGAAAACATGATACCCTTCTTCTTCAATATATTTTAGTTTTACAGTGCCTTCCGGATTATGCTCCAACAACTCTTCAATACTGTTGTTCACCAGATTTCTTAAAATTGACATAATCAAGTAATGATCAGAAATATACAAAGAAGTATGCACATTTGTTACAAAATTAATTTTAGATTCCTGATTCAACAAATATTGTGTCATACTAAATTTAAGGATTTTAACTAACTCAGAAATCCTCATTTGATTATGATTAACTTCACTATTGGTGATACGACCTAATCCTTCTACCACTCGCGAATAATTCTTTTTGATTTCATGTACATCTGTAGCAATTTTTAAAGCTACTTTTTTTATTTGATTACGATCTAGTGTATCTAAATCACTATATAAATGATAAGCTTCTTCCATAACCTCTTCAATATAGTCCATGTTGTTTTGCATGAAATAGGCCTCACCTTTTAAGTCAGAGGTCAACATCAACAACTGTTTGTATCTAATTTCATGTTCATCTTTTCTTATAAAATGGGTATATTGCTTAAAGAAAATAACAATAGCAATTCCTATTGCCATACGAATAAGCGCAACAATGAAGAAAATCATAGTTGAATTAGAAGTTATTAAAATCTCAGGACCATGACGGAAAAGTGCTTCTGTTGTATTCGACACCCAATCTGCAAATACAACTACCATTGCCCAATGAGACAAAGATACTTTCTTCTGTTTATAAAATAAGAAATAAAATAAAGTACCATACATCAAATCAAAAAACAGAAATGCAAAGTCTGATTTAAAAGCCGCTTCAAAACCACCTAATCTACTTGCAAGTGTCAAGGTTCTAAAAGCAAGTCCTACAGTCGTAACATAAATACCTGTTTTAATAGGATTTAAAGTTCGATCGAAATAATAATATATCGGTAAAATAGCAACTGAAATTGAAAACTTGAATTCAAATGGTACTGCATCAAAATAGAATTGAGCTATCAAGGCATCAAAGATTGCTATGATTAACATCTTGGTATGTTGTTTTAAATCAAAATGCTCTATTTTCTGGATCATAATCACCTCAAACTTCTTTATGAACACTCTCATTTTAGCAGAAAAAGAAAGAGAATCCAAATAATAATTGGATTCTCTAAAATAATGCTTTCATCATAGGCTGATACTCAAAACCCCTCTTGCCTGAATATCTTGCCATTCTTAATCCCGTTGTCTTTTTGAAGCCTAAACCTTCATAAAAAGTTATCGCTTCAACTGTTGAAGACAACCTGACACTTGGGTACCCTTCAAGTCTACATTTTTCTTCAAAGACTTCAACCAATTTTGTACCGATACCACATCGTGCATATTCCTCTTTTACAAAGAGGTTTAAAATATTATCATGCGTTCCTCTTACAATACCTGCAATTTCATCATCACAGTAAGCAATCCAAATATCAGACATTGCTAGTGTACGCTCTAATTCCAATTGTTTTCTTGGATCTTCTGATCCTACATAATTAAAGATGCCCAAGAACTTCTCTTGTGTTCTTTCATTGAGATCTTTGTAAGTATGTTCTTTCATCATGCTTGCTAATACGTTACTAACTTCATGAAAATTCGTTCCATCATATGCTCTAATTTTCAAAATATCACCTCTAGATTTTACTGACGAAAATCTATAGGCCAGGTTCATGTAGTCATAACTTAGCGTCTTTAAAGACTACTACCTGCTACAGACTTTCGTAATGTTATACGACTTAATGTTTTTCTTTTCTACGCTGACTAATTTATTAATCATGATTTTTCTCCTTTTCTAAACATTTTTAACGTCCTAACAGTAAATTCTCATACACTCTTTCGCTAATGCAAATTTCACCTTTTTCACACGAGCATTCCATTTACAGTCAACTTTAGCATCATCGACCAACATTCAAATACCCATCTTCACGCCACTGAAGATATAACTTATAATTGAACAAGAATTTACCATCTATATTAAGGCTTAAGCCCATTTAAACAATTATGTTGTTACTTTTTGTTAATAACTTCCATTTCTTTTTCATCAATGAATTGGTTGGTATAAAGATTGTAGTAGTGCCCTTTTTGCTTCATCAAAGTCTTATGGTCACCATCTTCAATAATTTTACCTTTTTCTATCACTAATATTCTATCAGCAGATCGAATAGTTGACAAGCGATGTGCAATAATAAAACTGGTTCTGCCTGACAAAACTTTTGTGATGGCCTCTTGTACCAATAATTCGGTTTCAGTATCTACACTGGATGTTGCTTCATCGAGAATAAACAATTTTGGATTCGCAATAATTGCTCTTGCAAATGAAATTAATTGTTTCTCACCTGTGGATAATTTTGCGCCACCTTCACCAACTTCTGTATCATAACCTTTTTCAAACTTCATGATAAAATCATGTGCATTTACTAGTTTTGCAGCTCTAATCACATCTAATTCAGATGCTTCAAGATTGCCATAGATAATATTGTCTTTAATGGTTCCACTGAACAGATGTGGTGTTTGAAGCACATAACCAATGTTTGAATGAAGCCACAATTGAGAACGTTCCCTATAGTCTACACCATCAATTAGAACCTGACCACTCACTGGTTCATAAAATCTGCATGCCAAATTGACAATGGTGCTCTTTCCAGAGCCTGTTTCACCAACTAATGCAATGGTTTGGCCAGCCTTAATATTCAAATTGAAATTTTCCAAAATCATTTCATCTGACTTATAGTAGAAGGTTACATCTTTAAATTCAATGTCTCCATGAATAGGTTCCCAGTTTTCTTTTTTTGCATGAACCGAGTCACCATATTTTTTCACAACTTCATCACCATCATTAATGTCGGATGGTGTATCGATCATTGAAAGCAATCTTTCGGCAGAAGCCTGTGCTACCTGCAGTTCTGAAAAGATTCTTGCCATTTCTCGAACAGGTTCATAAAACATTACTGCATAATTTAAGAACAGAACCAAAGTACCAAATTCAATTGCCTCTACTACAACCATACTACCACCAAAGTTCAATGCCAAAGCCATGCCGACACTTCCAATGGAAATAACGATTGGCATAAAGACAGATGAAATAACTGCAGAACGCACGGATTTGCCTCTCATTTCCTCAGTCAACTCTTTAAACTCAGAGAGATTTTCTTCTTCACGAACCAAAGTTTTGGTAGTTTTTGCACCAGTGATGCCTTCATTAAAAGCGCCTGTTATTTTAGAATTGATTTTTCTTACTTTTCTTGATACTCTTAGGATTTTTCTTTGGAAAAGCAAACTGATTACAACCAATGCTGGGACAACTGACAAGGTAATCAAAGCGAGTTTTGCATTGATCACAAACATGACCGTCGCTATTCCAACCATCATTGTTGAACCCCACAAAAAGTCCACAAGTCCCCAAGCTATAATACCACCAATTCGATCACAGTCAGAAGTCATTCTTGCCATAAGCCAGCCTACTGCCTGTTTGTCAAAATAGGAGAAGGACAATTCCTGCAATCTTCTGAAACCTTTTCCTCTCAAGGTATAAGTGATCCCTGCTTCGATTTTTCCTGCTTCCTTAATAAAGAGATACACCGTACCTGAAAGCATGGATATTGCAAGCATATATAGTGCCACAAACAGTGGAAATCCTTGAGTTGTTCCCTTTCCTACAAATACATCTATTGCATATTTTGTAAAGATTGGAATTGCAACATCTATACCTGCCAGTATAATCATAAACATGGCCAGAATCTTAAAATTGTTCTTATATGGTTTTAAATATTGAAATAAATTTTTCCAAATGGCAATATCGTAATTTTCGCTAAATTCTTTTTCTTCATGTATGTTCATTTGCCACCTCTTATACGATTTCCGCTTCATTGTACGCGCTTTGAATGGTCCAAATACGCTTGTACAATCCTTCATTTTTCACTAAAGTCTCATGGTTGCCCAATTGAGTAATATGACCATCTTCTAGAACCATGATGCGATCAGCTTCTGACAAGGTTGAAACACGATGGGAAATAATAATCGTAGTCAAGTCCTTACTCTTGTTGTTAAGTCTTCTTCTGATCGCTGCATCTGTTTCTGTATCCACCGCACTTAAGGAGTCATCAAAGATCAAAATAGGTGCTTCTGTGATAACTCTTCTTGCGATTGCCATTCTTTGCTTTTGACCACCGGATAACGAAACGCCTCTTTCACCAACCAATGTCTCATAACCCTCATGGAATTCCAGAATTTTATCATGGATAACTGCGGTTTTTGCTGCATCCTCAATATTTGTGTCGTCAGCATCTACCTTAGCGATTTTTATGTTGTTTTTTATGGTTTTGGCATAAAGGAAAGGTTCTTGTAAAATCAATCCCACATGCTCTCTTAAATGCTTCTTATCAAAGACTTTGATGTTTTTACCATCAATTTTTATTTCACCTTGCTCCACATCATAAAGTCTAGCCATCAAGTGGACCAAAGTCGATTTTCCAGCACCTGTCGGTCCTAAAATGGCAATGGTTTCTCCTGGATGAATCTTAAAGGATAAATTTTTGAGAATGTCTCTTTCCTTGTCGTACCCAAATGTAACATTATTGAATTCAATCTCTCCTTGGATCTTGTCAAAATTATCACCTGACGTTTCCATTTCTGAAGAGACACTCAAAATCTCCTGAGTTCTGTCGATGGCTACAAATGCTTTTGACATGTCGGTAAGAATTCTTCCCAACTGTCTTACAGGCCATAGTAGCATGCCTATATAAGATGTAAAGGCAACCAATGTACCCAGGGTAATATAACCTTTAACAGTCCAAACTGTACCAATGCAAAGTACTAGCATTGACTGAGACAGACAAAGAATGTCTGAAGTTGACCAGTATTGAGCAAAAAGACGAAGCAGTTTCAATACAGATTCCTTCATGGCAAGATTCTTTTCATCAAACTTGTCAATCTCATAGGATTGTCTTCCAAATGCCCTAACAACCCTTACACCAGTTAAATTTTCCTGAATAGTAGTTGACATGGCTCCTTCTGCTTCTTCAACAACTTTAAAAGTCTTTTGAATTTTATTGAAGAAATAATACGAGTATATAAAGATAACTGGTACTATTGCTAATGCAATCAAACCTAATTTTACATTTAAACTAATCATAATAATTGATGTGAAAATCACCATGGATAAAGAACTGCCTATTTCAACCATTTGAGATCCTAGAAAAGTTCTTATTCTATCCACATCCGAAGTACATCTTTGAATCAAGTCTCCCGTTTCAGCAGAAACATGATAATCATATGATAATTCCTGTAAATGTCCATAAAGACGATTTCTCAATCTCTTGGCAATGGTTTCTGAAGCTTCTGAAGCCCAACGACCTTTAAGATACAAGAAATAGCCTCTGGAGACGGTTAATCCTACAACCAACAGTCCCGGTATCCATAATTTATCAAGTAATGTTTCTTTGCCACCAAGTTTGATAAAAAGCTGGTTAACAAAGTTCCCACCTTCCAATGGACTCAGACCAATAACCGAGTCAATGGTGGATCTAATAACAAGTGGTACCATTAGGGATGCCAATACTGCTACGATCGTTGCTATATTCGCGCTAATGTATTTTACCACATTGCCTTTCATGTAATCTAAAATTACCTTTAAGCGTTTCATTTTATATCTCCTTGTGCATCCGCATAGTTGTCTTAATTGAAAAATCAATTATTGCGTGTACATCTTTCATTTGAAAAAATTTCCAAATAAAAAACGCAGATTCACCTGCGTTTTAATAATCGTGAGTATTAAAAAAACCGCAGGCACGCACCTACGGTTAAACTTCAACTTAATGTTGTCCGTCGGTTACGTTAAAATATACAGAATTTGACATAGATGTAGTGTAAATATACCCAAAATCTGCTGTTAAATTAAATTGTGAACTAGTTGTGTCAAATAATGCTCTGTTCATTTTCGTAACCTCCTTCCTTTTTATTAGTTTTGTTCTTCCTACTTTAATAGTATAAAATATTAATTTCACATATACAAGATTATAGCGTAGTGTAATATTATTGTAACATTAGTCTGAATATTCTTTCACACTAAGTTCCAAAATATGATTGTGATGTCCCAGTCTTAGTATAGCTTGGTTGCCGCCTCCAACTGCAATAGCACCGCATGCGCAATAATTGTAATCATTAAGATTGGTGCTAATAACCAAATCCCCACAGATTTTACATTTTGCTTGATTTGTTATGATCTTCATTTATTCTTAATCATCCTTCTAAATTCGTAGTAATATTGTTCTAATAAATCAATGCGTTTCGATTCGTCATTCAATTGTAATTCCAGTTGATGTATTGTCTGGTCTTTCTTCTCCAATAAGTGTTCCAAATCTTCAATTTTTTGATTCAGATAAACTAAATCTAGAATATCTTCTTCCAACAAAGCCTCATTTTCTTCAATTCCCAGTTGTTCACAAACCGCACGTAGTATAACTTCAGAACGATTTTCCTTGTCACGCATGTTCGCAGCTCCTTACAGATTATAGATCAACCACATAATAGCCATACCGAGTAAAAAAACAAGTCCATGAGTAATCATTAAACGATATGGATGCTCATAAAGAAAACTTTGAAAAAAGTGCTTGATCTTGTGATTCAAACTCAATAACCAACCATTCTTTATTGCCTCAACGTATTGTATACCCAAATTTGATAATTTTATTCGTCTATCATGAATTTCTACGGCATTATTGAGATAATCCATAGAAATTGAATCAGAACCAATATAATAAGGTTCTTTTACTTCGACAAAGTCTTCAGCTTTTAACAAGTCAATATAATAAATCAATTCTCTAATTTGCATGATTGGATCTTTTTCATTAAGAATATATTGATCCGGTTGAATACGTATTGTCTGTATATTTTCTATATCCCTCTTATATAAATCTTCCATGATCTTCAGTTGTAGTTTTGAGATCTCGGCCATATCATCACCTCACTTCATTATAAAATAAAATTGGAATTAGAACAATTTTTATTTAATCCCTTCCATTTTACTAGGAATTATGATAAAGTATAATAAATGATAATGATTATCAATAGGAGGTCTATATGTCCGCATTAATTATTGGAGCTGATAAATTGGGAAATATTCCTGATTTCTTGTTAAATCAGGGAATTGAAGATATAATACATTGGGATGGACGAAAAAAAGGTATGAGAAAAATGGATATCCCAGAAAATGTAGATTTGGTTGTTTGTTTATATGATTTTCTTGAGCATAGACTTACTGAGAAAGTAAAGAAAGTCACTAAAGAAAGACATATTCCTTGTGTGTTTGCAAAACGTTCTATTTCAGATCTAACCAAACAATGGGATCGTTGTGTTGGATGTAATAAGTGTCAATTAAAAACAGGAGTCGAATAAAATTCGCTCCTGTTCTTTTTTGCTTTATAAGAATTAACCTCTTGGTCTCATCAATGGGAATAATACACATTCTCTTATAGGACGATCCATCATAACAGAGAACAATCTTTCAGAAACACCAAATCCATATGCAGGTGGCATACCATATCTTAATGCTTCAATGAAGGTTTCATCATGCTCATGCGCTTCCTCATCGCCTTCTTCACCCATAACTCTTTGCTCTCTAAATCTTTCTTCTAGGTCAATTGGGTCATTTAATTCAGTGTAGCCATTCCCCATTTCAGATCCTGCAAGAATAATTTGCATTTGAGCAACTTTTCTATCATCACCATCTAAACGCTTTGGTAGTGGATTTAACTGTACAGGTTGACCGACTAAGAATCCAGGGCCTGACAAATCTTTTCTAACGACTTTCCAAAGAACATCTACCATTCTCCAGAAACCAATATTTGGATCATACTCTACATGTAAAGCATCTAATTTCTTTTCCATTTCCTCTTTTGTTGTATTGAAGATGTTGATTCCTGTTTTTTCTTCAATGATGGTTTCAAAGTCATAGATTTCCCACTCAGCATCCATATCAATATCAAAGCCACGTGTGCTGAATTTTGAACTGCCCATTACAGCTTGTGTAACTTTTCTGTACAATTCTTTAGTCAACTCCATTCCATCTTCAAAGTCAGCATACGCCCAGTAGAATTCCATTTGCGTATAATCTTGAAGATGTTCAGGGCTCATGCCTTCGTTTCTAAATTGACGTCCGATTTCAAATGTTTTTTCAAAACCAGCAACCAATAATTTCTTTTGCCATAACTCACCCATAGAAATTCTTAAGAACACATCGATATCCAAAGCATTGTGATGCGTTGCAAAAGGTGTTGCCGCAGCGCCACCAGAAGAAGTTTCTAAAATTGGTGTTTCTACTTCAATAAAATCATGATCAATCATAAAGTTTCTAATGGTACTCCAGAATTTTTGTTTCTTTAAGAAAATCTCTTTTACTTCACGATTCATAATGATATCTAAATATCTTTTTCTAAACTTTGTTTCTTCATCCTGTAAACCATGGAATTTTTCCGGTAGTGGTTTTAAAGCTTTTGTTAGGTGATGGTATTCTGATGCTTTAACACTCACTTCCCCAGTTTGTGTTTTGAATATTGTACCTTTAATACCAATAATATCACCAATATCAGCTTTATCAAATAATTGGAATTCCAATTCCGATAGGCGGTCTTGTCTCAAGTAAATTTGAATTTGACCATCGTTATCTTGGATATGCATAAAGCCAGCTTTACCTTTTCCACGTTTAGTCATAATTCTTCCTGCAACTTTTACTTCAACATTCATTTCATCTAATTCTTCTTTTGAATGATTTTCATATAGGTTGATTAACTCTGCTGAATGGTGTGTTGGTGGAAATTTCTTCCCAAACGGCTCAACGCCTAAAGCTTTTAATTCATCCAATTTTTGAACTCTGATTTGTTCTTGCTCGCTTAATTTTCTACCTGGCATAATTTCTTGATCGTTCATCTTCATTCTCGTGGTAAAAGATACCACTACTCCTTTCTCATACGTTCATTATTCCTTAACTTGATCTCAGTTGACTTGTCTTCGTTTAATTGCAATGAAGATACTCGTTAATCTATTTAACAGTTACCATAAATTTGCTTTATGTAAACAAAAAAACTTCCACACTCAAGATCACTCTTGAGGACGAAAGTTATCGCGTTACCACCTCAATTTATTAATATGTCACCATATCAACCTCAACGAGTACTACATACTCTGGCTCTATAACGGGAGCGCCCGTCTTGGTATCAAACTATCCACCAAGCAACTCCGAGGCTTTTTTCATTGATTTCAAAATATGTTCTTTCACCCTTTGAACACTCTCTAAAAAATTTCCACCAATTACTCTTCTCTTCACTGTCTTTATATATGAAAAAATTATAATGGATACAACTTAAGAAGTCAACAGTTTCTAAGGAATAACATAGAAGAATGTTGAATATAACTTTACAAAAAAAATACACCATTACTGGTGTACTTTAGAATTTAGCCACAACTACCACCGCAAGAAGCACAACCTGTTGCAACAGGTGTTACTGGTTTTACTAAATAACCACCTGATGTTAATTCAACAATCATATCGCCAACTTGTTCAAAATTGTCTCTTGTCATTAAGAACGTTAAACCATGTTCTTCATTTACAACATCGTCAACACCTTTATTATCAATAGTTAGACCAAATGTAGGACCACTACAACCAACACCAGCAATATAAATTCTGATACCATCTAATTTTTCATCTTGGTTTTCTAAAACACCTTTGATTGCATCAATCGTCTCTTGATTTGTTTGTATTTTCATAAGTATACCTCCTAGGTTCATAATAACAAAATAACACTTGAAAATACAATCAGAATATTTTATAGTTCCCCCCCCTAGTATGCCCTTTTTTTAACATTAATTTTTTTTATAATTAGCCTTTTCAACCAAAAATATAACTATTGGATATCCATTTGCAAAAGTAATATAATATTGTAAAAATAGAATCAAGACATATGACGTTGTCGAGAGATCATTGAACCGAAGAAGCAATGTGGAAAAAGTCAAAATTCCATAGAAACTTTCAGGTAAACAGATCGACAATTGATGGTCCTCTGGAGAGATCGTAAGACACCGAAGGAAGAAAGCTCTCAGGTAAAAAGACAGAGATAACAGACGCAGTTATTTGTGTTTTTTGAAAGGAGTTTTTTTTATGAAAATTATTATTGTAGGTGGCGGTCCAGGTGGTTATGAAGCGGCTATTAGAGGTGCTCAACTTGGTGGAGAAATTGTTTTAATTGAAAAAGATCAATTAGGTGGTACATGCTTAAATGCTGGCTGTATACCGACTAAAGTGCTTTATTCACATGCAAAGCAATTTGATCAAGTCAAGCATTGTAGCAATTTTGGTATTACGGTATCCAGTCCAGTTTTAGACATGAAGAAAGTTCATGAAAACAAAGAAGCAACCATCAAACATTTAAGAGATGGCGTTGAAGCACTAATCAAGGCCAATCACATTGAATACATTCAAGGTGAAGCTGAATTGATTGATAACAACAGAGTCAGAGTTGAAGAAAATGGTGTTACTGAAATCATCTATGGTGATTATATGATCATTGCCACAGGCTCAAAACCAATTATGCCTCCAATTCCTGGCATTCAATCTTTTCGTATTATGAATTCAAAGCAATTTTTAAGTTTTACTGAGCTGCCTAAATCTCTGACCATTGTTGGTGGAGGTGTTATCGGAATGGAATTCGCAAGTATTTACAATGAAATGGGTACACAAGTTACTGTAGTCGATGGACAAAAGAGTATTTTGTCAGGTGTAGATAAAGATATCAGCAAACGATTAATGACAATCCTTAAGAAAAAAGGTATAGAATTCATTACTGAAGGCATGATTCAAGGCTTTAAGGAAGAATCTGACCATATAAAGGTAATTTATACTAAGAAGGATAAAGAGCTGGAATTAACTTCTGAATACGTTTTATTGGCAATAGGCCGTGAACCTAATTTAATCCCAGGATTGAATCATTTAAACATTGAGCATGACCGCAAAGGGATTTATGTGAACAACAAATATCAAACCAATATCAAAAACATTTATGCCATAGGTGATGTAAATGGTAAGAACATGTTGGCCCACGCAGCTTCTCATCAAGGACAAAGTGCTGTTGAACATATTTTGCTAAGCGAATTTGAAGCTGAAGAACCAGTTATTCCCGGATGTATTTTCTCACTACCTGAGATTGCTGTTGTTGGTGAAAGTGAAGAATCTATGAAAGCCAAAGACATCCCGTTCACTGTTAGTAAGTTTAATTTCTTGCATAATGGTAAAGCAATGACCATGCAAGAAGATGTTGGTTTTGTCAAAGTCATTGCCTCAGAAGATCAGTTGGTTGGCGTTCAAATAATAGGACCACATGCTTCAGACCTCATTCACGAAGCAACACTTGGTATTACGAATAATTTAAAAGTTAATGATTATATCAAAACAGTTCATGCTCACCCTACCCTTGCTGAAGCCTTTCTTGAAGCTGTTAGAGGTATCAATGGTGAAGCTATTCACAGTATACCAACGATGAATAGTAATCCAGTAAAAGTTAATAATCAAGACTATGCAGTCAATTAACCATAAAAAAGCCAGATGAATTTCATCTGGCTTTGACTTTATCATTTATAAATAACTATGCAGCTTCTTCTACTTTTTCAGCTTTGTGCATAGAGAATCCAGTATAACCATAAATAATTGAAATAATTGGATTCATTAAGTTAAGAACACAATATGGAACATAAGTCCAAGGTGCTAAACCAAGTGCACCCATCATAAATGCACCACAAGTGTTCCATGGAATCAATGGTGATGTTAATGTTGCAGAGTCTTCTAAAGCTCTTGATAAGTTCTTTGGAGCTAAGCCCATTTCATCATATGATTCTTTATACATTCTACCAGGAATTACGATTGCTAAGTATTGGTCACCAGCTATAACGTTCATTGCGATTGCTGTTAAAACTGTAGATGCCACTAAACCACCACGGCCTTTTAATACACTTAAAATACCTTGAGCGATTGCTCTTAACATACCAGTTCTTTCCATTACACCACCGAATACCATAGCAGATAAAATAAGTGATACAGTCCACATCATAGATTGTAAACCACCACTAGAAATCAATTCTGCAATAGTTTCATTTTCTGTAGTAATGATAACTGCCCATGCATCTGGATCAGCAGAAACACCATTTTGCATAGCTTGGAACATATCAGTTAATGTCATATCTTGGAATACAATCATAGCCAAACCACCAAGTACTGCACCACCAAATAAACCAGGGATTGCAGGTACTTTCATTACTACAGCACCAATAACGATTACTGGAATTAGTAATAATAATGGATTGATGTTAAATGAAGCATCAAGTGCAGCTAATAAGCCATCAATTGCAGATTGATCAATTGCTTTGTCAGCAGCGTTCATACCTAAGATTAAGAATACAATAATTGCAATTGTATAACTAGGCACTGTTGTGTAGAACATATGCTTGATATGATCAAATAATTTTGCACCTGAAACTGCAGGAGCTAAGTTTGTTGTATCTGATAATGGAGACATTTTATCACCAAAGTAAGAACCTGAGATAATTGCACCACCGATCATTGGTACTTCAAGACCAAGACCCATACCAACGCCCATTAAAGCTAAACCTACTGTAGCAGCAGTAGTCCATGACGAACCAGTTGCTAATGATACGATAGAACAGATTAATAATGTTGCAACAAGGAAAATTGATGGTGATAAAATTTTCAAACCAAAATAAATCATTGTTGGAACAACACCAGATGCAATCCATGTACCAATAACCATACCAATGATCATTAAAATAATAATTGCGCCCATAGACATTTTAATAATATCTACAATACCTTCTTCAATCTCCACCCACGAGTATTTTAAAACTACAATGGCAAATACTGCAGCAAAGATTGCTGACATAAATAGTGCGATGTGTGCTTCTTCTAAACCAGCTCTAAGTACGAATACTAAACATGCTACTAGAAAAAGTACAGGAACCATCGCGATCCAAAATGTTGCTTGTTTTTTTTGTTTGTTATTCAAAATAATTCCCCCCCTTTAATAAAGTCATCTTAATTATATCTTATATGTCACAAAAAAATACATAAAAATACGAAACATTTTAAAATTTATTAAAAATTTATAAAGTTCGGAAAATTCTTTGGATTGCAAGGCATTAAAACATACGTTATTATTTTAACCATTTTATTTATATGCAAAGGTTTTCCTGCGCCATATTTGATGAATTCCGACTCTTTTTATCATATTTTGAGCTTAAAACAATAGTTATAAATGTTTCATTCTTGAAACATTTATATTAAAGGCGTTTATAAACATTCAACAAATAGAATAAATATTATATCGTTGTATTTTTTAGTTTTATTATGAGTGCTTAGAAAAAATTTATGTTACCCTCTAATATTTTCAAAAAAAATAATACCTAATTTAGGTATTATTCTTGAATAATTTCAACAGTTACTTTTTTATTTGTTTTTGTTGCAGCCGCTTTCACGACGGTTCTGATCGCTTTAGCAATTCTTCCTTGCTTGCCTATCACTTTACCCATGTCATCCGGACTGACTCTCAATTCTACAATAATAGATTGAGCGTTATCTACTTCAGTGACGGTTACCGTCTCTGGATTATCAACTAAAGATTGAGCGATCAACTTTACTAGTTCACCCATGGTGACACCTCCTAGTATTACGCCTTCTTAGAAGCTTCGAATTTTTCTAAGATACCTTCTGTTTTTAATAATCTTTTTACAGTTTCAGTTGGTTGAGCACCGTTACCTAACCATTTCATTACTTTTTCTTCTTCGATTTTTAAAGTCTTATCTTCTGCCATTGGGTTATAGAAACCAACTTGCTCGATAATTCTACCATCTCTTGGTGATCTAGAATCAGCAACTACTAATCTATAGAAAGGCTGTTTCTTTGCTCCCATTCTCTTCATTCTAATTTTTACTGCCATGTTATACCTCCTAGGTAATTCTTATTTATTATATAGTAAAATTACTAATACCAACTTACATAAATGGCAAGCCCATGCCGCCACCTTTTTTCAATTTCTTTTGGAAAGCTCCTGTATTAAACTGCTTCATCATCTTCTTTGTTTGAGCATGTTGCTTCAACAATTTGTTTACATGATTAACGGTTGTACCACTACCAGCAGCTATACGCTTTCTTCGATTTGCATTGATGATTTCAGGTCTTCTTCTTTCTTCAGGAGTCATGGATTGAATAATTGCTTCTAACTTTACAAACTCTTTTTCATCTACATCAACACCTTTAAGAGCCTTTGAATTCATACCAGGGATCATCTTCAAGAGATCACCAATTGGCCCCATTTTTTTCATTTGCTGCAATTGATCCATAAAATCTTCTAAATCGAACTCATTTTTACGCATCTTTGCTTCAAGCTTCTTCATTTTTTCTTCATCGACATTCTGTTGAGCTTTCTCAATTAGAGAAAGAACATCGCCCATGCCTAAAATTCTAGAAGCCATTCTATCAGGATGGAATTCTTCAATATCCGTAAGTTTTTCACCAACACCAACAAATTTAATTGGTTTACCCGTAACAGCTCTAACCGATAATGCAGCACCACCTCTAGAATCACCATCAAGCTTTGTTAAAATAACACCTGTCACATCTAGTTTTTCATTAAATGTTTCAGCGACATTGACAGCATCTTGACCTGTCATCGCATCGATAACAAGTAATATTTCATGAGGTTTAATGATTTCTTTTACATCTTGTAATTCTTCCATTAAAGCTTCATCTATGTGCAAACGACCCGCAGTATCCACTATGACCACATCATAACCTTTGATTGTCGCTTCATGCATTGCTGCTTTCGCGATTTTCCTTGGATCTTCCTGTCCCATTGAGAATACCGGTACATCTACTTGGCCACCTACAACTTCCAACTGCTTAATCGCTGCAGGTCTGTAAATATCACAGGCAACCAAAAGTGGTCTTTTATTCTTTTCTTTTATAAATTTCGCCAATTTACCAGCCATGGTAGTCTTACCAGCACCTTGCAAACCACTTAGCATGATTACAGTTGGTGGTTGAGAAGATAATTCTAATCTCACAACTTTTTCGCCCATTAAATTGGTTAATTCTTCATTTACAATCTTAACTACCATTTGACCTGGCGTTAAGCTTTTCATTACTTCTTCACCTACAGCTCTTTCAGAAACTGTCTTAATGAATTTCTTAACAATCATGAAGTTAACATCTGCCTCTAATAAAGCCAACTTAATTTCACGCATTGCTTCTTTAATATCTTTTTCGTTCAGTTTACCTTTGCCTTTTAAGAATTTAAAGGTACCCTGAAGTTTCTCTGCTAAACTTTCAAAAGCCATTTTAACCTCTATTCTTCAATACTATGGATATCCCTAATCACATCTTCAGTCACTTGATTTACCATTGCTTTTAAATCCTTTAAGCTCTCTGAAGTTTTGATAACATGTGAAAGGTCATTCATTTTTTGACTGATATCATTGAAAAGCATTTTATTGCTGTTGAATTTTGCCATCAGTCCTAACTTGAGTTCATAGCTTTCAAGTGTTTTCGTTGCACGTTTCACATTGTCAAATACACCTTGCCTACTGATATTTAAGTCTTCTGCAATTTCTCCCAAAGACAAATCTTCAAGACAATATAGCTCTAAAACATCCTTTTGTTTTTCTGTTAATAATTCACCATAAAAGGCAAATAAATCAGCAACATGCATTTTTTCAATCATCTTGGCTCCTACGTGTAAAGGTTTTTTACTTTACAGAAAGATTATACGTAAGTATGCCTTGAATGTCAACACCTTTTCACTTAAAAAACTTTTTTTTCTAGTTTTTTCAACAGGTTTGTTAGAATAATCTGTCAACTTCCATTTTATCATAATATTAATATTTTCCTTTGTATTATAAGTTTGTTATTGAAATATTAATATTTTACCCGTAGAAAAAGCTTAGATTGCTCTAAGCTTAAAATTACTCACCTAACAAGGCTTCAGCAAAAGCCCTTGGATCAAATTTCTGTAAATCATCTATTCCCTCACCAACACCAATTAATTTAACTGGTATACCAAGTTCATGATTCACAGCCAGTACTACTCCACCTTTAGCAGTGCCATCTAATTTTGTTAAAACAATCCCTGAAATAGGTGTCACTTCTTTAAATAATTTTGCTTGTTGAATTGCATTTTGTCCAGTGGTACCATCTAGTACCAAAAGAACTTCCTTCTCCGCTGCACTATATTCTCGTTCTACAACTTTAAATATTTTTTCAAGTTCTTTCATTAAGTTCTTTTTATTGTGTAACCGACCAGCTGTATCAATAATTAAAACTTCTGTTTGTCTTGATTTTGCTGCATGAACAGCATCATAAACAACTGCTGCAGGATCTGAACCTTCTGATTGAGCAATGACTTCTACATTATTGCGTGTTCCCCATACTTTTAATTGATCAATGGCAGCAGCTCTAAAAGTATCAGCTGCCCCTAAAAGTACAGACTTACCTTCTTGCTTTAATAAATTCGTAATTTTACCAATAGATGTTGTTTTACCAGCACCATTTACACCAATTACAAAAACTATTGAAGGTGGGTTTTCTACACGTAAATGAGGTTCTTCATGAGTCATCATTTCCACTAGTACATCTTTTAAAACTGGTTTTACATCTTTTGAATCCGTGATTTTTCTTTCTGTTAAAGCATCTCTCAATTTTTCAATGATATCCATTGTTGTTGACATGCCCACATCGGCCATAATCAAGATTTCTTCAATTTCTTCAAGTAATTCATCATCAATTTTGCCATAGTTGTTAATTAGGTTATCTATTTTATCTGTAAAATTCTTTTGTGTTTTTAGTAACCCTTCCTTTAATCTAGCAAAGTAAGATTTCTTAGGCTTTTCAGCTGGCATTTCAACCGATGATTCATGCAATTCTACAGGTTCATCGACTTTTACTTCAACAATTTCTTCAATAATTTCTTCAGCAAATTCTTCAATGACTTCTTCATTATGTTCAAGCAGCTCTTCTTCAATAACTTCATCTGTGATTAAGTCATCTTCATTTACTTCAAATGCTGATTCAAGTTCTTGGTTCTGTTCTGAAAATTCTTCTAATGATTCCTCCAAATTCAGATCATCATTGATTTCCTCATCATTTTGTTTCTTCTTGCCAAATAGTTTTTTAAACATAGGTCCTCCATTATTCCAATACTGCGTCTTCTAGTTTGACTGAAATCATTTTTGATACACCAAATTCTTGCATTGTTACACCAAATAAATTATCTGCAATTTCCATGGTCCCTTTCCTATGGGTAATGATGACAAATTGAGAATTGCGGGTGAAAGCCTTTAAGAAGTCAGCAAAACGATAGACGTTTACATCATCTAAAGCAGCTTCAATCTCATCCAAAATGCAGAATGGTGCAGGTTTTGTCTTTAAGATTGCAAATAACAAGGCAATTGCTGTAAGAGATTTCTCACCACCTGATAACAAGCCAATATTTTGAAGCTTTTTCCCAGGTGGCTGAACATTAATCATAATGTCTGATTCTAAAACATTCTCCATATCTGCAATTTGTAACTCTGCCACACCACCTACAAAGAGACTTTCAAAAATCTCTGCAAAATGAACTTTAACTACCTCAAAGGTATCAAGGAACTTTTCTTTCATTTCCTTTTCTAATTCTTTAATAAGCTTCTTAAGGGTGTTTTTTGCATTAACAAGATCATCATGTTGCTCTTTTAAGAAGAGATATCGTTCCGAGACTTCTTCATATTCTTCAATAGCATGGATATTAACATCTCCAATGACTTTTAAATCTTTTCTAATTTGCGAGATTTCTTTATTGGCGTTGATCATATCAATGTCTTTTTTCATTAAGATTGCTTCTTCAGGCGACATTTCATATCTTTCAAATAGGCGAGTAGCTATATCATCCCGATGAACATCATATTTTGCACGCTTAATGTCATAACGATGCAAGGTCTCCTTTAAACTTTCAATGTATTCAAATCGTTCTTTATTATCATTATTGATATCATGTATTATTTTATGATGTCCTTTTATTTTGCTTTGCATTTGATCAATAATCTGATGCTTATTTTCAGACTGTGCTAAAAGTTCATTTTTTTGAGCCTCCAACTGATATAAGTTATCTAATAATATACTCTTCTGAGCTTTTCCTTCAGTCAACAGTTGTTCAGCTTGTTCAAGCCCTTGTAGCATTTGATTTTGATTCTGAGACAAACGTCTGATTTCACCTTCCAAATGCTTAAAGGTTTCAAGTGTTGTTGCATGTTTAACTTTTATTTCAGTCAATTGCTCACGAATACTTTGTATTTCACTGGTTACTTCACCTAAATGCTTTTCTTCATTAAGAATAGAAGTCTCCATATCTTTATTCAATTGTCCAATGACTTTAATAGAGTCTTCTCTCTCGGTGATGGCATCATGAACAGATTGTATATCATT
The DNA here is from genome assembly GCA_016937975.1 of Clostridia bacterium. GTDB lineage: Bacteria > Bacillota > Clostridia > Peptostreptococcales > Acidaminobacteraceae > JABXKX01. Next base: position 40,284 of record JAFGVN010000115.1, read on the forward strand.
GTCGATAATTATTTGTTCACTTTTTCTTTTACTTATAATTTGTGAAAGTCGTTTGACCTCTTCTTGAGCACCAGTTAAATCATTTTGCTTCTTAACAATTTCAATTCTTAAATCTTCACAGATTTTTGAAGTTTGTTCAAGATCAAATTTGATATTCTTTTGATTATCTCTAAGTTCATGTAAATCTTTTGATCGAGAATCAATTTCATCACCTGTTGCTAGTACTTGCTCATCCAGCTCAACGATTTTTCTTTTACGACTTAACAAACCAGAACTTTTAGATTTATAAGAACCACCAGTAATCGTACCACCTGGAATGAAAATATCGCCTTCCAAAGTAATAACTTTATATTTTAATTGATTTATTTTTAATGCTTCTGTTGCTGTATCGACATTGTCTACTATTACAGTTCTGCCAACCAAATAATCAAATAAAGTAGCATACTTAGCATCAAAATCAAATAGTTCATTGGTTTTCCCAATATAGCCCTTTAATTTTTTTAAGGCAGCCAAATTATCACTTTGATCCCCTTTTGCTTCAATGGAACTCAAAGGAATAAAAGTAACACGACCTGAATTTGTACGCTTTAATTCTGAAATAATAGCTTTTGCATCTTCTGGTGTTTGAACAACAAGATTTTGAATGGCTTTCCCCATTGCAACTTCAATGGCAACTTCATATTTTTTTGGAATCTCCATCAAAGAAGCAACAACACCTTCATGACCTTCACTTAGTTTTTTTTCATGATCAATAATACTCAAAGCTTTTTTTACAGAATGATCATAACCCGCATGCTCCTTCTCCATTTGTTTTAGAAGATTTGCTTCTGTTGTATATTCTGTTAATTTCTTTTTTAAATCATTGAGGACTACATTCTCATCACTAATTTTTTTCTCAAGTTCATTTAGTGCACTCGTTAACTGATTTTCTTTTGATTTTAAAGATGCTTCAGATTCGTTTAACCGCTCTAACTGATCTTCAAAATCTTTCTCTTTCTGTCTGGACTGATGATTTAATACTTCAGTCTCTTCAATTTCCTTGCTCAATTCATTTTTTCGAGCATTATGATTGTCAAGGATCGTGTGATACGAAGCAATTTCACTTTTATATCTTTCAATTTCATTGAGCCTTGAAATAATACTTTGACGCAATTGATCCGTCTTTTGTTGTGCATCAAACAAAGCCTTTGATTGGGATTCGAAAATTTGCTGATGGCTATCTACTGTACTTTGATATAGATTTATTTCTTCTTCTACATCTGATTTTCTATTTTGAAGAATTTGTTGCTCTTCTTTTAAAGCCTTTATATTTTGCTCATGGTCATTTAATGATTCTAGTACTCTTTTTTCTTCTAACTCATTGGATTCGATACGCGCTTTTATAACATTCATATCGCCATCTAAATTTGCCATAATGTTTCGATTTTCATAAAAATCATTTTCCATGGCTTTAAGCTCTTCTTGTAAAGTTTCAATTGCAGCACTACTTTCATCCTTTTGTGCAATCAATCTTTTAACAGAAGCCTGATTCTCGTCTAAATCCAATTGTGTTTCTTTGATTTTTTCATCTTCTTTGGCGATTTTATGATCGACAGATTCAATTTCATTAATAAGAACATTTAACTCTAATTCCGATAATCGTTCTGTTAGTTCCAAATGTTGTTTTGCTTTTTCACTTTCAATTCTAAGAGGCTCAACGCGACTGGCAAGTTCTCTATAAATATCTTCAATACGAATAAGATTTTGCTCAGTATTGTCTAGTTTTCTTTCAGTTTCTCTTTTTCTAGTTTTATACTTAACAATACCAGCAGCCTCTTCGAATAATTGCCTTCTCTCATCTAGGTTGCTTGATAATACACTTTCAATACGACCTTGACCAATAATGGAATAACCATCAGTACCGATCCCCGTATCCATGAATAAGTCTCTTACATCTTTTAACCGGCAATTCGTATCATTGATCAGATATTCACTTTCACCTGAACGGTAAACCCTTCTACAGACTTTTACTTCATTGTAATCTAAAGAAAAAAATCTCTCAGAGTTATCAAATACCAGTGTTACCTCCGCCATGCCCAATTTTTTTCGGTGTTTTGTACCATTGAAAATAACATCTTCCATTTTACTGCCACGAAGAGTCTTGACTTTTTGCTCACCTAAAACCCATCGAACAGCATCCGTTATATTACTTTTCCCCGAGCCATTGGGTCCGACTATACACGTAACACCATTATCAAAATCTATGTTGGTCTTATCAGCGAAAGACTTAAAGCCTCTCATTTCTAACCGTTTTAAATACACCTTTACACCTCGTTTATATCCTTTGCAAATTACTTTTGCAAACTTAAAATTCTTTTTCCCCCATCTAAATAAAGCTCAATGGTTTTTAATTGTGCTTTACTTTGAATCATTGTAAAACTTGTCTGAGGATATTTCTTTTGCAATTCAATTAAATTTGATTTTTTTTGTCCTAAAACATCTGAGTAAAGTTTTGGATGCACATGAATCTCAATATTTGAATAGTCATTCACTATTTCACTTAAAATCAAGTTCAACCACCTTCTGCTGTTCACCAACTGTCTAAAAGCAGGATGATAGGGTCCAGCCACTACAGCCTCTGTTGAAAGTAAATCCGTTGATTGAAGACCTAATCGAATAATCTGGATTTGATTTGCTTCAAAAATTCTTGTTAGTTCAACACACCACTCAACTGCTTCTTCTATGGTTAAAGGTGTATAGATGCCACTTAAATACATCTCTTCCAACTCTGTTTCTTTTAACACAATGGTAGGATAAATCCTAACCTGACTGGGTTTTAATTTTACAATTTCATTTGCAGTATGAATGGCTCTTTCTAAAGTATCCCCAGGAAGTCCTACCATCATTTGCAAACCAAAATCAAAACCAAATTTCTTAATTAATGCAACACTTGTATAGACTGCTTGAAGTGTATGTCCTCTTTTGCTAAGCTCAACAACTTGAGTATCCATGGATTGAACACCTAATTCAATAGTAGACACACCATACTTCTTCAACTGCTTTAAAATCTTTTCGTCAATATAATCAGGCCTAGTTGACAGTCGAATGCCATCAATTAAGCCTTTTTCTACATATTCGTAAGCTAATTGTAAATACTGTTCTTGTTCTTGAAAGGGTATCCCTGTAAAACTACCTCCGAAAAAAGCAATTTCAACTTCTCGATCTGGCGTTTTTTCAAGTTCATTTAAAATCATTTCAATTTCAAATTTCATTTGAGACAAACTCATGACTTGATTATGTCCTGTAATTTTCTTTTGATTACAAAATACACAATCATGAGGACAGCCTTCATGAGGAACAAAGATAGGTACATTATAATGCTTCAATTTTACCACTCCTCAAAGCAATTTTAGCAGCTTCTTGTTCAGACTCCTTTTTACTACGCCCTTCACCTATACCAATGACCTTTTGATTTAGTTTTACCGCAGTTTTGAAAAGTTTTCTATGATCAGGACCATTTTCTTCTAACAACTCATATTTTACTCTATAGTCTTTATGGGTTTGAACGATCTCTTGTAGAGCAGTTTTATAGTCATCTACAATTAGTCCTTTTTCTGCCATCGAAATCTTATCATCCATTAGCGCAAATATAATCGGTTCTACAACATCGAAACCACCATCTAAGTAAATGGCAGCAATAAGTGCTTCAAAGGCATCTGCCAAAATAGACTTTCTGGTTCGACCACCTGTCAAGGCTTCACCTTTTCCAAATAACATGTAAGCACCAAGCTCCAATTCTGCAGCCACTTCTGCCAAGGTACTTTCACAAACAATCTTTGATCGAATCTTAGTCAACTCACCCTCTTTAGATTCTTTGTTGTTATCAAATACATAGCGACTGATAATAACACCAAGAACCGAATCCCCCAAAAACTCCAACCGTTCATTGTATGAAATTTCTTTCTCTCTAATTTCATTTGCATAGGAACTATGCGTTAATGCGACTCGTAATACATCCTCATTTTTGAATCGATATCCGATTTTCTTTTGTAACTCAAGTAAAGATTTCATTCTTCCTCCTTTTCTTGAATTACGTAATTAGGTAAACCATAATTCATTATAATCTTCCTAATTAAGTAATTCTATTTCTGTGAAATATGCAAAATATCACTTATACCATTTTATACTATCTAAGAGCAAAAATAAAGAACAACACGAGATTTATGCCATAACTGTATTGTTCCACAACATATAGATTTTTCAGTATTTTAAATAATTGTAAATTTCTGAAATTTAGTTGTAACTTTATACATAATCTATTATGATTATTCCAAGAAAAAGGAGGATTCTATGACTCAATATTCATTTAGCGATATTCTTGGTCCTATTATGATTGGTCCATCCAGTTCACATACAGCAGGCGCAGCAAAGCTTGCTCTCATAGCGAAGCACATTAATTCAAAACCTTTTCATAAAATTCTATTTAAACTTCATGGTTCATTTGCAAAAACTTACAAGGGACATGGAACCGATAAAGCGTTGATAGGTGGTATTCTAGGATTCGAACCTGATGACATTCGTTTAAGAGACGCCTATGACTTTGCGGTTTTTAATCATGTGGAGGTTGGCTTTGAATCCATTGATTTAGATGATGCTCATGTTAACAGTGTGCAATTTCACTTTTATAATGATGACGAAACCATTAATATCATCACGGGATCATCCTTAGGGGGTGGTGCTATAAAAATAAATAACATCAACGATTTTAAAGTTTCTCTAACAGGTGATTATCCAACCATCATTGTGAAACACATTGATAAAAAGGGAGTACTTAGTGCCTTAACCACGATTCTTTCTAAAAAGGATATTAATATTGCAACAATGGAAGTCAGTAGAACCTCAAAAAACAAAGCTGCATCCATAGTAATTGAATGTGATGATAGTATTCCAGAAGAAACAATTCATCAAATTGAAAATTTGGAGCATGTAATCCATGTTAAGATCATCGATATCAATAAAGGAGATACCTATGTATAAGTCAGCCCATGAATTCATTTTGCTTTCTAATGAAAAAGGAATACTTGAAGTAATTTTAGAAAAGGAATATGAATTATTTGATAAAAGCAGTTTAGATGTTTATCACAATCTAAAAAAAATATATGATGTCATGGCAGCTTCTTCAGAGGACGCCATTATTGCACCTGAAGCCTATTATGGTCACATCATCGGTGGCGACGCAAAAAAAATGATGGATTTTAGTTTAAATGACAATTATTCCGGAGCAACCATGATTAAAGCCATGGCACGTGCTCTATCTACTTCAGAGGTCAATGCAAGCATGGGTAAAATTTGTGCAGCGCCAACTGCGGGAAGTTCTGGAATATTACCAGCTGCCTTGTTTACAGCAAAAGAGCAGCTCAACTTAGGGGAAAATGAACTCCTTGATGGTCTTTTAGTAGCTTCGATGATTGGTGAACTCATTACATTAAATGCTACTGTCTCTGGAGCGGAAGGCGGTTGCCAAGCAGAATGTGGTTCTGCTGCTGCAATGGCTGCAGGCATGCTGGTTTATCTTAGAAAAGGAAATATCGAAGCAATATTTGACGCTTCTGCCATTGCTTTGAAAAATGTTATGGGACTGATTTGTGATCCCATCGCAGGCTTAGTAGAGTCTCCATGTGCGAAACGTAATGCTTCAGGTGTAACGAATGCCTTAATCTCTGCCGATATGGCTTTAGCTGGTGTTTCAAGTAGTGTGCCCTTTGATGAAGTTGTTCAAGCCATGTATAAGGTTGGAAAAGCCTTGCCTGAGGCATTACGAGAAACTGCATTAGGCGGTATCGCTACAACGTCAACCGCTCTACGACTAGCAAAAAAAATTCTAAGCGATGAATAATCATCGCTTATTTTTTATTGGAATATAAATATACATTTTTGAATCTTCACTACCAGGTCTAAAGTTTTCATCATAAACTTCAAAATCATAAGTAAATTCCACTTGATATCCACTTTCAGGCAACCATTTAGAATAGATTGCTTTATAAGTATCCCCTAAGAACTCTACTGAGCCAGTATGTGTAAAAACAGCATATTTTCTATGTTCTACTTTCCAAGCCGTCATATCCTCTGGTACTTCACTTGTTTCATCTACAATTACACATGCCAAATATTTAAAGGCATTGGGATGATCTAAATCCACATCCTCTACTTTTTCTTCCAATGGCTCACAGACACCTAAAGACCAATTAGGCTTTATATTACCTTCAATTTCATTAACTCTTGGTAAAAAAGCTTGCCAAAGTTGTGGAATTTCATAATTTTCATTTTTCCCATAATATTCCAAGCCAATTACTCTCATAGGTTCTAGTTCAATAATTTCAGGTTTCATCTCCATACCTCCCTGTATCCAAATGATTTTGTTCACATCCAAAGGATTTAAAAGGGCATCATAAACCTTGTTTTTTCGATACTTTCCAGGTGAAATACCAACACTTTTGGTAAAGGATCGTGTAAAAACATCTTGAGAAGCAAACTGCAAATCCATTGCAATCTCAATAATCTTAGTTTCAGAATTTACAAGTCTTTCACAAGCAACTGACAATCTACGTAATCGTATGTATTCACTAATGTGATAACCCGTTAGTAAATGAAACAATTTTGAAAAATGGCATCGACTGAAATGATTGACTTCTTCTAAATCTAATAGTGTAAAAGGTTGATTTAAATGCTCTTCAATATAAGAAATGGTTTTTTCCAGCGCTGAGATATAATACATTTCTCCCTCCTGCCTATAGAATACCAAAATAAAACCTTCTAGTTTTGGCTTTTTGTGTCATTAACGCTCTAATCGAGAAATATAATTTGAAATATTCGCCTCTGAATTTATATGACCTTTAATGATATTTGTCTTTGCACTCATAATGGTAGTTATTCCTGGACCATGACCCATTTTAATACAATCTGAATGAATGACAACGCCTATGGATACTGCACCCTTTAAGTAACCTCTTCCAAAGGTATTATCACAATCTTTTAAGAGAACTAAATCTCCAAATTTCAGTTGATCAATGCCCAAAGATTTAATCATGTCAATGTCTGCAGTCATAATATCATAATCACCGGTATACGCACTTGCAGCGCCTATACCTGAACCCATTAAATAAGCAGGAACTTCACATGCCACATCAATCACAATATGATCTTCCTTAACCGTTATTGGCAATACATCAAACAAATCAGGGTCCACACTCATGATTTTAATTGCATCAAAGCCTTCTAATCTTAGTCCTTGACCATATGCTTTCACAAGGATTTTATCATCCACAGCCATCTTTTCAAGATCTTCTTGTTCAAAGTGAATCATGACATGTTCGATACCACCATGCACACCAGTAACATAACCAATAGCACCTTTTCCATCGCCACTGATGACTTTTGCTTCATTACCAATACAAGAAAGTGTTGTAAATGCTGCATTTTCATTTTTATCTTCATTTCTTGCTGATACGCCAGGTTCAACGTGATCACCTTCCCAACCAAAAGCAGGATCTCCAATTTTTACATTATATGTAATACCACCTGTAGCAGGTAAAATTCTAGGTTCTCCTTCATGACTTATGCGATAACCACCACCTAATGGATGATGTACTTTCCCCTGTACCGATTGTTTGACGACTCTTTGTTTATTTGTTTTCATTTTCACGCCTCCTCCCACATAATCTTATCATATTTTTGTAGACAATTGACTATTTTAATAGTGATAATCAAGAATCTGTAAAAAACTATTTACATCATATAAAAATTCAATTATAATCAACCTTGCAAAAAAATATGAAAGGTGATAACAATGGACATAACGACATTAAATGAGATTATTAGCAATATTAAAGGATGTGACTGTGAGGAGTTTTCTAACTTCTTCGACGAACTACAAGAATCAAACCAAGAGTTTGATCAAGATCACTTCGAAGAGATTTTAGAATTCCTAAATGATCGCTTAAACATTATTTCTGAGGAAGAACTTTCAGATTTAACGAGTTTTGAAAAAAGAAGTCTTAGTGATTTTATTGATAACTTGTTATAAAAATCTGACTTCGCAAAAACTGATTCAAATGAAAATATGATTTTCCAAGAAATGCAACTACGTTGCTTCCATTCTACATCTAAGTACAATGGCAACTCAGATTGTTAACAATCTAATAGGATTATCTCGAAA
>JAFGVN010000116.1 GCA_016937975.1 Clostridia bacterium
CTTAGGTTTTTTTGTGATGCAAAAAATAAGCAAAATATAATAATAATGTTTCTGAATAAGCTCTTGATTATTTATAAGATTGCTTATAGTGTAAATTGATCAAAGAGATGCTTAACCTTGACCAGCATCGCTGAGCCATGTACCAAAGCTTCTTTAAAGGCATCAGATTGATAATAAGCCTTCACTTCCTCTTGAGCATCTTCTAATATTTTTTTATGTTTTATTAAATCTCCTAGCTTAAATTCAGGTAGACCATGTTGTTTTAAACCAAATACTTCACCTGGACCTCTGATTTCCAAATCCTTATCTGCAATTTCAAATCCATCGGTACTTTTTGTCATCATATTTAGTCTCTCTTTGGTTATGTCAGAATTGGCATCACTAATTAAAAAGCAATAACTTTGATATTCCCCTCTGCCAACACGACCTCTCAATTGGTGCAATTGAGCAAGACCAAATCTTTCTGCATGTTCAATGACCATAATAGATGCATTGGGCACGTTGATTCCCACTTCTATCACTGTTGTTGCAAATAAAATTTGAATTTCATTCTTTTCAAAGGCTTTCATAATTTTATCTTTTTCAGATGATTTCATTTTCCCATGGATCATGCCAGTTTTATATTGGGAAAAAACTGATTTTGACAACTTTTCGAACATCGTTGTCACGGATTTTAAATCTAAAACATCTGATTCTTCCACTAAGGGATATACAATATAGCATTGTCTTCCCTTTTCAATTTCATCCTTGATGTAATCATACATCCGATCAAGTTTATAACTTGGTACCCAGCTGGTTTTTATCGGTTTACGATCGGCTGGCATTTCATCTACTTTTGAGATATCAATGTCACCATATAAAATGAGAGATAAAGTTCTCGGTATTGGCGTTGCTGTTAGTACCAAAACGTCTGGTGATTTTCCTTTGGTACTTAAAAGTTGTCGTTGATTGACACCAAATCGATGCTGCTCATCTGTTATGGCCAAGCCTAAATTCTTAAAAGAGACATCCTTTTGTATGAGTGCATGGGTTCCAATGACCAAATCGACAAAACCACTTTTTATTTGCTCTTTTATCGTGTCATTTTTAGTACTTCCTGTTAAAAGAGCTATTTTAATATCTACATCCTGAAAAGTTTTTAGGAACGACTCATAGTGTTGTTCAGCAAGAATTTCTGTTGGTACCATAAGTGCACATTGATAACCATTTAAGTGAGCAAAATAAATGGCTAGCATAGCTAATAAGGTTTTACCAGATCCTACATCTCCTTGTACCAATCGATTCATCAACTTATCATTAATTAAATCTTCAAGAATCTCTATATAAACTCTCTTTTGAGCACCTGTCATTTCATATGGTAATTTTAAAATAAAATCATCTAATGTTCTTTTGATCCTTGGCGTCATTTGGTAATCATTGCCTTCTTTTTCCTTAATATCTGATTTCAACATAATTAAGCCTAGTTGCAGCAGAAAAAATTCTTCGAAAATCAAACGATATTTCGACACTTTAAAGCCTTCTCTACTTGTAGGAAAATGAACTTCTTCAATAGCTTGTTGTCTTGAACACAACTGATGTTTTTTGATGATATAATCATCTAAGGTTTCACTTAATATCAGTCCTTTAAAGATCTCTTTGGATATTTTAAACATATCCTTTTGTGTTAACCCATCAGTTAAGGAATATACCGGTTGAATACTCGAAAAAAGTTCTGAAGGTTTTTCTGAAGATGTAAAATCAGGATGGGTCATAGAAAAACAGCCTTGAGTATAAGATATTTTCCCATAAAATAAATATTCTCTATTGATTTTAAATAATCCTGATACATAACGGGCATTGAAAAATATCACATCTAGAAAATATTCTCCATCTGTGGTCTTAATTTTTAAGTATTCCTTTTTACCAAATCGACTGGATATTTGAATGTCTACAACCGTTGCACGAACAGTACAGGTCATTTCATTTACGATTTCAGATAGTCCAATAATATGACGTCGATCAATATAGCGTCTAGGATAATGTTCTAAAAAGTCTTCAACAGTGTTTAAGCCCATTTTTGACAACAACTCGTATTTTTTGGGACCCACACCTTTTATACTGGATAACTTAGTTTGTAATAGCATGATTTACACCTCAACACTATTATACACAAAAGATGCATTCAAATGAATGCATCTCTCTTAATTCCATTAATCTATTCAGCTGAAATAATATAGTAATATAAAGGCTGCTTGCCTGGATACATTTCAACTTCCATTTCTGGATATTTTTCTTCTAATCTTGCAATCAAATCATTTACAGCAGGTTCTTCAATTTCTTCACCATAATAAACTGTAAGGATTTCAGCATCTTCAACAATGTGCTCGATAGTTTCTAGAGCAATTTCATTAATGTCACTACCTACAGCTGAAATATCACCATTGGCAACACCTAAAATATCACCTTCTTTGATTTCACGATCATTAAATACAGTATCTCTAACAGAATAGGTAATTTGGGCAGTTTGCACTTCGCTTAAAATTTCTGTCATCGCATCTAAGTTTTCTTCTGGATCAAGACCATCGTTGAATTCAATCATTGCTGCAATGCCTTGTGGCACTGTCTTCGATGGAATTACATAAACAGATTTATCACTCAATTCCTTTGCTTGGTTTGCAGCAAGAATTATATTTGAGTTATTAGGTAAAACAAATATATGTTTAGCATGAACACTGTTAATGGCATTCGTGATATCTTCTGTACTCGGGTTCATTGTTTGACCACCTTTTATGACATAGTCTACATTTAAATCCTTGAACAGCGCTTCAAAACCATCACCCATTGTTACTGTAATAAAACCAAATTCTTTTTCTTCTACTGGCTCTTCTTTTGCTATAATATTTTCATGTTGTAACTTCATATTTTCAATTTTAATCGTTTGAAGTTCACCTATAGTTAAAGCAAATCCCAAAGCTTTATTCGGTTCATTGGTATGAATGTGTACTTTAATTAAATCCTCATCACGTACAAACACCATTGAATCCCCTAAAGTTTGAATTTCTGCTTGGAATGCACTATGATTTGAAATCTGGGTTTTAACGATGAATTCTGTACAGTATTGGAATTTAATATCTACAGGATTTATAGTTCTATCCAGCTCATTGAACTCTTCATGATGAACAAATGAATCGGTTGCTTCTTTTCCTAAAAGAGCATCATAGAAACCTTGTAAAATACACATTAAACCTTTACCACCTGCATCGACAACTCCTGCCTGTTTTAACACATCCAAATATTCTGGTGTTTTAGCTAAAACATCGTTACCACGATTGATGATAATGTCAAATAAATCATGTAAATCAGGTGCTTCAGCAAGCTCTTCTAAGTGTGTACTGATTTTTCTAATAACCGTTAAAATAGTGCCTTCCACAGGTTTCAAAACGGCTTTGTAAGCAACGACTCTTGCTTCTGTAAAAGCAGCCACTAAATCTTCGCTTGTTAATACTTCCTTATCTTTACAACCGTTTGCAAAACCTCTAAAAATTTGTGATAAGATCACACCAGAGTTTCCTCTAGCACCCATCAACAAACCTTTGGCAAATGATTTTGCAACATCATCCACGGTTTCAAAAGATTTGTCATTTATATTTTTAACTGCAGACTGCATTGTCAATGACATATTCGTTCCTGTATCGCCATCTGGTACAGGGAAAACATTTAGTGCATCAACTAAACCTCTATTTTGATTTAATGCATAAGTCCCTTGATTGAACATCTTCACCAGAAGTGAACTGTCTATTGTTGTTACCTTCACTTTCATGCCTCCTATACCTATGATTGCACTTTGATGCCTTCAATGTTTAGATTAACCTTAGCCACCTTTAAACCTGTTTGGGTTTCCACATTGTATTTCACTTTATCAATTGTATTTTTGGCAACCACCGATATTTTTGTTCCAAATTGAATGATGACATATAAATCAATGAAGATTTCTTCATTTTCAAAACGAACGTCCACACCTTTTGACATATTTTCTTTTCTTAGAATGGATCCTAATCCATTTTTTCCTGATTTGGTTGTCATACCGACAATGCCATATGCTTCATTTGCTGCAGCGCCAGCGATCATTGCAATGACTTCTTCACTAATATGAACAGAACCAATTTCATTGTTGATTGTTGTCTCCATCGACGCCTCCTCTATAATAAGAAAGTTTCTTTACTTAAACATTTTGTACCTATCTATTTTACAGTATTTTAACAAGATTTTCAAATTTTCTTATAAATACTATAAGATATCCAATGAAACGACACAATCTATATTATAAAATATTAATGAATTTTGTGCAACTAGACGTTACTTTCAATGAATATTATATATATCCACAAAGTAAAAAATAGGCCTAGGCCTATTTAAATTCGTGGTTATATAGCTCTTTCTACTTTGCCAGCTCTTAAACATCTAGCACACACTCTGATTCTCTTTGGAGAACCGTTAACGATAGCCTTAACTCTTCTTAAGTTTGGAGACCAAGTTCTTCTTGTATGATTCATCGCGTGAGAAACGTTGTTACCAGATACTTTACCTTTACCACATACAAAACATTCTTTTGCCATATATTACACCTCCTTCGAGTGAATAAACATTATCAACAGATTTATTTTAACAGAATCTCTGATGGGATTCAAGACTTTTTTTAATCTTTTGAAAGAATTACAAAATATGATCCCGATTGAGTTTCAATCTTCACATATGAAGCTTTCAAAACATTACTCACTCCTCTCGATCCGTCTAAATACAACGTTTCATTACAAAGTGGGTAGTCCAAACCTTCAGTCGTAATACCTGTTACTTTCTCAGTGACAGGAATAATTGACAAATTTTCTCCTATTTGACCCTGGTATTCAAAATCTGATTCACAGTAATAAACCTTATTATGAGCATCTACTAGAGATGCTCTGATGTTTGTTGGAACACGTTTTAACATATGCATATTGGTTAAACAATGATCTAAACGACCTCCTGTAAAACCTAACATAACCAATTCTTTAGGATTTAAAGCAATTGCGTAGTCTAAAGCTAACTCAGAATCTGTTGCATCTTTTCTTTTGGGAAAAGTTTTTTGCTCAACAAAATCATATTGCTGTAAAACCTCTTCTTTAACAGAATCTAAATCCCCTAGAATTAACTGAGGTATTATTTGCACTGAATTCAAATGATTCAGGCCACCATCTGCACAGATGATATAATCCGCATGATTTAAAAGTTCTTTAAAAATGCTTATATCTTCTATTGGACCATTGCCAATAATAACACACTTATTCATAAGCTTTGAAAATCTCTTTAAAATCATTTACACGCTTGTTTAAATCATCAGCTCCAAATACAGCAGAACCTGCAACAATTATGTTTGCACCTGCATCCAAAACATCTTTCACATTTGATAATTTTACACCACCATCAACTTGTATGTCAACGTTTAATTGACGGCTATCGATCATATTTTTTAAGCGTCTTATTTTTTCAAGAGAAGATTCAATGAAACTTTGTCCTCCAAAGCCTGGATTTACAGACATAATCAGTACCATATCCAATTCAGGCAACACTTCTTCAAGGGTTGATAATGAAGTTGCGGGATTAAGGGATACACCAGCTTTTACGCCATAGGATTTAATCAATTGTATAGTACGATGTAAATGTTTGCAAGCCTCTTCATGTACTGTAATCATATAAGCGCCGGCATCAACAAAATCCTTTATATACAAGTCTGGATTTTCGATCATCAGATGTACATCAAAAGGCATTTCAGTTTTGTTTTGTATTGCTTTCATCACCATAGGACCAAAAGAAATATTGGGTACAAAGTGACCATCCATAATATCTATATGCAACCAATCTGCACCAGCTGCTTCCACATTTTTTACATCCTTCAGCAAATCACCAAAATCAGCTGACAATATTGATGGGGCTAGTTTTACCACGATTTAAACCTCCTGTGCTCTTCTAAAGCGTTGATAAAATAAACATATGAATCGTATCGACTTTGATGAATCGCTCCATTTTTAACGGCATCTTTAACACCACAATGGGGTTCATTGATGTGTAGGCAATTGTTAAATCGACAAGATTCTGATGGTTGTTTAAACTCTAAAAAACAATCTGATAAAGATTCTATTTCAATTTCAGTGATATCCATTGAAGTAAAGCCCGGTGTATCAACAACCATACCACCTGATGTTAATTCTATTAATTCACTATGTCTTGTTGTATGTTTACCACGATTTATCTTTTTACTCAAACTTCCCACTTGCAATTGCATACCTGCTTGAATCTCATTGAGTAACGATGACTTTCCGACACCTGAAGGACCTGCAAAAACAGAAATTTCATCTTTTAATACAGCCTTCAAAGCATCAATTTCAATGTGATTGGTTGCACTGGTGGGGATTACCTTATAACCTGCATGCTCATAAATAGTTTCTAAAGACTGAATAAAAGAAGCATTTTCCAAATCTACTTTATTGAAACAAAGTACCACTTTTAATCCTCTATAAGCACAAATTGCAAGTAGTTTATCCAACAAATTAAGATTGGGATCGGGTTGGGCTACAGAAAAAACAATTATTGCTTGAGTAACATTGGCAACAGGAGGACGCACCAGTTCAATACTTCGATCTTCAATAGTTTCAATACGACCTTTTGTAGGATCTGATTCATCAACAGAGATAGTCACTTTATCACCTACTAATGGCGTTATCTTTCTATTCTTGAAAATCCCTCTGGCACGACATTCGTATAAATTGTCTGCAGTTTTCACATAATAAAAGCCAGCAATGGCTTTCATAATAATTCCTTGCATTCATCCTCCTAGCACAACGCATTCATTGTAATAAACTTAATTAGAAAAGTCAACCTCTCTTGAACTGATTAAACCATTGTTCACAAAGAAATTTAAAACCCCTGAACCTGACGAGGTCACTTCAACTAATACTGCTTCCATGTCTTCAGCAATCGTATGAGACTGCTCATATAAAGTTACTGTACCTGATCCTGATTCAAATGTAATTTTAAGGGTAATCGTTTGACCTTTATAATCTCCAGTTGGAATATTATAGGCCTTTGATGAAATTGTATCAGCATTTTCATCTGGATTTTCTTCTTCTTCTTCAGTTCCCTGACCTAGTGAAATACTTAAATCAACTAGAGAAGCTAAATCCAATTCTGTACCTTCTTGAACACTTTGTGAAATAACATGATCTTTTTCAATTGATACATGTTCTACATATTCAAGATTTCCAACTTCCAAACCTAACTCAATTAAGGTTCTTTGAGCGTCTTCTAAAGTCATATCTGTAAGTCTAGGCATAATTACTTTATTATATTCAGGTCCCAGGCTCACAATAAGATTTATAGCAGCATTGTCTTTAGCTTCAGCATTAGCTATAGGATCTTGTTCTAATATATATCCTTTATCTAAATCATCATTCACATAAGTTATATTGCCAATAGTAAAATCGCTGTTTTCTATGATAATTTCTGCTTCATTCACTGTTTTGAATAGTAAATTAGGGACTTTTGCTAATGTTGCTCCTTCTGAAATATTCAAGGTAATTTTATAGCCAGGTCTAAGTTTTGTACCTGCTACAGGTCTTTGACTGGAAATACTCCCTGCAGGCACTTCATTATTCTTTTCCAAATCCCCTTCAATTACGGTATAACCTTGTTCTTCCAAATAAATTTTTCCTTCTTCATAAGTCATCCCTACAACAGAATCCAAAGTAATGGATTCAGGAACATTTACTTTTTCTTGATCTGCTAATCTTGAAACTACAAAAATTACAAGTACCATAACAAACGCTAAAAGGACAACACCTATACTGGCAATTAAATTTATCTTTTGTTGTGTTGGTTTTTTAATCTTCATTTTTCTATTCTCACCTTCATCTAATATATCAAATTCTTTCAAGCTTGGTATTTTCTGAGTTGGTGCTTCAGAATCAAAGTCATAAAAAGGTACATTAACAGATGGATTATTGATAATTTTTTCCAAATCATCAATCAGTTCTCTAGCAGACTGATAACGCTCAGAGATGTCTTTCAACAGACTTCTCATCACTACACTCTCGAGTCCCTTATGAAATGTACTATTGATTGTAGAAGGAGGAACAATATCTTCTTTCATATGTTTCAAAGCGATTTCCACAGCTGTATCACCTCTGAAAGGCACTGTTCTTGTTGCCATTTCATACATAAGAACACCTAAGGCATATAAATCTGTTCTTTGATCAACATTTTTACCTCGAGCCTGTTCTGGTGAGGTATATTTCACTGAGCCTATGGCCTCACTGGAATAAGAAGTTGTGGTTTCAGAAATAGCACTGGCAATACCAAAATCTCCAACTTTTAATGTGCCATCTTTAGCGACTAATATATTGTGAGGTTTAATATCCCTATGAATAATTTGATTGCTATGGGCGTGTTCTAAAGCCAATGCAATTTGTCTTGCGAAATTGGCGATTTCATCATTGGTTAGAAAACCATTGTATTCATCTATATATGCTTTTAAGGTTTTGCCTTCCACATACTCCATTACGATATATGGCATACCGTCTTCATTACCTACATCGTAAACATTTACAATATTTTGATGTGACAAACTCGCAGCAGCTTGGGCTTCTTTTGAAAATTTCTTTAAAAATTCCTGATCTGTTACATATTCTTCTCTCAAGACTTTTACGGCAACAAATCGATGCAACAAGTGACAGCGCGCTTTAAAAACGACAGCCATTCCTCCAGCACCTACTTTTTCCAACAATTCATATCGATTGCCTAATATTTTACCTATCATGCTTACACCTCTTGTATCTAATGATCAAAAATGATCAAATTTATTATTTAAACATTCACTATAAAGATAATAAAATTACAGAAATATTATCTGAACCGCCACGTTCATTGGCTAATTGAATCATTTGATCAACCGCTTCTTGTAAGTCGTTCTTAAGTATAATTTCAAGTAGTTCATTATCGGTAATTTTGCCTGTCAAACCATCTGAACAAATTAAAACTTTCTCTGTTTCACTTAGGGAATAAGCAGCATAATCTACTAAAACTTCAGGATCAGAACCAACCGCTCTTGTGATAACATTGCGTTTCGGATGATTCCTCGCTTCAGAACGATTAATTTCACCTCTTTTAATCAAATCTTCAACTAGGGTGTGATCTAAAGTTACTTGCTTAATCTCATCGGTTATAAAGTAAACACGGGAATCACCAACATGAGCAATATGAATCTGATCATCTATTAAAACCATGGAGCAAGTTGTACCCATGCCTTTCAAATCTGGTTCATCACAAGCTCTCAGATAAATATTCTTATTGGCATTGTTTATTGCAGAGATCAAAAGCGTTTGAGGATTACGATCCTCTGAAGATCTAACTGTATCTTCAATTGCCTGAACCGCCAATAAACTGGCAATTTCTCCACCTTTATAACCACCCATACCATCAGCAACGATGCAAAGTTGTATGTCTTTACATACAAGGATTGTATCCTGGTTATTTGTTCGTTTAAGACCTACATCTGTCTTAAATGCTACCTGAAACATAAACACCTCTATTTTTTCTTCATCTTGCAACAATAAAATCCATCTGTTTCATCCACATTAGGATATAATTGCATTGCATTATTATCTTCAATTGGTACTATCTCAAATTCTTGATGGGTTCTTAAGAATTGTTTAATGACTTCGCCATTTTCTATTGGGTCTACAGTACAAGTGCTGTATATTAAAAAGCCTTCATTCATTACATAGTTTGAAGCTTGATTTAAAATTGTTAATTGAATTTCACTTAATGCAAGAATATCTTCATAAGTTTTATGATACTTAATATCAGGTTTTCTTCTGATGATCCCTAGCCCTGAACAAGGTGCATCCACTAAAACCTTATGAAATCTCATTTTAAAGGATTCATTTTCAACAGTTGCATCATTAAGCATCAGTTGAACATTTTCTAAGTTCAATCGCTTCACATTTTCTTCAATTAAATGAAGCTTTTGCTCAGAAACATCGCATGAGATAATCTGTGCCCTAGGACAAAGTTGTGCCATATGAGTTGTTTTCCCACCAGGAGCAGCACAAAGATCTAAAATCTGATCTCCATCTTCCGGTGCAACAATATGGGCAATTTTCATTGAGCTTTCATCTTGTATAATAAACAAACCCTTTTTAAAGTCTTCATTGTGTTCAAGGTCTAATTTTTTACTTTGTTCTATTACAATTCCATCTTCTACTATATCACTTATTCTACATGGAATACCATCCATTTGAAGTTTTGTCATATAATCTTCACGTTTGGTCAACTGAGTGTTGATCCGAATAGAAAGATCTGGAATTGTATTATTGGCTGCCATTAAATCTTCTGCGAAGGATTCACCAAACAATTCAATAAATCTTTTTACCATCCACTCAGGATGAGAGTATTTAATGGATAAGAATTCAATTAAATCAGTCTTAGGGATTTGAACCTTGTGACCGTCTCTGATGAAATTTCTCAAGACGCCATTAACAAAACCACTATGTCTGAAGCTTTCTTTTTTTGCCAATTTAACGGCTTCATCTACAGCTGAAGGGTTTGGTGTCTTATCCATAAATAAAATTTGATAGACACTCATTCTTAAAATATTTAAGATGCATGGATCTATCTTCTTTAACCTTACGCTTGAAAACTTTCGAATTAGAAAATCCAAGTATATTTTTTGCTCTACAACGCCATAAACAATTTTACTGATGAAATGCTTATCTCTTTCATCAATATCTTCTCTCTTATATAAATTTTGAACCAATTTATTTATATACTGATTTTTTTCATTGTCATTCAACAACTCTAAAGCTACTTTTCTAGCATTTTTTATCATACAATCACCTTAATCTATTTAATTTGTCTCATGTACATTATACACATGTTGAAACAAAAACAAAAGGTAGTGTATAGCATACAACTACCTTTTTTGAATTCATCCATATAAGATTTTAAATTATGATCTACGGTCTCTAATTGCCAATAATCGAATTAAAGACAACAAAGCAGTTAACATGGCTGCGACATACGTTAATGCAGCGGCATTTAAAACTTTCTTCGTACCATCAATATCTTCATCATAAAGTAAACCATAATCGCCTAACATTCTTATTGCTCTTGAACTTGCATTGAACTCCACGGGCAATGTAACTAAATGGAATACTGTTATAATTAAATAGGCCAATATACCAATATCTAATAACCACAGCATATTGGATCTAGCCAACAAAATACCCGCAAAGACAAATATACCTGCAGCCTTTGTTGCAATTTGAGTAGGACCCACTAAAGCAGAGCGAACAGCCATAGGTGCATAATGCTCTGCATGTTGTACAGCATGACCACACTCGTGAGCAGCAATACTTGCAGCAGAAATACTATCAGCATCATAAACATGAGGTGATAAAGTTACTACACGAGTTCGAGGATTGTAATGATCTGAAAGCACACCTTTTCCTCTTTCAATTTTAACATCATACAAACCATTTGATCTTAAGATTTCACTGGCAACTTCAGCACCGGTTAAACCTCTTGTACTTCTTATTTTTGCATATTTATTATAGTTATTTTTCACTTTACTTTGAGCATAAAATGCTAAGATTATTGCAGGAATAACTAACCAATACAACTCATAATAGAACATATCATCACTCTCCTAAAACAATTCCTTTTTTTAAATCGTGACCTAAAATAAACGCTTCGACTGTCATACGTTTTTTATTCGGCATTTGAATTTCAATAATTTTCAATTGAAAGTCAGCACAATTTACAAAAATACCTTCTTTGGACACAGAAACCACTTGGCCGGGTCTACCTTTGGCTTTGATTTCAGTCGGTTCAGTTCTGTAAATCTTCATTTTTTCATTTTCGAAAGTCGTCGTTGCAATAGGCCAAGGGTTGAAGCCCCTTACCAGATTATGAACTTCCAAACAAGATTTTTCCCAATTGATAATACTCACTTCTTTATCTAAAAGTGGCGCATAAGAAGATAATGCATCATCTTGAGGTTCACGTTCCACTTCATTTCTCTCAATGGCTTTTAATGTTCTTAGAATTAAAAATTTTCCTTTTTCTGACAAGGCATCATGAAGCTCACCACCGGTCATCTGTAGAGGAATATCTACTTTTGACTTCATGATCATATCCCCTGTATCCAGACCTTTTGCCATGTACATAGTCGTAACACCTGATTCTGTTTCACCATTAACAATAGCCCAATTGATAGGTGCTGCACCTCTGTACTTTGGAAGAAGTGAAGCATGAACATTGATACAACCAGATGGAGGAATATCTAAAATCTCTTGAGAAAGCAGCTGTCCATAAGCCACAACAACAATAACATCAGGATTCAAATCTCTTAAAATTTTAACCATTTCAGGTGTTTTGATTTTCTCAGGTTGATAAACCGGAATGTTGTCTTTCAAAGCTCTTTCTTTTACAGCACTCATCGCCAATTGTTTGCCTCGACCTTTAGGACGATCTGGCTGTGTAAAAACTGCAGAGACATTGTAATGCTCAATTAAAATGTCTAAGCATGGTACTGCAAATTCTGGAGTGCCCATAAAAACTACATTCATAACTAAGCTTCCTCGACTAATTCTTCAATCATTTTATCCGTAAACAAAATACCGTTTAAATGATCAATTTCATGACAAAGTGCTCTTGATAATAAGCCTTCACCTTCTATGATAATTTCTTCGCCTTCAAGATTCAAACCTTTAACAACAGTGATTTCAGGTCTTTCTACCATACCTGAAACACCAGGAATGCTCAAGCAACCTTCTGCATCAAGATATTGTCCTTCCTGTCTGATAATTTCAGGATTAATTAGAACCTTAACACCAGTATCATCATACAAGTCAATAACAATCACACGTTTTAAAATGCCAATTTGAGGTGCTGCCAAACCAACCCCATCAGCCTCGTACATGGTTTCAATCATATCTTCAACTAATACTTTTATACGATCATCAATTTTTTCTACCACACGAGAATTTTTTCTCAAAACCGGGTCAGAATCTTTTCTAATTTCTCTTAATGCCATTATTCCTCCTATAGTAAACTCAATGGTCTTATGTTAATATTCATATACACATCAGGCATCACAACTTGATCTCGATGTTTAATACAAATATAGTTTATAATATTTCTTATGAGAACCAAATCCATTTTATCAAACTTTAAGATAATTTGCCATCTATAACGACTATTAATCCGTTGAAACAAGGCTGGATTCGGTCCAAGAATCTGAACTTGCTCTTTATTTAAGCGTTTATAAATAAATCTTTCCAATTCTCTATATAGATTATGGGCTGAAGGGATGACTTGTTCCTCCTTTTCACCTGTAATGATGATACTCACCATTTCCATAAAAGGTGGGTAACCATAGGCTTCACGTATAGCCAATTCCATTTCAGCAAACTGTTTATAATCATGATGAATAGCACTTTCTATGGCATAGTGATCCGGTGTATAGGTTTGAATAACAACTTCACCTTTTTTATCACCTCTACCAGCACGCCCTGCAACTTGTGTTAACAGTTGGAAAGTTTTTTCAGGCGCTAAATAATCGGGCATATTTAAACTTAAGTCCGCCGACAAAGCCCCTACCAAAGTTACATTTTTAAAATCGAGTCCTTTAGTAACCATTTGTGTCCCTAGAAGAATATCTATTTTCTGTTGTTCCATATCTTCAATGATGCTTTCAAGGCTACCTTTCCTAGAAGTACTTTCACTGTCCAAACGCCCAATTCTCGCTTCTGGAAAAACCTCTTGAATTAAATCTTCTACCTTCTCAGTGCCGGTTCCAAAGAATTTAAAGTATCCACTGTCACATTCTGGACAAGTCTTTGAAACTTGAATCTTGTAATCACAATAGGAACATTTAGCTTCGTTGTTCTGCTGATGGTAAGTCAGTGCAATATCACAATTCGGACACTTTAATGCATAACCACAATTTCGACAAGAAACAAAGGTTGCATAGCCCTTTCGATTATAAAAGAGAATCGTCTGTTCTTTTTTTTCCAATCGTTCTTGAATTTTATCTAGAAGCAATACTGAGAACATAGATCTATTACCATTATTTAATTCTTCTCTCATATCTACCAAATGAATTTCAGGTAGTGGATGTTGATTAAATCTCGTATTCAAGCTGAGTAGTTCAAAGTCCTCATCTTTTTTATAATAAGTTGATATACTTGGGGTTGCAGAGGCTACTACCAAAGGTACGCCTGCTTTCTCTGTTAAATAAGTTGCCACTTCCTCTGTGACATATTTAGGATTTGACTCTGACTTATAACTATTTTCATGTTCTTCATCGATAATAATCAGTCCTAAATTTTCACATGGGGAAAACACTGCAGATCTTGCCCCTATAATAATATTAATCTCTCCAGATAAAATCGCACGATACTGATCGTATCTTTCACCTTGAGAAACTTTACTGTGCATAATGGCAATATCTGACCCAAACCTTTTAATGAATTTTTTTACAATCTGAGGTGTTAATGCAATTTCAGGGACTAAAATAATAACCTGTTTGCCTTGTTTAACCACCTCTTCAGCCAGAGTCATATAAATTTCAGTCTTACCACTACCTGTGACCCCATGAATTAAAAACTTCTTATGCTGATTCAAATGAAATTTAATCTTTTCATAAACTTCATTTTGTGCATGGGACAAAGAAAATTTCTCTGTTTTGAAAAGCTGTTTTACTTGATCAGGTTGTCTAAATTTCTCTTGTTCCTTCACTTCTATGAATCCCAAGGCTTCAAGTTTTGAAAGTTGACTTGCAGTGGCTTTTAATTCTCGGTTTAAAATATTGACATCGCATTGTTTCACTTCAATGATGAAGGATAGTATTTGTCTGAGTTTTGAAGCTCTTGAACTGATCTTTGAAAGAGCATCTTCCAATTGTCCTTCTTCGATTAAACCATATGCAACCTTTTTATATTGGGTATCTATTTCTTGTTTAAAGACAACTTCCTTTTTTATATAACCTTTATGAACCAACGCTCTAGCTGTATTCATCAATTGTAAATCATTTAAAATGACATCCGTAACAGGTTCATTCAAATAATCTTTTAAAAGCACTTGTTGTTTTGAATTTGCTTCAAAGGGTTTGATAAGAGTATAATACTCTGTTTTATTTAACTTAATCCCTGAAGGAATAATCGTAGACAAGGCTTCATCATATGTTGCAAGATATGTTTCTTTTAACCATTTCACACATTGTATTTGCAATTCTGTTAAAGAGAAACCCTCTATTATTTGATAGATATCTTTTGGTTCTTCAAACTCAGTCAACTCTGATAGCTCAAGTACAAATCCTTCAATGAGTCGATTACCAACACCAAAGGGAACAATTACCCTACTACCAATTCTTAAGTTTTCAAGCATTGATTCTGGAACCTTATAAGTAAAGGCCATATCAATGGCCTTATTATTTTGTGTTAGTATCACTTTTGTATACATGAATAACCTACTTAAAATATTGTGTGACTTTATCTAAAATAATTGTGGCAAGTTCACCTTTTAGCATTTTGTCATAAGAAACTTGTTCACCTTTTGAATCTATAATTGTAACGATGTTAGTATCACTTTTGAATCCAGCACCTTCTCTTGAAATATCATTTAAAACGATGAAATCAAATCCCTTTCTTTGGATTTTTCCTAAGGCATTCTTTTCATGATCATGAGATTCTGCTGCAAAACCCACAACAATTTGATCTTTTTTTCTCTCATTAATTGCCAAGGCGATATCATGAGTTCTCTTCAAAGGTATGCTGAGATCATCATTAGATTTTTTGACTTTTCTATCTGAATAATGTTCAGGTGTATAATCTGCAACAGCAGCTGCTTTAATGATAATATCCATATCATCCATTTGAGTCATAACAGCTTCATACATCTCTAAAGCAGTTGTTACAGAAATTCTCTTAACGCCCGTAGGTATTTCAAGTTGTGTTGGACCTGAAACCAAAATGACTTCAGCCCCTCTTCGAGCCGCTTCCTCAGCCAATTTATAACCCATTTTTCCTGAGGAATGATTGGTAATATAACGAACCGGATCAATAGGTTCTTGTGTTGGTCCAGCTGTTATTAAGATTTTCTTGTCCTTGAAATCCTGTTTTGACATAAAAGCCACTAAGGTCTCCACAATACGTTCCGGTGAAGCCAATTTGCCCATGCCTTCATCACCACAAGCCAATCTACCTGCATCAGGATCAATAAAATGATATCCCAAGGTTTTAAGATCCAACATGTTTCTCTGAACAACAGGGTTGGTATACATGCCTGTATTCATGGCTGGAGCAATAAATACAGGTGCTTTTGTTGCCATTAAAACCGTGGTGACCATGTCATCTGCGATCCCACCTACTAATTTACCAATAACATTGGCAGTAGCTGGAGCTAGGAGAAATACATCTCCTCTTTTTGCAATTTCAATATGTTCAACATTCCAAGTCTTGGGTTCCTCAAACATGTCCACTACCACATAATTCAATGACAAAGATCTAAACGTCAATGGTGTGACAAATTCTGTTGCATGTTTGGTCATCATGACTGTAATTTCTGCACCAAGTTTTTTTAAACGGCTAACAACATCTACAACTTTATAAACAGCGATACCTCCAGTAACGCCAATAACAACGTGTTTACCTTTTAACATATCTCGCTCCTTTTTATTGATCTTTTTAAAGTGCTGACCTATGTTTCTGTATTTTTACAGCATAAAGTAAAAAGTATACTTGAAGCCAAGTATACTCGATTAATTACTCATGGTCTAATACGATGACCTCTTGATTCTCTTCTTCATATTCATCTTCAGATAATTCACGAATCACAATAGTACCATCATAGATTTCGTTTATTGCTTGTGTTACTGCAACACTTGAATCTACACTGATGACTTCATCATCAGTATCAATGATTTCTCTTGCACGTTTTGCTGCTGCAATAATCAAACCATATCTTGTGCCTGCTTTTCTAATAAGCTCATTTACTGGTGGGTATAACATTAAATTTCCTCCTTAAACATCGCCACAATCTCTTCTATATCTTCGATAACCTTACATCTCTCAGCATCGATAATGGATTCCATTGTATCTGTTGCTGTTGATACTTCATCATTAATAATATAATAATCATATTGATTGACAAATTCAATTTCTTCGAAAGCACTTGAAAATCTTCTTTCAAGACTTTCTGGGGTCTCACTGCCTCTGCCAATAATACGGCTTTTTAACTCTTTCATTGAAGGTGGTAAAATAAAAATATACACGCCTTCAGGATATCTTTTCTTAACTTGCAAAGCACCTTGAATATCTATCTCAAGTAAACAGTTTTCACCCTGATTCAATTTATCTAGTACATACTCTTTTGGTGTACCATATAAATTATTATACACTTCAGCATATTCTATGAAGGCTTCTTCATCAATCATTCTTTCAAACTCTTCACGTGTTTTAAAAAAATAATTAATGCCATCCACTTCACCTTTTCTAGGTTGACGTGTTGTAGCAGATATTGAAACAAAAATATCTTTTCTTCTCGATAGTATCTCTTTACAAATTGTGCCTTTGCCTGCACCAGATGGTCCTGATACCACAATCAATAAACCCTTTTTATTCACTTGACTGCTCCTATTCTATATTTTGTATTTGCTCTCTTATTTTTTCAAATTCACTTTTCAAATCAATTACAAAATTGGAAATGTCAACATCTGGTGATTTGGATCCGATTGTATTAATTTCACGATTAATTTCTTGCAGCAAGAAGTCCAGTTTTCTACCGATTGATTTATCTTCATCAAAAATATGATAAAGTTGTTCTAAGTGGCTACTCAATCTAACTAATTCCTCTGTTATATTCGTTTTATCAGAGAAATAAGCAACCTCTTGTGCCAATCTAATTTCATCAATCTCAATGGCATCATCGAGTAGTTCTTGTATTCTTTGTTTCATTTTTTCTTTATGTGTTTGAACAATTTCAGGTGCTTTATCAGCTAAAGATTTAAGAATTGTTTTAATGTGATCGATTCTAGCATGAATATCATCTAGTAATTTTTGACCTTCGACACGTCTCATTTCCATCAAAGAATTTAAGGCTTCTAATAAAGCTTTTTCAATTAAATTCCAAATTTCTTCTTCTTCAACTTCTTTGTATTCAATCGTAAAAACATCTTGAAATTTTGTTAAAAGACCTAAATCAAATTGCTTGTCAATATTATATCTTTCCTGAATAGCCTTTAAGGCATCAGCATATTGATCCAATACTGCAAAGTTTGGTGATACTGTAAAGTCATCACCTTTTTGTTCTTCAAAACTTAAATAAATTTCAACACGTCCACGATTCACATATTGCTTTACAACTTGCTTGATGCGTTCTTCGAACATTGTCATCTTTTTTGGGATCTTTAAAGCGATATCGCAGTATCTATGGTTAACAGCTTTCATTTCGATTAAAACTTTCTGTAAGCCGCTTTCTACCTCACTACGACCGAACCCGGTCATACTATATACCATTAAAACCTCCTCTAGTGGTTTTTACTAATGTTTATTATATCATTTTTCGAGTTTTTTTCATACTATTTAATTGTCTTTTCAAAAAACACCAGTATCAATTATACATGAATCCTTTAGGACATACTAGCCTTATTTCAATATTAATTTCATGTTACACCTTGAAATCACTTCATTATTTTAAATTAGTCTGTTATACTAAGCATGACTTAACGGAAAGAAGGTGACACATGCCCTTTGATGGTATTACCATTCACGCCTTAAATGATGAAATCAGAACCATCATCATCGGAAGTAGAATTGATAAAATTCACCAACCCGAAAACGATGAAATAGTTTTACATTTACGCAGTGATAAAAAAAATTATAAATTGCTTCTGTCTGCTGATAGTAATTTACCTTACTACAGTTTAACAGAACTGAAGAAAGAAAATCCAGATCAAGCGCCTATGTTTTGTATGCTTATGAGAAAGCACTTGTCCGGTGGACGTATAAAAGCACTCGAGCAACTAGAACTTGAACGCGTTGTTATTTTTACCATAGAATCAAGAGATGAACTTGGTGATATAACCGAAAAAAAACTCATTTTTGAGATTATGGGAAAACATTCTAACATTTCACTTATTGATCAAGACAATAAAATCATTGATTGTATCAAAAGAATTCCCTTAGGAGTCAATCGCTATAGACAATTATTTCCAGGTATCACTTATTTATATCCGCCTAACGATAAACTTGATCCAAGAAATGAAACCCCAATGGGATTTATTGAAAAAATAGCCACTGAACAACCATTATATAAACATATTTATACGACTTATCAAGGATTAAGCCCAATTGTTGCAAAAGAAATTTGTATACAGGCACATGTTGATTTCAATAGCCAAACTCTTGATGACTTTGAAAAAATAAGAATATCACAAGTTTTTATAGAGTTCTTTAGTACTTTGAATAAACATATACATCCTCAGATTATATACGCTGAAAACAAAGCCCTAAAGGATTTATCCGCATTAAAACTTTCAGTTTATCAACAACCACCTTATCATGTTGAAAACACTTCAAGTCTTATTGCAATGGTCAATGGTTATTTTGCCAATAAAAATACAGTCAACAAATTATTACAGAGATCCTTTAATTTAAGAAAATCCATTCAAGGTAAAATTGATCGGCTAAAGAAAAAATTAATTAACTTATCTGACGACTTAAGACAAGCTGAACAGGCTGAAGAACTGAAAATTTATGGTGACTTAATTCTTGCCAATATTTATCGTCTAGAAAAAGGCATGCACAAAGCGGTATTAGAAAATTTCTATAATGATAATCAACCGATTACCGTTCCTTTGGATATGTTATTGTCCCCTTCTGACAACGCTCAGAAGTATTTTAAAAAGTATTCAAAGTTGAAAACCGCTCAAGTGAAAGTTAACGAGCAAATACAGCATACAAAAGATGAAATCTTTTATTTGGAACATGTTTTATTAAATGCAGAGCAATCTGATGACCATCAAAACATAGAAGACATTAAGGATGAGTTAATTGAATCTGGATATATTAAAAAGAAGCAGAAACATCAAAAGAAAAAAGTTTCAAAAAGTGAACCTTACTGTTATAAAACTTCTGATGGCTTTGATCTTCTCGTTGGAAAGAACAATTTGCAAAATGATCATTTATCTTTAAAAATAGCAAACAAATCTGATTATTGGTTTCACACAAAAGACATCGCCGGTTCACATGTGATTCTCCGCTGTTTAGGTCAAGAGCCTTCTGAAACAGCAATTAAAGAAGCTGCTATGATTGCCGCCTATCATTCTAAGGGGCAAAGTTCATCACAGGTGCCAGTTGACTATACACAAGTTAAACACTTGAAAAAACCCAATGGAGCAAAACCTGGTATGGTAATTTTTTCTACAAATCAAACGATTTATGTCACCCCTGTAGAATCAGAAATATATAAGTTAAAATGTAATTATAAATCATTGTAAAAAATATACTTTAAAATCCTTTATATGAACAAAGACTAAAAATATGATCACCGTATTTTTAGTCTTTTTATTTTTCCAAGCCTATGAAAAAGTAGCTCGTGGTTTCATAAATTTTACTGTTAAAATAATCTTGAGAATTCCCTTGGTCAATAATTCTAATTGTCATATCATTTTGTTTTGCGTAGGATAAAAGAATATAAAGCACCCCCGGGGAATCCAAATAGGCATCGTCTAGAGAAAAAAAATGTTCAAATTGATTTGTTTCAATCCACTTTTTTGTGCTGCTATCAAAAATATCAGCTTCTTCATTAGTGTAATAGTGAGAAAAATCCACGGATCCTATTATAAAAACATTCTTAGGTAAATGACTTAAAAATTCATCAATGTGCTTTCTAGTTGTTTGTTTACTCACTGCAAAAACAGACAAATCGGCATTGGGAAAATATTTCTTGATATAGGGTATATGTACAAACAATCCATGTTCCTTTTGAATTTCAAAATCATCTTTAAAAACATAAGGCAGTGTATATAAGTCATTTAATTGTCCATGTGGGATCCAACCAAAATCTCCTTTATATCCCTTATCAGTCGTGAGTATTTCTCTATTGGTATTTGTAAAATGATCTGGGCTAAGTAAAATTACATGATCAACTTCATCTGATGCCGCGGCTTCATACATACCAAGTATTTTATCTAAAGGCACTAGATGGTGTGGAATGACCATACCACCTAGTGTTTTTGTTTCATAGACTAATGCCTGTGTCGTCTTTACCTCAACGGTTGGGAACTCTATAGACTGCTCATAACTTACGCAAGCACCCAGTATAAGCAATAAACTGAGCAAAGCCTTTATCATGGAGAAACCTCAAGCCATTGGGGTTTAGTCATCTCCAACTCACCTTCATAATACTGTTGAATATAGGCAGGTTCCCATTTGTATTTTCCAGCTTGTACTGCTTTTATATAATATTCTATCGTCCCAACAGTGTCTTTACTGTAAACACAAAAATGCAAGTCCTGATTTGTCACTAAATTCGAGAAATCATTGGTTTTGTTTTTCAAACCAGCATATTCAAACCCAGCTGGTATCCTATCATAAATTAAAATGTAGCTGTCTTTTGGCTTTTCATATGATAGTGTGACACTTACAAGATCACCCGTTTGAATAGGATCTTTTTCATAGTTTCGAGTAAGATTTAGAGTTTGCGACTTATGTTGTGCATAATCCAAACCTGTAACCAAATAATCTTCTAAGACCTTGATGTTGCCCTCCAGATCCAAAATTCTAAATTCGCTGTCTTTAGGTACTTTCACTTCTATACCTTCAAGTCCTGGCAATTCAATAGTTCGATTTTCACCATTGATAGTCAAAGAGACTTTTGCTTCTTTAAAAGTTAAAGGTTGATGCATCAAATAATAAATATTTTGCAAACCAACAGTATCTTTTGAATCTTGCAATGTTGTATTGATATCAAAAGTTTTGATTTTTAAGTCTTGTGATAAAGTAGCTGCCAAAACTTGATTTTGCAAAATTAGATTAGAAATATCGTCAAAATATCCTTCTGCTAAATTCAAGACTCTAGTTTTGTCCTTTAACTCATTTAGCGTTAATAAAATATACAATTTTGATTCATCACTTAATCCATCCCATGGATTAGCTTCTAAAAATGCATCTGTTAATAATAGTACGGGCTGTTCCTGTGATGCCAAGCCCCATAAGATCATCGTCTTTAATTCAATCGTTACATCAGGATCCAATAAACGTTCATTGAGATAATTTAAGATTAAGTGTTGATCAAAATATGCCATACCATATTTTGTCCCAGCAATAAGAGCTGTGGTTCGAATAGAAGAATCCGAGGTTTTTAAAAACTTCAAGCCCCCATCATAGTCTTGGAAATAACTGATATCCGGCATTTCATAGGATGTATTTAAAAATTCATTCATAATTTTATAAACACCGTATCTTGCAACAATCTCCTCTAAACGCTCCGTATCATATTTAAAGCCATGATACAATTGGTCTACATAATCAATTGCACCCTGATTTAAAAATCTCAAATTTGTTTCATCAGATGAATTTTGCAACACAAAACCTGTCGTTAACGTGGATTGTTTCAAATGATGGAATCTTTCATAGGTTTCCCTTACAATCAAATCTGAAAGAATACCATCTTGATAACCATCTGTACGACCAGTCACTTCCAATTGATAATCACCTAAAGGTAAAGCACCTATACTTACTTGGGTCAATTTTTTATCATTAGCGGTTGTAGATTGCTCAGCTTTTACAAGACCTCCCTGAAGTAATTTTGCAGTATAGGTAATCAAACCTTCATCATAATCATACCCATCTGATTTTAAAGACAGATAAACTTCATCGCCTTCCAAATAAGCATTATTGTAAAGACCTCTAATAAAGAAAGGTAAATTCACATTAGAGTCAAGTTTTGCAGACGCATACTCTAAATCCTTATTCACAGCATTTAAAGTAATTCTCCAACCTGTGATATTATCTGGTAATTCAAAGTCCACTTCCGCTTTTCCATTAATCACTTCTACAGTTTTAAAGTAGGCTGTATCCTTAAAATCTTCACGAATAAAACTGTTATCGCCACCTTCGCCAGCTTCTGCCCCTGCGGTATCCATAGCATCTTCACTAGATACAGATTCTGAGATGATACCATCCGAATACACATATTGGTGGAGGTTTTGACCAAGATCAAAATAATTCTCATAAAGTGCAAAGAATGCTTCATCCACAACTGAGATATTAACTTCACCATTAAAAGGCCTTTGATGATGATCCAATACTGTAATGGCTAAAGATAACGCTTCTCCTGGACTATATAAAGTTTTATCGGTTTCAGCTATGATGGTACCTTCCAAGGTTTGATAGTCATATGGAATTAAAACACTGCCATATTCAGGCACAATGTGAAGTATTTTCCCATCAAAGTATATGGTTTTCAACATCATGTTTGGTCGATGATTTTCTTCAAATGTAAAGCTGATTTTTGGTTCTTCAGTTACCTGATATGCTATAATGCCATCACGCATCAACAAATGAAGAGACAAATCATTAGCATTTTCAGGAATCTTATCATTGTAAAGCAAGACTTCTTTTTCCACCGTATCACCAATATCATATGACACATCCTCATATGGAATAGTATATTGTTCTGAATAATTTAACCACCTAAAAATTTGAACGCCAACATTCGTATTCGCACGTACATTTCTTCCAATTTCGTCTGTCGTTAAAATTTCAAGGGTATAATAATGATCCTCTTCAATGCCAAAATTAAAGTTACCAATCCCATTAACAGTTTCAATGGTTACAGAAGGTAACACATCTGACCGTCTTTCATAATGATAAACATCATAAGTTAGCTTGTGAATAGGGTCAAAATCTGTCTTCTCAAATATCTTTTCATAATAATGATCTGTAATATATACAGTAACTTCTTGATTTAAGGCTTCACCTTTTATATTTTCATAATTTGTTCCAAATGAACCTTGGTAATTTGATAAATCTATTTTATAAGTACCCAAATTCACATTGGCCATCATTTGGTCTTCATCAATCTCATAATCACTTAAAATCATCATATGACGTGGTAAAACTGTTGTCATGGCTTGTGTATATAAATATGTACCCTCAATAGAATTATTATTTGCATATACTTCATGATAATTTGGATACCAGTACTCATCAGAATCTACGGTTTTAAAAGCAATATTTATTTCACCTTTTTCATCACTGGTATAGACATTTTGAGATTGTGATAAATCATAGCCTTCCACATTTACTTCCATGCCTTCATAAGGCATCTCGTTAAAATATGATGCTTTTACCTGATAATGAATCTCCTCTCCTGCAAATACAACGGGTTCTTCAATGCTACTGGTAAGCATAATTTCAGGTTTTTCATAATTCAAAATAAAGACTTCTCTAAAATCAATGATTTCATCTCCGGATTTTAAGGTCAATGTATAATAGCCCCAAGGTAAATCTTCAAAGGTCAGGAATGATGTATAAGAATTATTTAAACTTAACTGTACATCCTTTTCCATAACCACTTCATCTGACCAGTATCTGGATAAAGACAATTTAAGCTCTTTCGGCTGCTGGCCATCGTAAGCTTGAACATATCCATAAGCATTGATTTCGTCTGTTGGTAAATAAGCTGTACGATCACTATAAAGGAAACTCCAATAATCAGAAGATGTAAAATAACCATAATCATAGTAATACCAACCATATTGATTACCAGCATTGACAATATATGCTTTATCTTGAATTCTCATAACATAATAGGATGCTTCATTTCCATCCTGAGGATTTCCAAAATAAACACCATCACCACTTGTTGATCCAATTAGAATTTCATCAGCATATATTTTTGCATTGTTTACTGCCGAGGCATTGTCAGAATCCAACACCCAGAAAAATAGACCATTCTTTGCTTTCGCAAAATAGATTTGATGAGGATCCAGTTGCAAGAAAGTATACTGCTCTACATCTTCACCAATAATCTTCACAATGTATCTTCCAGAAGAAAATGCAGGAAGTTCTACATAACTCTCATAATTATAAGTGAAAGCTTGAAGCGGCTCATCAAAGACTTGATCCATTTGGGATAAGTCTAAATTCTCAGTATTTTGAATAAAATTATTATAGATTTCTAAGTAGCTCTCAAAGTCCTTTGCCTCATACACTGAGACTTGAAAATCAACAGGATCTCTCCATGTGTTAACTTTAATATAATTGGTTTGATCTGGCATTTGATTGACTACAGAATAATTGATATTCCAATTGTAATTGTCACTATAGCCTGTATTAAATCCAAAGGTATAATCGTCATGCATCACCCGATTATCAATGGATAAACCAGCTTTCATCGTAACTTGATAATAGACGCCTGATCTTAAATTGACAGGCATAAAAACAACCGTGTCATCTTGATAAGAGAATTCTCCATCTACATGAGGTTCAATTGAAAAGTAATCTGAAATGTCTTCTATTCCTTTTGTATTAAATACAAGTTCGATGACACTTCTTGTTGGAACATCATAGGCATCTTTCCCAGGAAAAGATTGCACAATTTTTATATCGTCTATGGTTTGAAAGGCTTTCCCATAATTTAACGGGTCATATGTAAAACTATAAATTTTATTGTTGAGCAAAACGGTCTTAGGTCTAACGGTATATTTTATTTCATCTTCTGTTGTCAATGTAAATTCAATTTCAGGAATGATTTTCAAATTTTCATTTACGACTTCCAATGGTACTTCTTGATCAAAAGTCACCGTAAATGACGAATCCGGATTAATACCATAATCCGTTTGTGAATTGGCAAAAACCTCAACTTTTTTTACCGTATTATCAAGTTCATCAACTACTGGTGTTTCAGAATTTATTGGTGTATCATCTTTGTTTTTTTCATCTAAGTATAAATAAATTCCGATACCCACAACGGCAATGATTATTATTCCAATTATTAATTTCTTCATAGCTACTCCTCCTTTACTTTACGCAAAGTATACCTAAAGGTATTAAAACCCTGTTTGTGATAAAAACTGATTACTTCTTCATTGCCAGTCGTAACATGTAAATCAATGATTTCGCATCCTTCTGATTCCAACCATAAAATCATTCGATTAAAGAGGTACCGTCCTAATCCATTACCTCTTAAATCATCATGAACGTATAATTCATGGACATAACCATTGTTTTTGCATCGACTTCCAACACAAAATCCCAGTGGTGAATCATCAGAATAGACGACTTCTAATCGATACTTTTCACAAGCTTGAATTTCCTCTGCGAAATTTTCAAAGGTTTTGCGACTAAAATAATCACTGAAGTGACGTGAATGAATTTGTTTATGGCGATTAAGTATATCCCATAAACTTCTTATGACTTCCAAATCATCAACTTCCTTAATTTCCAACATAGCATTGCCCTCCAGTTATTCTTTATACCCTTAAACCATAGGTCAAACGAGAATAATCTAAAATTAAGAAATTGTTAATATCTATTCCCATTGTATCAAATGGATATCACTTGTAGAAGTATTTGGAAATTTTCTTAATAATTGTCATGCAAATGAAATAAAAAAATACCAATATGAATTGGCATCTTTCTTTATTTTTAAATTTTATATTCTTTATCTGGAGTGGATACAAAAACAGCTGTTGAGAGTTTTGGAACAATCCAATTATGGTCTACAATTTTAACGTTTTCCTCATAATACAAAGCCCCATCAATTCTTAAATCAATACCCTCTTCAGGTATTAAGACTTGAGAGTATCCACCATTAAAGACCATCTTAATCTTTTTATAATCTGTTGAAAAAGGACTCTCAATGTCATAGTGAATGACATCCCCTTGAGATACAACAATTGTAATGGCTTTTTTTATAGCTTCAGGATCTTCTAGTTCGAAAACTCTTTGAGATTTTCTAAATTCAATTAAAGTCTTTACATAATCATAAACATGTCTAAACTTACTTTTATTTTCCCAATGAATTCTGTTCACGTGATAACTACTTTTATAACTGTTATGATCACCATATTTGCTTCTTAAAAATTCTGTTCCAGCTTGCAAAAAAGGAATGCCGAAGGACAATAAGATTAATGAAAGGGACAAAGCATTCATATTCTGTTTGTCTTCAAAAGTAGCTGTTGGAAATGCCTTAGAGAACTTATCCATTAATATCAAGTTGTCATGACTCGAAACATAATTAATGGTCTCAGATGCTTTTTTTGTAAATCCTATAATTTCTTTTGAAAATGAAATACTGCCAAAACATCCTGCGTATACATCATCTTTCCGATATTTACCATGACCTACAAACCCTGAATCACTGCCATCGTTACTACCTTTTATTGCATTTCTAAAATCATCATTGAACAACGCTATATTCTTTTGTTTACCTTTTTTAAATTGCTTTTCATCAGGCAAACCACTTGGACCTCCTGTCCATGGTTCTCCATAAAGGATTAAATCAGGCTTAATAGCTCTTAGTTCCTTTTGCATTTGTTCCACAAAGTTAATATCGTATAATGCCATTAAATCAAATCTAAAGCCGTCAACTTTATATGTGTTCAACCAAAATTTCAAGGAATCAATAATAAATCTTCCTACATAAGGGTGTTCAGTATCAAGTTCATTTCCGCAACCTGAGCCATTGTAAAAAATATCCTCATGGGTTCTATGGAAAACATAGGGCATTAGTCGATGAAAATTAGAAGTTCCACCAAAATAAGTATGGTTATAAACCACATCTAAGACCACTCTAATGTCTAACTCATGCAGGGTTTGAATCAAGGTTTTAAGTTCCAGTATTCGACATTTTGGATCATCTGGATCTGAAGCATAACTGCCTTCAGGTGCATTATACAAGTAAGGATCATATCCCCAGTTATATCCTTTTTCATCATAATCATTTACGGTGATAAAGTCATAAATTGGCAATAAATGTACATGAGTAATCCCTAGATCAATTAAATGATCAATACCAATAACTTGATTCTTATAGGTCAATCCTCTTTCTGTAAAGGCAGCATACTTCCCTTTGTTTTCAAAAGGGACTTCCTCGCCACTTGAAAAATCATTGACATGAAGTTCATATAAAATGGATTGAGTAAAAGGAATGGTTTTTGGAACTTCATGGTCTAAAAATCCTACAGGATTTATAGTATTGGCATCAAGAATTGCACCTTTTGTACTGTTGGCATTTGCGCTATGTACATAAGGATCCACAATTTCATAATGATCATCAATTAAATAAGTATAAAATTGACCTTCTAAGTCTTCTTCAATTTTGAATCGCCAGATATCGAATTTTTCTTTTACCATTTCATAGGTTTTAAATCTAACTGCTCCTGCAGTCCTGTAAATTCTGAGTTGAATTTTTTTGGAAGAAGGAGACCAAATGCAAAATTGCGTTTGACCTCCTTGCAAGGTAACCCCATATCTTTCATTCAACACTTGTTCAGGAATTGAATTATTCATATTCTTCTCTTTCTATTTTGGTACACGATCGACTTCCCAAATGCCAGTTGCATATTCTTGTATGGTCTTGTCACTGGAGAAGAAGCCTGAATGAGCAATATTGGTAATTACCATCTCAGACCATCGATCTTCATCTAAATAATAGCCATCTATTCTCTTTTGAGCTTTTGCATAAGAATCGAAATCCTTTAATACAAAATATTCATCAGAGTAAACCAATGAGTCATATATAATTTGAAATTCTTCTGAGTCTTCTCCTAAGAATCCATTTATTAATTGTTCCAATACTTTTTTAAGTCTTGGATCGCCTTCTATAATCTCATGGGTATTGTACTCATGAGTTTCATACAATCCATAGACTTCTTCTTCTGTCAAACCGAACAACACAATATTATCTGTACCAACTTGTTCATGAATCTCAACATTTGCACCATCAAGTGTTGCAATGGTAACAGCGCCATTCATCATGAATTTCATGTTGCCCGTTCCAGAAGCTTCTTTGGTAGTCGTTGAGATCTGCTCACTGACATCTGCTGCAGGAATTAATATTTCTGCCAAAGAAACGCCATAATTCTCCAGGAATACAACTTTTAGTTTATCTTTAATCCTCGTATCGTTGTTAATCTTTTCAGCTACAGTGTTTATAAGTTTTATAGTTTGTTTTGCAATATAATAACTCGGTGCCGCCTTTGCTGCAAAAATAAAGGTTCTCGGTACAAAGGACATATCAGGATTCTCAACGAGTTGATTGTACAAATACATAATATGCAGTACATTTAAAGTCTGTCTTTTATATTCATGCAATCTTTTGGCATGGACATCAAAAATGGAATCAGGGTTAACCACAATATTATTGTGTTTTAAAATATATGCGGCTAATGCTCGTTTCTTCTGTTGTTTGACTTCAAATATTTTCTCTCTAAATTCATGATTGTGTACATACTTCATTAAATCTCTTAATCTCTGAGGGTCTCTAATCCAATAATCACCAATATAATCCGTTATAAGTTTGGATAACTCCGGATTGGAATTTAACAACCATCTTCTATGGGTAATGCCATTGGTCTTGTTGTTGAACTTACCAGGGTAAATATCATAGAAGCACTTTAACTCTTTATTTTTTAGTATCTCTGTATGAAGTCTAGCAACACCATTAATGGAATGACTCCCTACAATAGCCAAATGGGCCATTCTGATTTCACCATTGCCTACAATTGCCATTTCATTGATATGGGATTGAGGCTTATTGTATTTCTCAATGAGATCTAAGCAGAAACGACGGTTAATCTCCTCAATAATCATAAAAATTCTTGGCAAAAGTTGAGAAAACATTGGAATTGGCCAACGTTCAAGTGCTTCTGACAAAATAGTATGATTCGTATAGGAACATGTTTTTTCCGTGATACTCCAAGCTTCATCCCAACCTAATTTTTCTTCATCCATTAAGATACGCATCAACTCTGGAACCGCCATACTTGGATGGGTATCGTTTATATGAATGGAAATATAATCATACAATTTATTCACTGGTTTTTCAAGCTTTTTGAAGGACCTTAGGATTCCTTGAAGCCCTGCAGATACAAAAAAATATTCCTGCTTCAAACGTAGAATCTTACCTTCGTCATAACTATCGTTTGGATATAAAACCTGGGAAATAGACTCCACATCATACTTCTTCTTGAAGGCATCAATGTATTCACCACGTGAAAAACTACTGTAATCAAAGCCTCTGTTAACGGTTTGTGCTGACCATAGTCTCAACGTATTAACCGTTTTATTATGGTAACCAACAATAGGTGTATCGTATGGTACTGCAAGGACTGGCGATGTATTAATGGTTTTATAAACACCATCCTCTATAATAACTTCACCATAAAAATGGACTTCTACTGCCTTGTCTTCTTTCTTGACTTCCCAGACATTTCTATTGTGCAGCCAACGATCTGGAAACTCAACCTGATAACCATTGATTATTTTTTGTTCAAACAAACCATAGTTATAACGTATACCACAACCGTGACCAGGAATAGCCAAAGCTGCCATAGAATCTAAAAAACATGCTGCCAATCGCCCTAGGCCACCATTACCCAAACCCTGGTCTTTTTCAATTTCAGCCACATCTTCCAGATCAAAACCAAGATCTTCAAATACTTCCTTAGCAATATCCAAATAGCCAGTGTTTATCAAATTGTTAATAAGGAATTTACCCGTTAAAAATTCAATGGAAAAGTAAAAAACTTGTTTTGAAGCTTTATCGTTGTATCGCTCGTTTGTTTCCACCCAATGCTTTGTAGCGTATTCTCTCACTAAACTCGCTAAGGCATGATATTTATCCCACCTTGAAGCTTCTTCTATTGTTCGGCCACTTTTATTGGTCAGTTTATTGATATAATCTTCTTTAAAAGCCGCTTTTGATTTCATATGTCACCTTCTATAAACTCTCGTATAAAGCTTTATAAGCTAAGGCGGACTTTTCCCAAGAGGTATCTAGTCTCATAATTCTTCTTACCATTTCACGCCAGTTGGTTTTATCCTCATAAAGTTCTAATGCTCTTTTCACTGCAAACAACATTTCATGGGCATTGTAACTACCAAAACTAAATCCTGTGCCTTCATTGGTAAACTTGTTATAAGCTTGTACTGTATCTCGTAATCCACCAGTTTCTCTTACAATTGGTACCGTACCATATCTTTGTGCAATCATTTGACTAAGACCACAGGGTTCAAATAAACTTGGCATTAAAAACATATCCGCGCCAGCATAAATTTTATGAGCCAAAGGTTCATCAAAACCAATATATACTGCTAAATTTTCATAATGAGCAGAGAAATGAGACAACATGTCTTCATATTTCTTTTCACCAGTTCCCAAAACAACCAATTGTACATCAAGTTGAAGCATCTCTTCAATGATCCGCTCTACTAAATCCAAACCCTTTTGATCTGCCAGTCTGGTAATCATGGCTATAAGGGGAGCTTTCGACTTTTTAAGATGCATTAATTCCTGTAAATCCTTTTTATTTTCAGCTTTCTTTGAGGAATTCTTATCATTGTAATGGGTTGTGATATTAGGATCTGTTTCAGGATTGTATATGCCAAAATCTATACCATTTAAAATACCATGGAGCTTATATTCTTGATTTCTAATTAAATCATGAAGTTGTTCTCCGAAATAGGGTTCCTTGATTTCAGTAGCATAGGTTTCACTCACTGTCGTTACAGCATCAGAGAAAGTAATGCCACTTTTCATAAAATTGACATTGCCATAAAATTCTACAGCACCTGAATTAAACTCACTTAAATCCATATTTAGCAGTTCACCCATCACTTTAGGATCAAAAATGCCTTGATATCTTAAATTGTGAATGGTGAAGACTGTTTTAATCTTTTGAAATTTTTCTACATGACTGTAATGCTTTTTCATTAAAAGAGGAATCATGGCTGTATGCCAATCATTGATATGAATAATATCCGGTTCAAAGTCAATGGCATTTAAAACCTCAAGAACACCTCTACAAAAGTATGAATATCTTTCACCATCATCATAATGACCATAAATACCTTCTCTTTTAAAATAGTATTCATTGTCAATGAACAAATACTCCATACCCTCATAAATAGTTCTACTTAATCCTAAATACTGCTTACGCCAACCCACTTCGACTTCCAAGTTCATCAAATGTTCTTCATCGACATTTACGGCTTTGTTGTGAAAATTCCTTGAAGTGATGATTTTAACCTCTACACCTTCTTGAATTAAAGCTTTTGGCAAGGCATAAGCAACGTCCGCAAGTCCACCTGTTTTTGAAAAAGGTACAACTTCAGCTGATACAAATAATACTTTCATAGGTCCTCCATTTATACCTTCGAATTTTTAGCAATGACAAAAGGATGCTCAACATCACCATTAAAAACTCTTTTTTCACTTACATCTACATTTTTATCTAATATCATGTAATTAATATTGGCAGTTTCACCAATTTCACAGTTCTGCATAATCACTGAATTTCTGACTATAGCACCTTTTTTTACATGTACACCACGAGATAAAACTGAATTTTCAACGACCCCTTCTATGATACAACCAGAACTTACTAAGGCGTTTGAAGTATATGAATCATCGGCATAGAAGGTTGAGGGTTCATCTTTTATTTTTGTATAAATCAATGCATCAGAATGGAATAACTCTTCTTGCACTTCAGGTAACAGCATATCCAT
The DNA here is from genome assembly GCA_016937975.1 of Clostridia bacterium. Taxonomy (GTDB): domain Bacteria; phylum Bacillota; class Clostridia; order Peptostreptococcales; family Acidaminobacteraceae; genus JABXKX01. The sequence continues at coordinate 32,811 of JAFGVN010000116.1, forward strand.
ATTCGCCTTATAATAATTCTGTATCGAGTTAATACAAGCCAAATATCCTTCAAAGGCAAATCCTTTAATATCTAATTCTCCTATTTGTTTGAATATTGCTTGTTTTAAAAAATCAACATCCCCTAAGTGAATGGATTCTTCAATGAGTTCAACTAGAAGTTCGCGCTTCATGATATACATTTCCAAGGATACATTGTAAAATTTCTTTTTGCCTAAGTTCTTACCAATGCTAATGATACTGTCATTTTCATCAATGTTTACGGTATCACAATCTATAAATCTTCTGACATGATTGTTCATTCTCTTATAAAGTACTGTTATATCAGCACCTGTTTCTTTGTGATACTCCAACATAGGTAAAAAATCCACATTGCAAACCATGTAACTTCTGGTTAACAAAACATACTCTTGCTTTGAACCTTTAATAAAACCAAGCATACTGTTAAATATTTCAATATCACCTTTTTTTTGAACAATATCAATAGATGATGCTTCTGGATGAAAATAATACAAGCCATCTTTCTTACGATCTAAATCCCAATATTTTCCTGAACCTACATGGTCATATAATGATCTTGCCTTTCCCTGTGTACAAATTGCAATATTACTCATACCACTATTCACCATGTTGGATAAAATAAAGTCTATGACACGATAACGACCACCAATTGGAATGGAACCAATCGTTCTAATCTCTGTTAAACTTTTTAACTTTTCTGTTGAAGCGCTTAAATTGATAATCCCCATTAATTCATTCATAATCTACTCCTATTCTCCTGTAACCAATATAACTTCCTTATCGTTGCCTTTAACTACAGTATTGTCTTTTACAACAACACCACTCATGACGATGGTTTTATAAAGGTGAACACCATCTTCAATCACAGCATCTGGCATAATAACAGAAGATTCAATTACAGAATTGGCACCAATCTTTACTTTGGTTGAGATAATTGAATTCTTAACACTGCCTTTAATGATACAGCCATCGTTGACAATTGACTTCTCCACATTAGCTTGTGGCGCAATATATTGAGGCGGACTAATGGTGTTGGCTGAGTAAATTTTCCATTTAGGATTGAACAGGTCCAAATCAGACTCTGGATTAAGTAAATCCATATTCGCTTCCCATAAACTTTCCACTGTACCTACATCTCTCCAATATCCTGAATACTCGTAGGAAAAGACATCTGCATTTTCATTGACGAGTTTAGGAATAATATTTTTGCCAAAGTCATTTTTAGAATCAGGATTATTTTCGTCTTCAATTAAAGCCTCTCTTAACAGAGCCCAATTAAAAATATAAATTCCCATTGAAGCCATGGTACTTTTCGGATTTTTTGGTTTTTCCTCGAAGTCATAAATTCTGTCTGATTCATCAGAGCTTAGAATCCCAAAACGCTGTGCTTCTTCAAAAGTAACCTCTTTGACAGCAATGGTTACTTCTGCTTTTTTCTTTTTATGAAAAGCCAGCATTTTCGCATAATCCATATTGTAAATATGGTCACCAGATAAAATTAAAATATATTCTGGTTCATATCGATCAATAAATGAAATATTTTCATAAATGGCATTGGCTGTACCTTTATACCATCTTCCACCTGAACGGTTATAGTATGGCGGCAATACACGTACACCACCATGTTGTCTGTCTAAATCCCATGGACTACCAATACCAATGTGTGAATTTAACACATACGGCTCATATTGAGTTAAAATACCTACAGTATCAATTTCAGAGTTAGCACAATTACTTAAAGCAAAATCTATAATACGATATTTTCCCCCAAAAGGAACTGCTGGTTTAGCAATCTTATGGGTCATTTCTTTTAGTCTGGATCCTTGACCACCTGCAAGAATCATTGCCATGATTTCTTTTTTAAATTTACTCATATGTCTTCTCCTCATGGAATTTAAAGTATAAAGTTGACAATGGTGGAACATCCACTGAAATGGATTGTGGTCTACCGTGTTTAGGGACTTTTACAGATTCAACTAGGCTTGTTTTGCCATAGCCTGAACCACCATATTTTTCATCATCGGTGTTTAATACAAGTTCATAGGCTCCCATATGAGGAACACCTAATTCAAAATCATCATAAACTTGTGGTGTAAAGTTACAAATTACAAGAATATGATCATTCTGATCTCCATTTCTAACAAAAGAGATGATACTCTGCTCTGCATTGGCATAATCGATCCATTCAAAACCTTTATACTGATCATCATTCAGCCAGAATGATGGTTCATTTAAATAAAAATGGTTTATTTCTTCTACACAGTTTTCTAGACGCTTATGTTTATCATAATCTCTTAAAAACCAATCAATCTCTCTTTCATAATTCCATTCAATATACTGTCCCAGTTCCCCTCCCATGAAAAGAAGTTTCTTTCCTGGATAGGCATACATATAACCATAGAACATTCTTAGATTAGCAAATTGTTGCCAGTAATCACCTGGCATTTTATTTAAGAGTGATTTCTTGCCATGTACCACTTCATCATGGGACATCGGTAAAATAAAGTTCTCCGTAAAAGCATACATGATAGAAAAAGTTATAGCCTTATGAAGATCACGTCTCTCATGATAATCTGCTTCTATGTACTCCAACATATCATTCATCCAACCCATGTTCCACTTAAAGTTAAAACCTAATCCACCATCATGTATCGGACGAGTAACCATTGGCCATGCTGAAGACTCTTCAGCCATCATCAACACATCCGGATATAAGGCAAAAATTTCCTTGTTGAGCTTTTGAAGAAACTTAACAGCATATTCATTGACTTCGCTATGATCCGTTGTATACCCTTGATACAACATGAAAGCTACTGCGTCTACCCTCAAACCATCAATGTGGAATTTTTCAAGTAGAAACATGGCATTTGAAATCAAGAAGGACTGCACTTGGGTTTTGGCATAATCAAAATTCGTAGTTCCCCAAAGTGCATTGTCTGAGAACTTCAAGTCAATGTGCTCATATTGCTCTGTCCCATCAAATCGCCGTAAACCGTGTTCATCATTACAGAAATGACAAGGTACCCAATCCAACAACACCCCTATATCAGCTTGATGACAGGCATCAACAAAAGCCATGAAATCATGTGGTGTACCATAACGTGATGTAATACTAAAATATCCAGTAGCTTGATATCCCCACGAACCATCAAAAGGATGTTCTGACAAAGGCATAATTTCTACGTGGGTATAACCGTGTTTTTTCAAATGTGGAATTAAAAGATCGATTAATTCTAAATAGGTTGGAATCCTATCATCAACGTACTTCCAAGAACCCATATGTAATTCATAAATATTTAAGGGTGATTTAAAATAATTTTTCTTTTTCCTTTTTCTCAACCAATTTTGATCGTTCCAATGAAAACCCTTTAAATCATATGTCCTTGATGCTGTATTAGGTTTCACTTCAGAATAGAAAGCATAAGGATCTGATTTCAAGGTAATTTGTCCCATTTGACTCTCTACTGCATATTTATATAAGCTTAAAGCTTCTAAGTTTGGAACAAACAAATGAAAGAAGCCAGTTTCTTCAACTGGTAACATAAAATCAGCATTGATATCCCAACCGTTGAAATCACCAACAAGACGCACTGATTTTGCGTGAGGTGCCCATAAGGTAAATTCAACACCAGGGACTTTATCTCTTGTTCTAAAATGAGCACCTATGAAATTATAACTTTTGTAGTTCTCGCCTTTATTGAATAAATAAATATCCAAGGCATTTCTTTTTAATAATTTTTTAACCATCGTAAAACCTCACTTTTTTATATTATATACTGAAAACATTGGTTTTAAACGGTTATAGGTAAATATTCTGTAAATTTTGACAAGGAAAACGTTGCCTATTTTTCCTAAAATCTAACAATCACAAAATTACTGTATTTGCAAGTTATATGCACCAAAATATTTCAAAAAAGAATAGCAAAAAGCCTTGTAACTAAAAGGCTACAAGGCTTTATATTCTGTTATTTTTAGTAAGATTTTTTGAAGCTATTCACTATAAATCACAACTTCATCTGTTCCATCTACCTCTTTAAGATGTAATTTAACAATCTCTTTACTAGAAGTTGGTACATTTTTACCTACATAATCAGGTCTGATCGGCAATTCACGATGTCCACGATCTACTAATACAGCTAGCTGGATTACTTTCGGTCTACCAATATCCATAACAGCATCTAAGGCTGCACGAACGGTTCTTCCCGTATACAGTACATCATCAACTAAAATAATCTGCTTATGCTTAATATCTAATGATTTAAGAGAACTTTCGAACAACCCTCTTTTCTCAGCTTTTTCCTCATCACTGATATCATCACGATAATCTGTAATATCCAAAGTTGCCACTTCCACAGTTTTACCTTCAATTTCGTTGATTTTATCAGCAATTCTTGATGCCAAAGGTACTCCCCTTGAATGAATCCCAACGATGACCACATCATCGACACCTTTATTATGTTCGATGATTTCATGGGCAATTCTCGTAATCGATCGTGCCATAGATTTTCCATCTAATATTAAAGCTTTAAATTGCATATCAACCTCCTAATTCAACACCTCTAATTTTTTTAAGCAATTCATGAAATAATACAGGTACTTCTGAATCAAATTCCATATATTCCTGTGTTCTTGGATGAATAAACCCGATGGTCTTCGCATGAAGCAACTGACCTTCGTGCTTGATTTTAGGACTTTTAGGACCATATAAAGGATCCCCAAGCAAAGGATGATTAATATATTGCATGTGCACGCGTATTTGATGTGTACGTCCTGTTTCAAGCTCACATTCAATGTATGTGTATTGAGAGAACCTTTCAATCACAGTGAAATGAGTCACAGCTTTTCTACCACCCTTTACAACTGCCATTTTCAAACGATCTTTGGGATTTCTTGCAATAGGAGCATCAACAGTACCAGAATTTTCATTAATTCTTCCATGCACTAAAGCAATATATTGTCTCTTGATAGAATGTTCTTTTAATTGTTCTGCTAAGGATTGATGTGCAAAATCTGTTTTAGCAATCATCAAAAGTCCAGATGTGTCTTTGTCAATTCTATGGACAATACCCGGTCGAATCACACCGTTGATGGATGATAATTTCTGACTGTGATACATTAATGCATTGACCAAAGTCCCTGTATAATTACCAGGAGCTGGATGAACCACCATACCTACTGGTTTATTGATAATCATTAGATCTTCATCCTCATAGACAATATCTATAGGCAGATTTTCAGGAATAACATTTAAATTTTCAGGTTCAGGGATTTGAATTTCAACATTATCCCCAATTTTTACTTTTTCTTTTTTTGAAGTGCAGATAGCACCATTAATGGTTACCTGGCCTTTTTCAATTAATTTTTGAAGATAAGAACGAGACATATCATCAAAGGCATCTGATAACAATGCATCTAATCTTTTACTCTCATCCGCAATAAACTCGTATACTTCCATAACGCCTCCATTTGTATCATTATAACATATCCTTAAGCGTATGGAAGGGGCTGTCGGGAAATAGATAGTTTCTAAATTAACAAAAATTACCAAAAAGGAATCCTCCTATCTTATGTCGAATATATAAGTA
>JAFGVN010000117.1 GCA_016937975.1 Clostridia bacterium
ACGCAATTACAGTTGTCGGTGTGGCTATAAAGAACACCGAGATATCCATGGTGCAAAGAATATATTGTCTAAGTACTTACACGGTGAAATCAAATCTCTCTACGAAACAAGAGAATTCACGTATCCACGTATTGCGTAAGCAAGAAGTAATAAATGGCCAGGACCGGCCTACATATAATGTGTTGCTTATGTATTCTGATACCATTCACTCACACATCTTTGATGTGAGAGGTGATGGCAAAACCCTCACTTCAAGCCGAATTGATAGGCTAAGTGGTGGAGGTTCATATCTGCTACATGTTTAATCATATATGTCTCCTCTCATCAAAAGGCGGCTTAAGATTATTAATATTATCACAATCTATTTTATTATCTATAGCTTCTCAGGAAAAGCAATTGACGTTATTTTCACATTTTCCAGCTAGTTGTTACATTTGATTGATAGTGTGTATATATTCATATTGGACAGTTTTAGTCTAGTTGCTTTATTCCATTTTTGCGTTATTTTGTTCATGTTAATTTGATTATTTGTTGTCAATTAATTAACAATAAATAATCAAAAAATAAAAAAAGGATATTTTGCATCCTTCTTTTATGATTTCGGGAAGTAATCTGTACAATATATTTTGGGGCTAAGTTATGTTATAACTTATCTAAACTATACCACCACAGTGTACTTTATTCAAGAAACTTTATACTTTCTTAATGAAATTAATTCTCAATTACCCTTCCATGCGATCCACTACTATAATATTTGTAAACCCTTCTGCTTCGAGACGGTTTAATTTCTTACCAATTTTATTGCCACTTACTTTGAAAATAGATGTAATTTGATCTTTACCTGTTAAGGATTGTGATACTTCAACAGCCTTTTTCAAGAAGTTATCTTCCATATATACAATCGCAGTTTTTTCCGTTTTGTTTACGGACATGTCCTTTGATTTCAATAAGTCAATTATTCTCTCGAAACCAATAGAAAAACCTACAGCAGGGATTGGATCATTTTGGAACTTGTTTAACAAGTTGTCATAACGACCACCACCACCTAAAGAACCTTTGAATTCAGAAGATTGTACTTCAAAAATTGCTCCAGTGTAATAACCCATACCTCTTACCAAGGTCGGATCAAATTCGATTGGATAATATGCAGATACAATATCAATGATATCTTGAATTTCTCTTGCTGCTTCATCGTTAATCTCACTTAATTTTGTATCCATACGGTTAATGAGTGCATCAATTTGAACTTCAGTAATTTCCTTCTCTGAAAGTTCTTTTCTAACACCTTCTTCCCCGATTTTATCCATCTTATCTAAAGTAATACAGACGGTTTCAAAGATTTCTTCAGAAATACCTGATGAAACCACCATGTCTTTTAATAATCTTCTGTCATTAATTTTAATGGTAAAGTTTTCAAAACCTAAACGCTTAATGGCTTCTGGTACTGTGGTTAATAATTCAATTTCAGAAACAATTGATGATTCTCCGATGATATCCACATCGCATTGCATAAATTGTCTGTAACGTCCCTTTTGTGGTCTTTCAGCACGCCAGACATCACCAATTTGAATCGCTTTAAAAGGCATTGGCAATTCATTTCTGTTGTTGGCATAAAAACGCGACAAAGGTAAAGTTAAGTCAAATCTTAAACCAAGATCGGATAAATCTTCTTCTTTTTCTGCGGGTAAACTTAATTTGTCACCACGCTTAAGGATTTTAAAGAGCATTCTCAAATTCTCGCCACCATCACTGTTCGTCAGTAAATCTATATCTTCAACGGATGGCGTTGCAATTTGAGTAAATCCTTTTTCATTATAAGTTTGTTTAATCGTATCTAACACATAATTACGAAGTGCCATATCATTTGGCAAAATGTCTTGTGTACCTTTTGCAGGTTTTGTTCTCAATTTCATAGGAATCTCCTTTCAAAAAATATAAAAAGCCATGTGTCTAAACATGGCATACTGGCTTAACCATCATAGACACGACAAGTAGACCTGTATCTATGACTTTGTCATAAACACACGTCTATCTATGATGATGATGTACTTTTCCGATTCTAGTATTTAACATATCAATCACCTTCCGTTTGTTTGCATTATTATAACATATATCCGTGAAGTGACTCAAGTTATTTCACGGAATTATTTACCCGTGTCATAACCTTCTCCAAAGTCGGCATAGATGGTATGCCACCATAGCCTTCAACTACCAAAGAAGCAGCAGCATTGGCAATGTTTAAGAATTTTATAATAGATGCTTCATCCATCTCCATTCTATTCTGAATCATTTGCGCCATAAAAGCACCAAAGAATCCATCACCAGCCCCTGTCGTGTCGATGACCTTTGCCTTAAAGCCTTTGACATAACCATTAAAGTCATGGTGATGATAATATACTCCATTTTCACCTAAAGTCACACAAATTAACTGAGGACCATACCCATGGAGTTTTACAGCTGCTTTTTCAATCGTTTCTTCTGATGTTAAAAGTAAGGCTTCTTCATCTGAAACCTTTATGATCGTTGCATAGGATAAACCCATGAGCATTTTTTCAACGGCTTTCTCTTTGTCTGGCCATAGAGCCGGTCTATAATTGGGATCATATGAAATCCATTTATTCAAGGCTTTTGCCCTTTTTAAAAGCTCAAGAACCGTAGAATGACTAGGTTCATCTGTAAAGGAGAGGGATCCAAAATGAAGTGCTTTTGTGGATTCAAGCAGTTCCCAATCTATATCTTCTATTTCCAGCTGAACATCTGCACAGCCCTTTCTATAGAAACTAAAACTTCTCTCGCCTTCATCTGTCAAATGGACAAAAGCAAGGGTTGTATTATAATCTGTTGACATCACTAAATTACGGGTATCAATACCAGCCTGCTCTAAGGTATCATTCAGCAGAAGACCAAACTGATCTTGTCCAACTTTACCTATAAAACCTGTTTTAAGACCCATAACTTGGGCCATAGCCAGCATATTAGAAGGTGCACCACCAGGATGTGGCACAAAGCCTTTTTGATTTTCAAATTGTTTTGGGGTAAAATCAATAAGCAATTCACCAACTGCCAATAGATCCATTAAAGTACCTCCTCATATTCATTGCAAAGTGGATGGATGATGGGTTCATCTTCTTCTATCACTGAGAATCTTTGTTCTACATCTGCATTGTAATTATCTGTTTTATCATCATTAATGGATGACACTTCACCACAAATTAAATCGCCTGCACCTTTTTTAGCCCAGAACAAATGATACATGTAGGGTCTTAAAGTAATGGAATGACCAGGATGTACTTCAATAGTTTCCCCTGCTTTATAAAAGTATTTTATACCATCCAGTTCAATTTCAACATCTGAATGTTCATCTACTGCACCATTTGGCAAAGAATTATACAATTTAATAGCTAAAACACCCCCGCCACGATTGATGATATCTTCTGTTTTTGAGGCATGGTAATGATTTGGCAATCTTTGTCCATCTTTTAATATAATCAATTTTTCAGCATAAGGCGTCCCAATGGATGAATCCTTTAAAGAACCATTTCTTAAGGTAAACAACACGGCTCCAAGTTCATTAAAAGTATGCATGCCATAATCTGTAATATCCCAGCCCAGCATGACTTCTTTAATCACATCGATCTTAGCTCTATTTTCTCTCCAATCCTCTAAAGTCCAGTAACCGAAAGGTGGCAGTTTTATTTGATGCGCTTCTAGTAAGTTCTTCGCCCAAACAAGGGATTTGTTGATTTCTGATCTTTTCATAGGGTCTCCTTTAATTCAAAAGTATAGTGTTTCATATCAATGATGTTTTCATCAATGTCACGACATTCAGTGACGTAAAAACTTGGTGGCTTTTCAGAAATTTCTTTACACAGTTCCACATGGGCAAAACCTTTATGCATCGTAAAGAAACTTAAATTCGGATCATTACTTTTCATTTCAACCAAAAGAAAATCTTCTGAAGTCAAAGTGTTTTGATTGATTTTTTCATTCAAATCATCTTCTCTTAAAAGTGAAAATAATATGTATAAAGGTGTTGCTGAGATTTCATCAATTAACATGAATTCTTCATGATCGTTGTGATACAAAAATCGGCTAAAATCTTGTGCGTTGATGGTCACACAAATCAACTTATGGGGACCAAATTTTTCTTGTGATGCGTATAGGGTTTCATGTCTAGATGTGTTTTCAGAAACCTCTAATCGATGTTTACCCGGTCTTAGTCGTGTAATCACTTCTTTCTTTTCAAGAAGCTGCATCACGGTTTCACTACATTTTACTGGATTAAGATTTATATTCATAGAACCTCACTTTATTACATTTTGTAACTAAGTTAAATATACCATGTGCCTAAAGCATTGTAAATAAAAAATCACCCGAGGGTGATTACATTTCAAAAATATGATTGAAAATCAAAGCAACACTGCCTAAAGCCGCTTCTTGATCAAGGGTCTTGGCAAGATGCAGTTGCGTATGGATAGCCTTTTGATTAAAGGTATAGGTTTCAACAATTTCTTTTAAATCTTCTAAAGAGGCCATATGACTTTTAATGACTTCTCCTCCCAATATCAAGGCTTCAGGATTGATGATGTTTATAAGATTGGACAAACCAATACCTAAATAAGTCTTAACTTCATCATAGACTTCTGGAAACATTTTACTGCTTGAAACAGCATCTAAACTTTGATATTTTTCATGGTATTTTTCTTCGATACGATTTAAAATAGCACCTGCAGAAACATACATTTCAAGACATCCTTCCCGTCCACAATAGCAAGGTCTACCCTCAACAGTTACAATACTGTGACCAAATTCACCAGAAACTGTGTCATGTCCAACTTGAATTTTTCCATCCTTTACAAGTCCACACCCAACACCTTGATCCACAAACACATAAATAAAGTCATCATAGACATTCCCATAGCCAAACCATAGCTCACTTAGGGTTCTAGTTCTTGCAATATTATCTACGACAATAGGATATGGCAAATATTCAGACAACCATTTTTTCACATCAATGGATTCCCAACCTTTTAAGACACTGTGATGCACTTCTCTAAGATGCTTAAAGCCCATCCCTGGTGTGCCAACACCAATCCCACCTAATTTGTCTTGATGGATATGATGTTCCAAAATGAGTTCTTCAATATAAAAGACAATGGTATGAAGCATTTTTTCAGGGGAATCAAAGGCCATTTGCTTTGATTTTTTCATCCCCATGACATCACCTAACATATTGGTTAAAACCACAGTGGTATCAATGGCAATTTCCACACCTATGAAATACATGGCATCACCATTTAAAGTCAGCATAGCAGGTTTACGACCACCTGAAGACTCACCTTTACCGATTTCAGAAACAAGCTGTTCACTGATTAACTCATCCACAAGACGCATAATACTAGGTAAAGCCAGTCCCGTAGCTTTAGCTAATTGAGATCGGCTAATTTCTTTTTCTTTTAATAATAATTTTAATATTAAACCCTTGTTGATTTTCTTCAACAAACCAGGTTTTCCACTTTTTATTTTTGAGGTCATAATCAATCCTTTCAATTCATTATAAAACCTCATCCTTCTTTAGGCAACTATTTCGAGAAAGCCTCAACAACACCGCCACCATAGTTTTCTTCAATATAGGTTTTTACTTTATCGGTTTGTAAAGCATCCACCAAAGCTAATAAAGCTTCATTGTTTTGATCTTCACTTCTTACAGTAATGATATTGGCATAAGGTGATTCAGCACCTTCAAGAATCAAAGCATCCTCTGCAGGAGACAAACCTGCTTCTAAGGCATAGTTACCATTGATAATTGCAGCATCCACATCCGGTAAAACTCTCGGTAATTGTGCTGCTTCAATTGGCTTAAACACTAAATTCTTAGGATTTTCAACAATGTCCTTTTCAGTTGCCTTTAAACCTGCATTTTCCTTAAGTTTAATTAAACCATTGTTCTCAAGAAGAATAAGCGCTCTACCACCATTGACACTGTCACTTGGAATACCAATAACTGAACCCTCTTTTAATTCATCAATGGTCACGATTTTTTCTGAATATAATCCTAAAGGCTCAACGTGAATGGTACCAATCGAAGCTAAATCCAAATTGTGCTCCGCTGAGAACTCTTCTAAGTAAGGCACATGTTGGAAAAAGTTTGCATCGATATCACCATCACTTAAAGCGATATTAGGTGTAACATAATCTGTAAACTCAACAACTTCCAGAGTATAACCCTTTTCTTTTAAATCCTCTTTCACCAAGTTTAACAATTCTGCATGGGGTACTGGTGTTGCTCCTACTTTTATCACTTTTTCGTCAGCTTCCTTTTCACAACCAATTGCAGCAAATGCAACGATTAAACTTAATACTAAAATAATAATTTTCTTCATAATTTACCTCTTTCTTTCGATCACTTTTGTTGTTAAATTTCCTATGCTTTGAATCACTGCAACCAATCCAATGATTACAATTACAGCGAGAATCAATACGTCCATCTGATAGCGATGATAACCATAGCGTATTGCCAGGTCGCCTAAACCACCGCCACCAATTGCCCCTGCCATGGCAGAATAACCTACCAAGTTAATCATCATTAAGGTGATACCTCGGACAAGTCCTGGCAAAGCTTCAGGGATTAATACTTTAAAAATTATTTGGGTTTTCTTTGCACCCATTGCTAAAACAGCTTCAATTAAACCATAAGGGACTTCTTTTAAAGCACCTTCTACAATTCTTCCCATAAAGGGTGCTGCAGCTAAAGACAAGGGAACAATCGTCGCTGCTGTGCCTATGGTTGTGCCTACTATCAAGCGAGAAACTGGGAACAGCAAGATCATCAAAATTAAAAAGGGAATAGATCTTGTGATGTTAATTAAACCTGAGATTAGCTGGTAGAGGCCCTTATTGGCTTTTAAGCTTTTCTGGTCAAACAATATTAAACCAATGCCAATAGGTATACCTAAAAGCGTTGCAATGCCAGTAGAGATGACTACCATCTGAATGGTTTCCAGTAAAGGTTTTATAATCATTGATATTTCCATCACTATACCGCCTTTATGAAGCCTTGAGTTCTTATGGCTTTTGGATTGCTAAATACTTCTTTAACTGGTCCCTGCTCTACAATCATTCCATGATCCATCACAGAAACATAATGACATATTTTTGTAATGACTCCCATTTCATGGGTAATCAAAACCACTGTCAAATTCAATTGCTTAGATAACTTTTGGATCAAATCCAAAATTTCATTGGTGGTAATGGGATCTAAGGCACTTGTGGCTTCATCACAGAGAAGCACTTCAGGTGTGTTGATTAATGCTCTTGCAATGACAACACGCTGTTTTTGTCCACCACTTAAAGTAGAAACTGCACTGTTTCTTTTATCCGACAAACCTACCAGTGCAAGCATTTCCTCTGCTTTCTCATAACGATCCTTTTTTGAAACCTTTGTCAGTTCAAGGGGTAAACAAACATTGTCAATAACATTTCTGCTGGAAAGCAAGTTGAAATGCTGGAAAATCATACCAGTCCTTTGACGGAGTTTATGAATTTGCCACTGTTTCAAATTCTGGTCCTTAAAAAAAACTTCTCCTGAATCAGGAACTTCCAAGCCGTTTAGCATCCTAAGCAATGTGGATTTCCCAGCACCACTTAAGCCGATGATGCCATGAATCTCTCCTGCTTCTACATTGAGATTTACATTTTTTAATGCTTCTACAGGCACTTGACCTTTAAAAGTCTTACATACTGAATTTACTTTAATCATTTTATTCCTTTTATGTTAATATTTGTAAATATATTGCATAAAAATAACCCATTTTAGTGGTTTTATTCATTTTAAGCAATAAAAAAACCACTCAAGTTGAGTAGTACAATACCTCAACTCATCTCTCAGTTACACTGCTGGATTTAGCACCTTGAATTAACAGGTTGCCGGGTTTCACAGGGCCAGTCCCTCCACCGCTCTTGATAAGCGTTTATTTGATTTTGAATACAGTATAGTGAAATTTTACAGATAGGTCAATACTTTTTTAAAACTTTTTTTGTTACAAAATGTATATAAATACACACAAGCTCTGAAAATACAGAGCTTGCGGCCATTTAATTTATACTTTTTTAGTCTAATAATAGTGATATTTCGTCTTTATATCCTTCATTTTCATTAGGGGTTTCCAAATTAAAAGGCAAATCTTTAAGTAAAGGATGTGAAATAATCCTTTTAATTGCTTCCAATCCTAAGGTACCTTTTCCTATTTTTTCGTGACGATCCTTATGAGAATCAAAAGGCATCATCGAGTCATTTAAGTGGATCGCTTTCAACCTCTTTAACCCAACTACCTCATCAAAATGCTTGAGAACACCATCAAGGTCTCCTACTATATCATATCCTGCTGAATAAAGATGACAAGTATCTAAGCAAACACCTAACTTCTCATTGTATTTGACCCCTTGAATAATCTCATTGAGTTCTTCAAAAGTACTTCCAATCTCAGTGCCCTTCCCTGACATGCCTTCAAGGCAAATCGAGACTTGATTATCAGGCTCAATCACATCATTTAAAGCCTCTGTAATCTGTAAAATACCTGCTTTAACTCCTTGCTTCACATGAGAACCCGGATGGAAAACATACAAGCTGTTTGGGATTTTTGAAACCCTGTCTATATCATCTTTTAATATATCTTTGGCATACTGTCTAATCTCAGGTTTATCCGAACACAAATTCATGGTATATGAACCATGGGCAAACAAAGTACCAAAATCATGTTCTGCCATTAATTTTTTCAACAGTTCCAAATCTTTGTAATCTAAAGCTTTTGCTTGTCCGCCTCTAGGATTTCTTGTAAAAAATTGAAAGGTGTTTCCACCAATTCTAACAGCTTCTTGACCTGCTTTAAAAAATCCTTGTGCAACGGATAAATGACAACCGATTTTCATATTCCCTCCAATATCATTTAAAATGACTTACCCCCAAAACACTTCCCATCCTATCCTACAAAAGTAATACAAGCTCGTCAATGACCAGCTTGTATGTTATTTAATTCATCTTCACATAAATGTGAAATTTTATTTTTAATAAAGAAATCCACCAACTGTTGATCTAACTTGCCATCTTGAGCTTCTTCAGTAAGAATTTCAAGTGCCTGTTCTATGGTCATTGCCTCTTTATAAGGGCGATCAGATGCTGTTAATGCTTCAAATATGTCTACAATGGTTAATATTCTAACTTGAATGGACAATTCATTGCCAGCCAAACCATCGGGATAACCACTGCCATCTAATTTTTCGTGATGACGTCCCGCAATTATTGGAACATCTTTTAACTCATTTAGCCATGGAATTTCCTGTAAAATTTTTAGGGTTTGAATGCTGTGTTTTCTCATAACTTCCCATTCACTTGCCACTAAATTTCCTTTTTTCACGGATAAATGCTTTAACTCATAAGCATCAATCAAATAAAGTTTTCTGTGATTGCAATCTTCAAGATTGTAATTATGAATGTTTTGAAGACGCATCATATCCTCTTGAGACAGATAGTTGGCATAAACCAACGAACAAATGAACTCATAATCATCAGAAAGATGATTCTTAATGTATATCTCGTTCTCATTCAGAGCGCCAGAAGACTCTTTTGATTTTAAGCACGCGAGCATATTGTAATATCTAGCTTCAATGGCCAACATGCGATCCTCACTAAGTCTTCTCATTTTCAAAAGAATATTTTCAGGTACAGACAACTTGCCTATATCATGCAACAGAGCTGCATAATACATGGCTTTCATATCATGCTCATCAAAGGAAATTCCCTTAAACAGCTTGTCATCTTTGTTAAGTTGTTTCATCATTTCCAAAGCATATTTTGCAAGTCGCTTGGAATGACCAGCAGTAGTCGTATCTCTCATGTCTATGGTATCTACAACTACTTCCACAAAAGCATCTGTCAATTTCGTTTGTTCAGCTTTTTTTAAATCCAAATAAGTAGATCGAAGTTCACCTAAAGTTAATTTGAAGGATTCACTGATTTCTAGTTCTGTCATTACCTGTCCACTGACTTTTACAGCTTTATATCTCTCTTTGACTTTAAAATCATTATATTTTTTTTCAAGTTCAACGGCATGTTTGTATGAATCCAACGCTTTTTTATGATTGTCTAAAATCTCATAAATTTCAGCATAGAGATAATAGGTTTCCGACTGATCTACAAGACTTTCTTGGCGAATGGCTTCTGTCATAGCCAGTTGCAAGTGTTTAAAAGTAAATTGATATTCTTTCTTTTCCAGATATATTTTCCCAATGCTACGATGAATTAAGGATACATTCTGAAGGTTGCCTGATTTATCCATAAACTGCAAGGCACGATTATAAACAATTAAAGCCTCATCCACATATGCCATACCTTTATATGCACCAGCAATGACCATATTCGCAATGCCTTTGTAAGCCAAATTATCACCTTTTTCCAAGTTTTCCAGAGCTTTCTCTGCAAACCCCAAGGCTTTTTTATAGTCAGACAGCTTCAGATAAATTTCTGCTATACTGCAGTAGGCTAGAAAAACACTTGAATCTTCTTTACTTTTCATATAGGCTAAAGCTTTCATGGCAATTTCAAGGGCATGATCATATTGTTTCAAGTCACTATAGGTATTGGATAAATTGTTCAGTAAACGACCATAGTAGGATTCATCAAAGGTTTTTGAAAGCGGCAATGCTTCCAAATAATGATTAAGAGCCAAATCAAACTGATTTACCAGTGCATAAACTGTAGCAGTCAAGTAATGAGCTCTCACAATTCCTTTATAGTCCTTGAGATCCTTAAACATGTTTAGGGCTTCCTGATAAATTTCAATGGCTTCCAGGGTATGACCATCTCTGTACTCAAAAGAGCCGAATCGTAAAGTTGCCCATGCAACACCTTCTTTATAGTCAAAACGTTTTGACAAAGCCATGGCTTCATTTAAATATTTTCTACCAGTATCAGGGTCTGAATATATACGTTGTCGAGCAGCTTCTAGCAAACTGTTGATATTATCAATAACTGATTGTTCCATAATATTGCCTCCGTAAGCTATGTATACCCCAAAAAAAAGAGTAAACTCACAGTTCACTCTCTAACTTTTTACTTGACCCAAATTCTCAGAACGGTTTTTTGTTTGTCCGGTAATACTTTCCTGGCATCAGTTAAATAAATTTCTTTATGCATTTTTGTGGTACGCTTTAATTTCATTTCAGTCATATATTCCTCCATGATTTTAAAAGTCTCTGGTTCGCTATCATAGGAACCTAAATGAAGCATTTGAATGGATTTTCCTTCTTCAAAGGTTTTAAACTCTACTAACTCAATTGGCAGATTAGGCTTTTTCATTTTTACTTTATGCTTCATGGTTTCTGTAAATTCCGGTGTAACAAAATCGGGTTGACGAATCATAATCTGATACACCAATTCATCTTTATCCAAACCTGCTTCATAAGTTTTTCTGCCTTCATCTGATAAATCCCATATACCCTCTAAAGGATAAACGGTATATTCAAAATAGCCTTCTGGAAATTCATCGGATTTATAAGACATTCTTACAGCATAAGAAACAGCATATAGGGTTTCAATAAAAGTTGAAAACTCAGGACTATTGGGATTCCCTTTACCTTCTATGACAAAATAGTTCATTTTAGGGACATCCACTAAAACTGGCTTTGTTTTAGGCAAATACAGGACTTTTTCTTCTTTCTTCCATTCGTGTTTCATCATGGACCTACTTTCTTATTTACTTCTAATAACAGAGACTTTAATCTCTTCTCCTTCTGCATATTGCTTCAATAAACGAACCGTTTCCTCTAAGGTTTCATTGAGTATGTCTTCATAAGCTATGGCATAAAAAACCATCATCAACTGTGTTGTATTTTCTGTTACCATGGTTCGATGACTATCAGACGTTGAACTACCAAAAGGACCGATTTCATCTTTTAAAACAGGTAAATTCTCAATATTTAAAACACCTCTCCCAATGCCTTCATAGATTTCATCAGTAGTCCCAAGGGCATAATAAATATCACCTGCGATATGACTTTGATCATATGCACCTACGGGATAATAAGATTTCAACGAAATCAGATTATTTAAATCTACAATATTGTTAACATAGTAAAGTCCTTTGTTCTTCACCAATCTTCTGAATAAACTGTCTGAAGAGGCACGGTAACGTGTTGGATCCTTGCCAAACTTTCGATACAGAAGCTTAATCCCTTCAATGGCTGGTTTTTCATAATGTTTAATGGTTTCGGATGCTTTAAGTGCTTCTTCTTGTTTTATTAATGCTTCCTTTAGTTCAGATGAACTTTCATGGACCTTCACTTTTGCTTCTATAATGCCCAGTGTAATGGGAATATTACTATGAATTAATGTTTCATGGATTCTAATCATAATGCCTCCTACTGTTTCTAGTATAACTTTTTAAGAGACATCTGACAATTTACTCGATTAACATATGTTTTTTAAGCAGTTGAATAAACTTCTTTTCCGTTAAGACTTCTGTAGTCACAAAATTCCCATCTAAAAACAAAGCATAAGTTGTAAAAGGACAAGGTGCCTGTTTGGCTTCTTCTGAAGTTTTTAATCTTATCACTTCTAGATCAATGCCATAGGATTCAGCCACAGACTTTACAAGCTGAACATATTTTTCTGTATGAGGACATTGATGAGTGTAATACAAACAATGATCACCTTTAAATGGTGTGATTGAAAGTCTTGGCTTTAACTTATCCTGCAATGGATAATACAACAATTCAAAATCTGGCGCATATTTTTCAACTACTTGAAAACCCATTTTTTTCAAATGGTCACCATCCACCATAAAATGCCTTTTTTTCTCAGCAGATAAAGCAATAATACCATCTTTATTTTGATCTTTTGCAGTTTCTATACATCTTTCAATCAGCATCTTGCCATAACCTTGATCCTTATATTGTCCTGACACCCACAGGCAATTTATAAACAGATCATTATGTCCAATTACTGGTGAGAAAGCATACTCTACAGGCATATACTCAATAAAGACTTTGCCCCTTACATCCAGTTTTTCAAAAATCAATTGATGATCAAATTGCTCATTTAACCACTCTTTTTTTAAAGACGTGGTCTTCTCACCCTTTTTCTCATTCAAACTACAACAGATATGCTCTTGATTAAGGTTCTCTTTATTCACTATTTTAAACATTTCACACCTCCTATCTACAGGATACAATAGGAATTATGACATCTAACTGTCATAATTCAAATTATATTATTACACAAAAAAACACATCAAAGTGTTGGGTTGATATGTTTTCTTTGTTAGGTTTTCACTTTTTTAAAAGTTGTTAAATTTCTGTTTTGACAGTAAAACATTATTTGATCCCGTTGATCACGATTAATCTGTTCTACACCTTTAAAAGTATCAATACTGATCTGATTTTCGGTTTCAAGATTAATCACAATTTTTATTATTTCACCAGAATCAATAAGGTTTGGTGACAGGGGCAAGGTAATAATGAACTCTTCTGGTAATTCTGTTCTTTTATGTATTTTTACGGATGTATGAATGTCTGCTATAATCTGTTCATGCTTTTCAAATTTAAGTTCTACGAATACCATGAAATCCTCCCTGCACCTCAGATTTATTCAATAAATAAAATCAGTGTTTAATCTCATGTTACAACAAGGCATTAACAGAGCTACATATTCCAAATGTTTTCTAAAGGCATTATACCCAGATGCATTTGAAGCATGCAAAGAATTTTATACTCAAATTTCTTGAGGCTGTGGAAAGTAAAACTTTCAGCTTGAAAGAATCTAATACCAAAATAAACAGAACAAATACAATTCACCTATTAATAGTTTTTAAATTTTTTCTCATATCTTTCGATGACAAAGCCTTCACTTCTATATAGTCTCAAAACATGTTGGTTGGATTCCACTACCCCAATGGTTATGCTATTATTTTTCTTTTTCATTTCATGAACAATGCCTCGAAGTAATTGTCTTCCCAAACCATTACATTGTAACTCAGGCTTTATAGCCATAAGATCCAATTCATTCTCAACAGCAATACCACCACCTACAATTTCACCTTCTATAACATAGCCATAGAAATTGCCCTCCTTGTTTGCTTCTTCAAATTCTTTTTTTGCAATTTCTCTGTTGTTTTTATACCAATCATGAGGTTTGAAGTCGTGCAAAGCTCTCATAGGCTCAAAACATCTGCCAAAGATATCAATATAAGTGTCCAACTCTTCATTGTAGGGTTGCAAACTCCCCCTTGTCATGGTTTTTATATCACCATCCAAAACCAAACTGTAATATCCAAACCACTCCACTTGTCCTTTACTTTTAAGAAATTCTATTAAATCAGTATTTATGGAACTCACCGAAACAGAAGTTTTTCCGCTGAGATACGGTGTCAGTATTTCTTTAAGTCCTTCAGTTAAAATAAGTTCTGATAGACTGTGAATATGCACACTAAATCCTTCTTTCCCTTTATTGATGTACAAATAGCCTTCAGGGTCTTCAAATCTGTATATTTCCAGCGTATGCTCTGAAATCTCTTCCTTATGAAAAATTTCATGAGTCATATCCTTTTCTCTTATAATTTTCATTTATGTCCTCCTACCTTCTGTTAAGATGCTTCTAATCACATGTATACCTTAAATCTCTACTGGTATTCTCTAATACTGACCTTTAATGCTTCTTCTGACTTTTAAAGGCGTTTATATCCTAAATCATTAAAGCACATCCTTTGAAAAGCACATATAGGTATCATAACCTTCATAACCTACCAAAGAAGCACTCTCAAAGTACATCTTCTCAGGGACAAAATTTAAAATCTCAATTACACCTTGATCCATCCAACATTTTGTACTCTTATACATAAGTTCAGCTATAACGTTCTTATTCTTGTAAGGCTCCAAAATCTCACAACCAAATATTTCACCTGAACCACCTTTTTGTCCTCTCGTAAAGATACTGCCTACAATCTTGTCGTCTTCTAAGAGAACATGTATTTTCCACTGATTCATCACGCTAAAAATACGATCTGCCAACCAATAATAGTCTTGATACTGGGTATCATGGAAGACTCTATAGGCTTCTCTTCTCTCTTCCGTTAAAAGTTGAATAGGATGTTTGATTTGAATAGGATTGAGTTTATCAGGTGATATAGACATTTGTATGGTATCATCAGTACATTTGAAACCCATCCCTAATAGGAATTCTTGAGAAATTATATTTGTTTTAGTGGTACCAAAATCACATTTGAAGCCTTCATATTTTGACTTTAAATACGCAATGATTTCTCTAGCAATTTCCCAGTATAATTCTGATTCTTGTATATAAGGCCCCTGTACACTTAGGTATCGATTTTTTCCATCAGATAGAATAATTGCAATACCTTTAAGTTTACCTTCTAAAAATACGCCTATAACCTCATCACCAACACGTTGAAAGATCTTAATCAAGTGTTTCTCTATAGCCTTCATATCATGATATGGCGGTGTGGTTCTTTTGGTTTCATCTTGATAGACTGACCACATATGCTTTGAAACTTCATGAAGTTCATCTTTTTTCAATATCTTTATCATTTTATCACTTACCTTTAAATTGATCTTTTTTAAATTAGAAACCTTTATTTTTAAATTTTTAACAACAAAACCTGCTCACCATCACTAAATACTTTTGTATCTATAAAACCGTACTTTAAGTAAAATTTATAAGGGCTAACATCTCCCATATGACATGAGGTTTCGATTGCTTTATGTCCTAACTTTTTTGCTAATTCTACAATATGGTCAAGGGTTCTTATCCCATAATGTTTATTTTGTTCATCATAGGCAATCATAAATCTCCACAAACAAAATTTATCCCACTCTGTTCCTTTTGTCTCCTCATTCGGTATCAAAAGCATAAAAAAACCAACTGGTTTATCATCTGCATAAATGCCTCTGTAATAAGCATATGAATGCACAGAACCTTCTGCAATGCTATAGGCATTACTTGCAACACAATCTTTTTGTTCCGGTGTTAAAGTTTCTGAAAGTTTTACAATATCATAAAAATTGTTCTTGTCTATTTCTCTAAAATCTAGTTTTATCATTTTACCTCCTATTTACCATAAATCTCTTCTCTATTCATTATAGTACAATTAACAAAGCCTTTAGATTACAAGTATCTTACACCCAAGCATCCTAATGAATATTCCCATATCATATGGCCTATCATAACAATAGAAAAAAAAGAAACCAGATTATAATATAATCAGGCTCTAGTCATTTAACAGCTTTCATTCTAGGGATTCATGTTCAAATACAAATTGTTCCAGTAATTCTTTGGCTAAATCCAACTGATCACTTAAAACAAAAATAGAAGTATTCTCCATGCCTTCTTCAATCAGCAAAGTCTTATATGGACCATTGCCTTCATAGTGAACATATGTCTCTATGCCATTACCATTTAAATAGGAAATCAAAACATTGGCTTCCACATTATCTCGAATATGAGTTAACAACTCAAAATCTCCACTTACCATATCATCAAAGTCATGATCAGAAATGTAAACATCTGATAAAGATGCACCACATTTTGAACAAACTTCCATTGAATCCTCACATTCTATTTGACAATTATTGCACCATTTCATAATATACCTCTTTCTATATGCACTATTAAGTCGTCTAATACTTTATTCTTACCCAAAACAAAATTTTTTTCTCATAAATTTGTTAATTTAAGTTCGATATTAGGTTAAGCCCTTATGATTTTATCCAATTAATCCTTGTTTGA
Source organism: Clostridia bacterium (assembly GCA_016937975.1). Lineage (GTDB taxonomy): Bacteria > Bacillota > Clostridia > Peptostreptococcales > Acidaminobacteraceae > JABXKX01. The sequence goes on from JAFGVN010000117.1 coordinate 16,796, forward strand.
ACATGAACTCAACTGTAATAGAAAATCATTAATCCTTCCAGCTGTTTTAATTGAGCTTGAATTGAAAGCTATTTATTTATTTTATATTTATTTGATTCTACAAGTAAAAGTTGGATATAATACAAATACCATAAGCAATGAAAAAGGAGGTATTATGATTCAAAAAATATTTAATAAACAAAACTTTTTAATCCTCAATGGTTCTATAATGATCATCATGGGAATCATATGGCTCTTATATCAAACGACAGAATTAATTCAATATTCAATGCTGTTCTATGATATTAGAGAATACGCTGAGCTTGCAATTATTCTACTCCTTGGTGTTATGTTAATTGATCGAATTAAACCCCAAAGAACTGTTGGCATTATTATGTTGCTTGTATCAATTTTCATCGGAATAGCAGTAGCCAATAATCAGATAGATTTATTAAAATTTAGTTCGTTAGAAAAAGAGTGGTTTTATAGATCTATTGTTTTTATTGCAATTTACTTATCTTTAATAAACCTTATTGCGATAGATGTTAATTTTAAAAGGATTTGGCATTATAAAGCTGAGATGTTAATAATAATTAGCTTAATTGGTATTATCATTTATTGGACTTTCACAGCTTATAAATCTAGATTTTATATAAGTCATAAACCTATACAAACTTATCATGATTTGGTTAACTTTTATATCAATATCAATCAAATCTCTACGACTTTAGGTGGTGTAGGTTTTATAATATTAGGTCTTAATAAATTTAAACCTCGTAACAAGTGAATACGCCCCATTAAGTAAATTCCCACAAAAATAACTCCCCTTTTAAATGGGTTCTATAATTTTTGGTGTGGGTGAAAACTCACACCTTTATTTGTTCGCAAAAAAATGAGACAAGAGAAGTTCATCTAATTTATAATGTAATCGACTAAAACAACAGTTATAAAGGAGAACTCTCATGCCTCACATTGATTTTATACAAGATTTACTAGATTTGAAAGACCAAAATATCATAATTTCTGAAAATTGCTATTCTGAAGAGAAAATAAAAGGTATCATCCATAAGATTATTAACGCCAAACTCATCTATAATCCTATCGCCTGCTATAAATGTGGCCACATAAAGGATGATCATATTGTAAAACATGGTTTTAAGACATCGCATATCAAGACACTGTCTACGGCTGGTTTCCACACGATTCTCAGATTGGACAAACAGAGATATCGCTGTAGACATTGTAATTCGACCTTCACCCTAAAAACCTCGTTGGTCAATGATGGATGCTTTATTTCCAACAATACCAAGCTTTCCATTGCACTAGATGCTAAAAAAAAGGTCTCTGAAAAGGATTTGGCTTTGAATCATAACGTCTCCCATTCTACAGTCAGTCGCATCATCGATAATGCTTATGAAGCCTATAAGGTCAATAAGAACTATTTGCCAACTAACTTATGTTTTGATGAATTCAAGTCTGTAAAATCCACCTCAGGTGCTATGTCATTCTTATTTGTCAACGCTGATTCTGGTGAGATAATCGACATCGTTGAAGATCGGAAATTGGAACACTTGAAAAGGTATTTCCTCAGCTTTTCCAAATCTGCTAGAAGAGCTGTCAGAAATATTGTTATTGATATGTATTCACCTTATATGACTTTGATCAAATCCCTCTTTCCTAACGCCAAAATTGTCATTGATAAATTTCATTTGGTTCAGTTATTCAGTCGAGCTCTTAATAAAACTAGAATACGCATTATGAACCAATCGGATAAACACTATAATAAGTTCAAGAAATTCTGGAAATTGATTCTAAAGGACCGAAATAAGCTAGATACCGTAAGACTCCAATACAATAGGACTTTCAGAAAACAGATGAGAGAAATTGACATAGTCGATTTTCTAATGGAACAGAACACAGAATTCAAAGCTTCGTACACTCTTTATCAGGATATTCTGACCGCTATCAAGCTAAAGAACATCTCACTTCTTGAAAGTATTTTATCATCTGAAAATCTGCTGGTGTCCAGCTATATGATTACATCGCTTAAAACTGTCAAGAAATATAAGAAATACATTATCAACATGTTCCAATGCCAATATACCAATGGGGTTATAGAAGGAATTAACAACAAAATCAAAGTCATCAAAAGAATAGCATTTGGTTATCGAAGTTATGTCCACTTCCGGAACAGAATCTTGATTACTCAAGGAATCCTCAAAATAAAAGCGGCTTAAGACAATAATGTCCTAAGCCACAATTACATTAAATTTTATGAATTACTCTCCATCCACACTATCTGACAAAGAGCCGACTTTACATCATAATGACAACATAAAGATATTCATGATTTAAGACAATATAAAAGCCTTATGCATACGCATAAGGCTAAAATACTCATTACTAAGCAATTTCGATATTTTCAGCTTGAGGACCTTTTTGTCCATTAGTTACGTTAAATGTAACGCTTTGACCTTCTTCTAAAGTCTTGAAACCATCAATATTGATTTGTGAAAAATGTGCAAATACATCTTTACCATCTTCACTTGTAATAAAACCAAAACCTTTTTCTGGATTGAACCATTTTACTGTACCCTTCATAATGTGTACCTCCTAATTTATAAATTCTTAAACTCGTGCATAACCGAAAACAAATACATCAATAATTAGAAATACATTACTACAATGGTACTAATCAATATTGTGAAAGTTAACATTACTGCTTTAAATTTAAGCAACACCTTATTTTATCATCGAAAGATAACATTGTCAAGTGCTCTTTGTTATTTACTTTTTTTGATTAAGATTTACAAATGATATCAATATTCACCTATTATTTTTACAAGGACCCTTTTCTTTCTCATACCATCAAACTCACCGTAAAAAACTTGCTCCCATGGTCCAAAATCCATTTGACCTTCTGTAATGGCTACGACAACCTCTCTACCCATAATGGTACGCTTTAAATGGGCATCACCATTGTCTTCATAGCCATTATGGTCATATTGCGTATAAGGCTTTTCAGGGGCTAGTTTCTCTAGCCAACTTTCGAAATCACGATGCAGTCCACTTTCATCATCATTAATAAACACACTGGCAGTGATGTGCATGGCATTACATAATAGCAAACCTTCCTTGATACCACTTTCTTTTAAGCATTGATTGAGTTCAGGTGTAATATTTAAAAATCCTCTTCTGCTTGGAATATTGAACCACAGTTCTTTTCTATAACTTTTCAATTGGCATCTCCTAAATGTTCATGTTTTAAAAACTTTTGCTTAAATAAAGACATTTTCTTCTCAGAGAACTCTAAACATTCGTCCAATGAAATCTCTTCTTCATCCATCATAACAATCCCATAGGATATTGAAGAAATGACAGTATGCATCTTATATGCATCATTGAGTCTTTCACATACCTCCATTGCATCATCATAATTACATTCAACCATAAGGATGATAAAATCATCTGGACCAATTCTGAAGATGAAATCAAAATCCTGTCTTGTTTGATGCATACTAATTTCAGTAAATTTCTTTAGAAGTCTATCGCCTTCTTCAAATCCAAAGCTGGTATTCACTAATTTGAACTGATTCAAATCTACATAAACAAATGCAACATCAATGTCTCTTCTTTGTTGTGTCACTTGTATTTCCTGAAATTTCGTATTTAAATAACCTCTGTTATAAGCACCTGTGAGCATATCTTTAATAGCATATGTGCCAAGGGTTTCTAAATTATCATATAAGGTCATCTTTACATCTTCTAATTCTCTTTTAGTATTTTCCAACTCTGACATCAACTTTTTATCCAAAGACAACACATCATCAGAGAGTTCAACTAGAGTAATTTGATAATCTTTTTTATGCTTAAGACCACTAAAAACATATTTTTTATGCTCTCCAATAATTTTCTGACAGTTCTGATCCATGTCTTCGACAGCATTTAATATTTCATCTGATATGCTCATTAGACCTGTATACTTTTTAATGGACTCACCTTTATTTAATTTAAACAAGTCATCATGAACAATTTGATGAATCATTCCCTTTTCATTAATCACCATGATTGTACTTCCGCCAACAGTCATGATTCTCACCTCTTTTCATTGTCTATTCCAAGTATACCCAAAATCCACGAAAATAAGCGTTTAGAGATTCTTAAAACAAAAAAAGAACCAATAGTAAACTATTGATTCTTCTATATTAGTTGTTTTGTGCATTTTTAAGTTTATTGTATCTTTGTCTTTCATGGAAATCCAAGATCCTTTTTCTTAAACGAATAACTGCTGGTGTAATTTCTACTAACTCGTCTGATTCAATGAACTCAAGCGCTTCTTCTAAAGTGAACTCTCTTGGTTTTTTCAATTTAATTGCATCATCAGAACCTGAAGCACGAACATTTGTTAACTTCTTGTTCTTACCTGGGTTAACAATCATATCTTCTTTTCTAGAGTTCATACCAACAATCATACCTTCATAGACATCAATTGCCGGTTCAACAAAAATAGTTGCTCTTTCAGATAAGTTAAAGAGAGCATAAGCCATTGTAGTGGTTCTCTCTTGTGCAATAAGAACACCATTGCTTCTTAAAGGAACGTCACCAGCATGAGGCATATAACCATAGAAGGATTGTACCATAGTACCTTCGCCTCTTGTTTCATTGATGAACTGAGAACGATAACCCAATAAGCCTCTTGTAGGGACAACAAACTCTAATCGTGTATAACCATTTTCAGCAAACATGTTTTCCATAACACCTTTTCTAAGGTTCATGGCATTTATAACCGCACCTGCATAACCATCTGGTACGTCAATAAGTACACGTTCGAAGGGTTCTTCAATGCCCGCTTCCGATTTATGCATCAAAACTTCTGGCTTAGAAACACCCAGCTCATAACCTTCTCTACGCATGTTCTCTAAAAGTACTGACAAGTGCAATTCGCCACGACCAGAAACTTTATAACCATCCGTTGTTTCAAGTTCTTCTACTCTCAAACCAACGTTTACTTCCAACTCTTTAAACAGACGTTCTCTAATATGACGTGTTGTTAAAAACTTACCACTTTGACCAACAAATGGTGAATCATTTACATAGAAATTCATGGATAAAGTCGGTTCTTCAATTTCAATCATTGGAAGAGGATCTACTTGTCCTACTAAACCAAAAGTTTCTCCAATACTGACATCACTGAAACCTGAAATAATAACAATGTCACCTGAGTGTGCTCTTGCCTTTTCAACTCTGTTTAAACCTTCATTAACAAGAAGTTTACTTACTTTACCTTTAATCATAGTACCATCTCTTTTTGCAAGTTCAAGGCTTTGACCCTTTTCAATGGTACCTTTTGTAATACGACCAATTCCCAAACGACCTAAGTAATCATCATAGTCCAATGAAGAAATTTGAAGTTGTAAAGGTTCATCGTCTAAATCAGGATAAACTTCATAAGATTCCGTTAACACTTCAAATAATGGATCTAGATTCTTTTGCTCATCGTCCATTTCTCTAACTGCAATACCTTCTTTGGCGATACCGTAAACAATTGGAAAATCCAATTGCTCATCAGTTGCACCCAATTCAACAAACAAGTCAAAAGCCATATTTACGACTTCTTCGGCTCTTTGGTCTTTTTTATCAATTTTGTTGATGAATAAAATTGGTCTTAAACCTCTCTCCAATGTTTTTTGCAAAACAAATCGAGTTTGAGGCATAGGACCCTCACTTGAATCTACCAACAAAATAGCTGTATCTACAGTTCTAATAATACGCTCAACTTCAGAAGAGAAGTCAGCATGGCCTGGTGTATCTACGATATTGATTTTTAAACCATTATGTTCAATGGCACAGTTCTTCGAATAAATTGTAATACCACGTTCACGCTCTAAATCATTGGAGTCCATAACTTGCTCAACAACAGTTTCATTATCTCTAAATACACCGCTTTGAGACAGCAATGCGTCAACTAATGTGGATTTGCCTGCATCTACATGGGCAATAACCGCCACATTTAAAATATTTTGTGCTTTCATATAACCTCGTTTCTAATGCCAACCGTCAAAGTATACTACAGGTCGTATGAAAATCATAGTGTTTTTGCGTTAAAAAAAATTTTACTTCCTTAATATATCAAAAAAAGAGAACGAAAACGTTCTCCTAAATTGATTTGTGCTTATCATAGCCAATTTTAGCTGCACCAATGGCTCCTGCAAATTGTGCAAGCTCATGGGTAATCACTTCTCTTTTTAATTCCTCTTGAAGCTGATGTTGAATCGTCTTAAAATTTGACAAACCACCACTGAAGAAAACCTTCCCCTCTAGAGGTAATTTTCCTGCAAACATAGCCGTTCTTTTGCAAATGGAATGAATAACCCCTAAACCAATATCTGGTCCTGGTGTATTTTGAGCCAACAAGCCTATCACTTCACTTTCTGCAAACACCGTACACATGGAACTGATTTTTATAGGATGTGCATCTTTAACATAGGCATCTAAATCTGCCAGGTCCTGATGTAAGATTCTTGAAATCATTTCAACAAATCGTCCCGTTCCTGCAGCACATTTATCATTCATTAAAAAGTCTTTAATAAAGGCATTCTGATCCAACAAGATAACTTTACTGTCTTGGCCACCAATATCTATAACTCCCCTTGTCCCAGGACACAAAAATGCTGCACCTATGCCATGGCAGGTAATTTCAGTAACACTTTTATCGCTTTGCTCCAATAAATCTCTTCCATATCCTGTTGTAACACAGAAAGCTTCTTTATCTTCTTTCAGCTGTATATAAATTTCTTCCATAGTTCTTCTCGGATTAGGACCTGTAGGTACAATAATCTTTTTTAAGATTTCTCTGCCATCAAATAAAACCCCTTTAGTCGTTGCAGAACCAGAATCTATTCCAATTGCATACTTCATTATAACATCTCAATGAAAGCAGCCATTCTTGTGTTTAATTGACCGACATCCGAAGTAGAATAATCTGTCTCTACGCTAATATATGGTTTTTCTTTCTTTTCATTCACAAATCTCTTAACGGTCATTGTTTCAATGGCATAGGTATGACAAGCTTGTAATACAACATCTACAACGGCATCTACCTTGTATGCATCAATAGCTTCATCCAATAACTTAAAGCGATTTGGATTTGGCGACATGCAAGAACAACCAATTTTCAAGTATTTCTCAGTTAAAGCTTCAAAGACATCTTCGTTGTTTTCATCTACCATATCCTCTACAGCCTTTGCGCCCATACAGTTTTCAAAGAATACAACACGACCACCATTATCTTCAATTGCTTTAACGACCTTCTCAGTAACACCACCAATAGGACAGCCAGTAATTAAAATTCTAGGCTTGTCTTCCAATGTTTTTCCACTATCATATTCTGCTTGAACTTTTTCAGTTAAATCATTGATGTCATAAACGTTTTGCTCACGATCAAATTTAAATGTACTGCCATAAAGTACCTTTAAAATATCCAATCCCTCAATTGCAGAAGGTTTCAATTGACCCAATGCATAGAAATCTTTTAGAGCTTTTCTTTCTTTGTTCTTCAATTGAATGGCTTCTTTTATGGCTTCATTGGAAATTTCTGTATCAAATTGCTTTTCCAACACTTCTTTGTACTTGATGATTTCACCTTTCCATAGATCGAAAGACGCTTGTGTTGTAGGATCATTTGGCAGACGCATAACATGAACTGGTTTGTAATCACTCATCAATTCAAACATTTTTCTTTTTCCATCACAAGTGGTTTCACCTACTACAAGATCACTGAAATAGAAATATGGACATTTGTCTGTTTTACCAAAACCATAACTTGATTTAATAAGTGGACATAAGTTTCTTGGCAGATCCTTTTCTGCTTCACCAATGGTCTCATCCGATGTTGCACATAATGATACAGTTGCTGCACCCATTGCCAATGGTAATTCCTGTGGCATGAATGTACAGAATGTACCAATCATTGGACGATTTGTTTCTTTAAAGTTCTTTGCGGCAATAAATCCATTTCTTCTTGCTTCTGAAAACTCTTCGAAGATTTCAGGCAATGCTTTTCTTACTTCCATACTTAACCTCCCTAGTGTACTTCCAACATATTCAATATCCCATATTTAACCATGTAAAGCCAATGGAAAAAAATTATAATTACCCCCTCAAAGTATTTAGATAATTTATAAGTAAAATCATTGTCAAAAGTCTTGAAGGCAGTATTACTTGTGAAAAATTCATATATCTTTCACTTATAAGATATTTTATTTTGAAAGCTTCTTGAAACCAAAGAGTTTGTCCTCCTCATGGATTACGACTCTTTATTACGACTTCGAAGCAAAAGATAACTGCATCCACTTTAAACAAAGTGAGTCAGTATGTCTCATATCTCTTCCTTTTTAAAAATGTCAAACCTTCAACATGCCATTGCCTGTAATCGCTGCGTCCAGGTTGGTCTAAGGAAAATCCTTAAAATCAGTCGAAGTAAGAAATAAAATTCCTTTTGTAAGAGGCAAAAAACCTTCCTCATTCATCGCATAAGGAAGGTTTCTTAATTTTTATTTTAAAATATAATTTTTTTCATTTCTTGTAAAAACATCTATAGCAACATCTACGATACTAGGATCAAACATTTTGCCTGAATTATCTCTGATCATTTCAATGGCTTTTACTTTTGTAAAAGCTTTCCGATAGGCTCTATCATCTGTCAGGGCATCATAAACATCAGAAATCATAATAATCTGAGCACCTAAAGGAATTTCATCACCTTTTAAGCCTCTTGGATAACCCTTGCCATTATAGTATTCATGATGACAGTACGCATAATTTACAACTTGTTGGAAGTTTGAAATGTTTTCTAATATCTGTTTGGTGTAAGTTGGATGAAGTTTAATAATATCATATTCATCATCTGTAAGTTTATCTGGCTTATTTAGAATTTCTTTTGAAATCCCTATTTTACCTACATCGTGCAATAAGGCAGCTGTAGATATATCTGAGATTTCATCTTTAGATAAGTTCAGTGCTTTTGCCAGTTCTGTAGAAAAATATTGTACTCTTCTACCATGACCTTTTGTGTAAACATCATTGATCTCTATGGCCGAAACAAGTGCCATGACAATTTCTTGATTGTTTTTAACTTCTTTCTCTTTAGCAAGAAGCAAGGTATAAAAATTGGAAATCATTTGAGCATAAAACTTTAAAATCTTCAATGATAAGTCTGAAAAAGGTTTCTCCTTAAAATTATCCAAGCAAATAATACCCAACATTTTCTTATCCACAATGACTGGTGCATACATGGTATAAAAGGGTTCATAGGTACCCAATCCCTTGAACAGTTCAATCATTTCATCTGAAAATTGAGTGTTTGACCGGGTTTCAACGTATTGACTGTATGATTTGATATTAATAATGTCATCACATACATAATCCATAAAAGATTCTTCTTCCTTGAATTTTAGTTGCATCAAAAGATCTTGTCGATATCCCTTTGAAACAATCGGTCGATAATAGCCTTCCATCAACTCATAATACGATCCCTTTTCTGCCTCTTGAATCAAATCAAAGGCAGAAAAAAATGCTTTTTTAATAAAGTCCATTTTTGTCAAATGTTCTGTATTAATAAAAGTATCTACCATTCTTTCGATTTGCTCATAAATTAATTGCTCATAATCTTTTAACATAACCCATCCTCCACTTATAGTATATCAGTAAACTGGAAAAGTTAAAAAGATTATAATATGTCTTCCTTCACTTTATTATTAAGTTCTTCTTGCATTTTTAATACAACCTCTTGATTGAGATTGTAATGGCTATAGGCGATATACGCCCCTAAGAAGGACAATAGACTACCTAGACCCAATACGAGCCCAATGGAAACGGATGTGAACTGAGATTGCACAACTGATTCTGCTTTAAATCCTACCAAATCCAGTACGATACCTAATATAAAAATTGCAATGGATTGTGATATCTTATAACCGAAATTCATCATGCCAAAAAATATGCCTTCATTACGATAACTTGTTTCGTATTCCTGCTGATCTACAATATCACCAATCATGGAAGGTGGTATGGAGAAAAGCGGACTACTACCAAAACCAACAATAACGGCATAACTAATGAGAATGATGGGATACATGATCACAAAAGTTCTTAAGATGACAAGTCCTGCAAGAACTAAGCAACCTATCATTGAAATGAATAAACCAATAGATATGGCAATTTTCTTTTCGGTTTTAACTGCAATTTTTAACCACATAGGTTGTGTAATTGTGGCTATTACAAACTGTGAACCGATAATCAAACTAATCCACTTATTATTCAAATGAAAAGTATAAGTAAAAACATGTAAGCCAAAGACTGCAATAATTGCAGATGCAATATTGGTACTTAAGTAACCAATCACCATCGCTCGAAAGTTTTTTAATTTCAAACTGAACAAAATATTGTGATAGAACGTTTTTAAATCTAGTCGTCTACTTGTTGAGGTTAAACGGTAGGCTTGGGTCTTAAAAAAAGTAAGCAAGCCCGTAACGAGCATGATGAAGGAGCCTGTATAAGCCATATATCTATAAGCGATAGGATTTAATTGTCCAATGGGGTATGCCTTTGTGGGCTTAAAGAAAACAAGCATACTAAAAGCAGTTACCATAACAAGTGCTGCAAGGAAGAACATGGTTTTAATCACTTGGATTTTTGATCGTTCATAGTAATCTGAACTAAGCTCTGTTCCTAATGCTGAATAAGGTGTAATGAAAATGGTTAAAAAGGTTTTCATGAGAAAAACATAAATCATCAATTCTACAAATTTGTTGCCTAAGGATAACTTAGGATTGATGTTCCATAAAAGAAGATTGGCAATGACAATAAGGAGCGAACCCAATAAAATATAAATATGTCTTTTACCAATTTTTGAATGGGTTTCATCAGAAATAAAGCCCATGATAGGGTCACTTACAGCATCCCAAACAATGCCTAAAGAAATAATGATTCCAACCCAAGTGCCAGGCAATAAAAGCACTGCAGTGGCATAAAACATTAAGTATGAGGTTATGCCATGGGTTACAAAACCATAGCCTAAATTTCCAGAGCTATATGCAATAATTGTTTTTGAAGTAAGTGTATTTGTTTTCATAGGATTCTCCTCTTAATAGATTGATACCCATTACAACATCGGTAACACAATTGCACCATTAGAATCACAGGAAAATTTTTTAAATTGGTGAATAGTGCTCGCACACTCGTTACTTTAGTTGTGAGTTAGAGCATAAAATTTAGGCAGTATTAGGTAATTTAATCTGTAAATTGAG
>JAFGVN010000118.1 GCA_016937975.1 Clostridia bacterium
ATATTATAGCATAACTCTATTGTAAACACGAGGAGATTCAAATGATTACTACCCCTAAAAAGCTTTCTATCACAAAAAGAAAAAATCTAGTTACCTAGATTAAGAAAATTGAGAGGATATTCAAAATTATTTTCATTAGTACACTTTACTAGCCATGTAGTCACTAGCGCTTTTCTCTAAAGAGTATTTCACATTATAAGCTACATAGATCGAGTCTGTACTAGCATCAACAACAACCCATTCGCCATCAATATAAACTTCATTCCATGCGTGATAAACAGGAGTATATGTGCTATTGCCTTTAACAAGTTTCGTTGGAACATCTACTGCTCTTAACATTGAAGCAGTTAATGCTGCAAAATCGTAGCAGATACCTAAACCATCTGATAAAGTATCTTCAGGATTAGGAATGTATCCTTTAGGAAGACTTGTTGCTTTTTCATAATCATACGCTACATTGTGAATAACGTAATCATGAATGACTTCTAGCTTTTCTCTGTCTGTCTTTGCATCTTTAGTAAGTTCTTTAGCTAAGATTGCTACTGCCGATTCGTCATTCCAGTTTACAGTTTGGCTAGCGCTTAAGAAAACAGCATTTTCTTCTAAAGTAACAGTAAAAGTTTGAACAGATAATAATTTGTATCTTCTACCATCATTAGAACCTAATAAGCTAATTTTGTATTGACCGCTACCCATTTGTAATGGAAACGTTTCGATCTCAGAAACAAGATTGTAGATATATTCTACACCATCTTTTTCCACGATTGCTTTATATGAAGAATAACCAGTAGAACCAGAATTGATTCTTACTGTCGCATCAGCAGAGTTAACTATAAAGTTTAATGTATCAGCATAAACAGTAAATACCGGCGATACTAACAACACTAAGACCATTAAAATTAACATTATTCTTTTCATAAAACTCTCTCCCTTTTTTTGGTACCTGGCTATCTTCTTTCGAAGACCCTATAGTTTTGCGTCCCTACCTCACGATAGGTTTGCCATTAACATTTTGGGAAAGAAAAGTATTAAACTTTTCTTTCGGTAACTGGCTATCATATCATTTCTGACTTAGACCCTTTAGTTTTGCGTCCCAAACTTTCATTTGGTTTGCCATGTCGTGAAAAGCTTTTGATTACTTGGTAACCAAAGTCTTCTCGATAGCTGGCTGTCATAGGTTTCCCCTTAGACCCTATAGCTTTGCGTCCCCAGCTTTCACTGGTTTTGCCATTATCTGTGGCTAACTCTGCCAACGCTCTGATTACCCTCTCACTTATATTATACCACATTTTTCCTGAATGAGAATACTTAACAATCATCAAAGGACCAATGGGTAAATAAAGAGGAGCAAAGCTCCTCTCTACTGTAAAAATTATTGATCTACTGGCAATTCTTGTTGAACTGTAAATGGTGTTGTTGCAGCTTCAATATCACCAAATGCCCAGAAGTCTGTTGTAATATCAATGTACTTAGTAAAGAATGGGAAGTATTGTGGTCTGTTGATTAATTTGTTAATCATCTGTACCACATGATCTCTTTGAGTATATTCAAATGGTTTATAACTACCATCTGGATAACCAACCATTAATCCTGAGTTGTACATTGCATAGATATATGGGCTAGCCCAGTAATTAGATGTTACGTCTGTAATTGAACTTACAGGTGTTGTATCGACACCAATTTCTGTATAGGTTAAGAACTTAGCGAAAACTGTTGCTAATTCAGAACGAGTAATTGGTTGATCTGGCATGAATTTTCCATCACCAGTTCCGACGAAGATATTTGTTCTGCCAATTGCTTGTACATAAGTGTAATACCAAGCATTTGGATCTACGTCATTAAACTTAGGTGTTCCTGGATAATTAAAGTTCATGTTTAAAATCTTAGCAAACATTGTTGCTACTTCAGCTCTTGTTACTGGTCGAGTTGGTCCAAATGATTGGTCTGGATAACCATATACATATGGCATGTAGAACTCGATAGCACCAAGAGGTGTTTCTTCTTCATCAATGATGATGCCACCTTCAGGTGTAGGTTCTTCTTCAATGATGATATCTGGTGTAGGATTTGGTGATGATGGTGGATAGTATTTGATCACTTGTACAGGAACAGTATCAGTAATACTTAACAATCCATCATTTTCTGTTTCAGTTTCTTGTAGAGGATAATAATATACAGTTACTTGAATTGTTGCTGTACCAGGATTTAAACCTTGTACAAAACCATTTTGGTCTACTGAAACTAAAGTATCACCAGATACAACTGACCATTCAACGTCATAATATCTGAAATCAGGTAATAAATGATAATACAATTGACCTTGACCTTCAGCAACTGTTCTGTTATAACCGATTCTTAAAACCAAGCCATCTGATTCTACAACAGGATCCGCTTCAGGATTTTCAGTTATGATAACTTGAGGATTAAAAATCCAAGAAGCATACATGTCATAATTGCCATCTAAAGGTTCACCAAATACATAACTGCCTTCCCAACCATCAAAGATAAAATGATTCAATACAGGATCAACAGTTGGTTTATTGACTATGCCGCCAGCTAATTTAACTTCATAGAAATCGCTGTCTCCATTTTCAGGATGGAATGTTACCGTATAGTAAACCAATTCATCCCAAACAGCATAGAGTGTAGTATCACTAGTAATCTCTGTATTAAAATCAAAGTAACCTTCAACACCTGCAACCATCCAACCTTTAAACTCGTGATCTGTCCAATCATCACCATATAATGGATCAGATGCAGGATCACCATGTTTTACATCTTGTGTAGCTGGAGCTGTAGGAGCGCCTTCTGGTACAACAAAATTAACTTTGTAAACATTCCAATCATATAACGCAGTTACAGTCAAATCACCTGTAATGTGTGAGAAATCAACATCCCAACCTGTGAAATGTTTTCCTTCTGGCGCATTGTATGGTTCATCTGGAGGTGTTGCACTTGTGTTATATACTACGTCTTCATCAACAAAAGGATCTTCACCATATACAAGGAATGTAACATCATAAGTGTTCCAATCGTATAATGCAGTTACAGTTAATTCACCTGTAATGTGTGAGAAATCAACATCCCAACCTGTGAAATGTTTTCCTTCTGGCGCATTATATGGTCCATCTGGAGGTGTTGCACTTGTATTATAAACTACATCTTCATCTACATAAGGTGGTACTTCAAATACGATAAATGTAACATCGTAAGTATTCCAATCAAAAATTGCATTAACATCTAAATCAGAAGTAATCTCATTAAATGTTTTATCCCATGATACAAAATGTTTTCCATCAGGTAACGGAATTGCTACAGCAGGATCTGCATCTCTAGGATCTGTTGCAGATGTTCCATGTTGAACATCACTGTCAATATAGAAAGGATTTTCTTCTTCTCCATAGAAACTTACATCATATAAGTTCCACTCATATACAGCATGTACTTCTAAATCACTTGTTACATTTGAAAAATCAACATCCCAATGATCAAAATGTTTTCCTTCAGGTGCTGGATATGGACCAGATGGTGCTGTTGCTCCATGACCATATTGTACATCTGTATCAACATAAAACGGATCATCTTGTCCATAAACAAAGAAACTTACATCATAAGTATTCCAGTCATAAAGTGCATAAACACTTAAATCGGAAGTGATACTTGAGAAATCCTTATCCCATCCTGAAAAATGCTTGCCAACAGGGGTTGGAATTTCAGAAACAGGAGGTGCTGTAGCTGAACCAGCAAAAGGTATTCCAGAATCTACTTTTATAGGATTGCTCAAATCTGTTCCAAAAAATTGTACTGTAAAGGTATCTAATGGATCATCTTTCCATGATGTAATATAATCAATATATCCACCATCACTATAGATTTCACCTGCATTAAATGTGAAAGGATGAGCTACAACGATACGTTGTTGTACAGTAGTTGTACTTAGCCAAACAGTTGCAGGGAAAGGATTTCCTCCTTGTACTTTTTCATTAATTCTAACTACAATCTGTGAACCAGCTACAGGTTTAATAGTTAATCCAGATGCAAAGTTAACAACCACAGTAATCTTTGCAAAAGGATTGGATGGATTGTAATTTTGATCGTTCTCTGATGGATAATAATCCACTTCTATACTCTCAGTTCTTTCTGAGTTTTTTACTAGAATCCCCGATGTCTCCACGCCACTATTGTAATTCGTGGTTCCATAGGCACCTATCGGCAATGCAAACACTATCAATAACGCTGCTAGTGTCAGTATGCTCATTCTTTTGAATAATTGTTTCATTAAATACTCCTTTCCAAATAATTGAAAAGAAAGTCGGTTGCACTATTTGCTCCACATGCTTCAAGTGCCCAAATACAAAGCATGTATCATAACACCATTCTCTCGATTTTGAGGCACGTACTTTTCTTAATATACTCTCCACATTTTAAGGATTTGCCTCAATATAATTTTATTAATTAGCTACATATATAGGTTTGAAAAATCTACAATTGATTCTAAAATGTCTTATTCATCATAAAAAATATTTTTTTAAAAAACTTTATTGTAAATCACCTCACAGACCTGTCCTATCCTTCACCATTTGTAACACAGTACAATACACCACTATTTTTTCGGGTACTTTTTTACGTAAAAACACCTTAAATTTGTCATATAATTGTAATATATCAGACAATTTAAGGTGTATTGTATTTTTATGCTTTTCTTAATAGTACCCTAGGATGTAAACGACTGGCTTTAATGCCAGGCAATATTCCTAACATTGTAATTACACCAACAATTGCTAAAAGGGAAAATCCAATGGCATAATAATTGTTATCTAAGGGATTTGAACCTAAATAATAGGTTAAATGATATAAATTCTCAATTCTTTCTCTCACATAGTTTAGAAGAGGAAATGAAAGTATAATTGCCACTATTCCTGCACTGACAGCAAGGACACCTGACTCAAAAGTAAATATAGATACAATGTCTTTACTCTTTGCGCCAATGGATTTAAGAACACCAATTTCCTTTGTTCTTAGAATGATGCTTATATAAAGAATCAATGCTACTAGAATACTAGGTAGTGCTACGATAATTCCAACAACTATACTTGAATACTTTAATAGTGTTTCAATATAATCATAAGTCTCTTTAGCAGAATAAATAGCGTAATCACTATATTGTGACGATTCATAATGACCATAACGCTTTAACTTGTTCAACTGTTCATCATTCAATACACGGTCCGAAATAATTTTATATTTAGTCATGAAATTGCTAGAAGGCACTTCAGCTGAATATGTCTTAAATGTAAACATCGCCATATCATCCTGTAACATAGTTTTGGTTCTTAATGGTGCTAGTAAATCTGATAAATTATCGGTTCCAACGGGAATATATCTGGTTTCATGATCTGTCTTTAACTCTTTATAAGTTATGAGTGAAATATCATCAACTGTAAATGAATTACGAATTTCATTAATATAACCATACGAGGCATAAATATAGCCTTTGTAATAATTCGCCATTAATGTTGTTTTCGCTTTGGGATCAAAAACCTTTATAATTTGAGTGTTAAAAACATTTTTCCCTTCAAGTTTAGTGTTCAAATGAATTGGCAATGAGTTAAAGGTATCAATGACTAAATCAACATGCTCTCCTTCAAGTTGTTCTGGATGATTATTGTATTTCCCTAAAAGCACTCTTGCAGCTTCAGTTGATAAAATTAAGCCTTCCTCATGATCTTTAGGGTAATAATTGAAATCAAAATCATATTGATATGCTTTATAAGCTTCAGGTAACAATCCTACTAGAATAAAATGCTCACCTTCAATGGTTACATCATAGTAATTCGGTTCAAATACTGCAACAACACCTTCAATGCTTCTGATTTCATTTAACACGTCTATGGAAAATGGTTGAAATAATTTTTGTTCCAAATCACGTACCTTCTCCTCATCCTGTCTCTTTTTAGAAATTGAAATGAGAATGTTTTTTAAATCCCACTCAAACTCCTTATCCGTAAGATTTGTCAAATAATGAACCTTGTCTGAATTAATAATATTATTATAAATTGGGGCAATATCATTCTTATAACTGATTAAGTTAAAAATAAAATTACCAAGGATTACTACAAGAATCATCGCTGGAATTAAACTATAAAAAGCAAAATAAGAACTCCTCTTTCTTATTTTTAAATTGTTTTTTGATATCTTAAAGGCCGCGGCTATTTCTAACTTGCTTTTATCCATTTTTATTGCAGGCAACTCCACTTTTTTTCGTTCCTCTATCTTGTAATCCGATACAACTTCTCCATTGTCAATCTTTACTATTCTACTAGAATAATCATTTGCAAGATATTTATCATGTGTCACCATAATAACCAAGTGATTGTCTTTTGCCAAATCTTGCAGCAGTGTTAAAATTTGATCCGCTGTATCAGGATCCAAGGCACCTGTTGGTTCATCAGCCAGTATTATTTCAGGATTATTGGCTAAAGCACGAGCAATAGCAACTCTTTGTTGTTGGCCACCACTTAATCTTTTGGGGAATTTGTCTTTATAAGCTAACATGCCTACTTGATTTAACAACTCTTCTGCTCTTTTTTCTTTTTCTTCCTCACTTTTTCCACTTAAAGATAAAGCAAGCTTAACATTGTCTATTGCAGATAAATGGTCTATTAAATTAAAATCTTGAAAGACAAATCCAATGGTATTCTTTCTATAATCTGTCCATTGACTTTTGGAAAAGTCCTTTGTATCAATACCATCGATAATCATATCGCCATATGAAGGCTCTTCCATACCGCCTAGCATGCTTACAAGTGTTGTCTTTCCAGAACCACTTAAACCTAATATTGAAACAAATTCTCCTCTTTCAAAGGTTAAATTAACATTTTTTACAGCGTGTACATGTCTTTTTTTCATTTGATAGATTTTATTTAGGTTTTTTAACTCTAACATATACACCTCCTAATGATTTGCATGCATCATTTCACCATGATGCGTTGAATCCAACAAAAACACTAAATAATAAAAATAATCCTGCATTTCAAGAAGTTTAGCACCTTCTTCTGTTGTACTATCAAAACTATAAACCAATGTACCTGGATCGCCACCTAGTATTGTTTGTTCGCCGTCGACAATAACTTGATATTCTCTAAATTCTCCACTTTTAAAAAAGTCATAGGAATATTCACTACGGATATTCGCGTAAGCCTCATAAGCGTGTATCGTTTCTGTTAAAAACTGATTAATCCACCTTGAATTTTCAAAGCTAATCTTGGAATTTAAATCTATATCTGAAAGACATCTCAACAATTCACCAACATCTTCAACAGTATTTAGCATCACGTTAAAATCTAGTTCTGAAGTTAAATATATATCACCTTCATTATTAGTAATTAGAACTGGGAACCTAGGATTTACTTGAAGCCCTGAATAGTCTTGGTAAGATGACAATTTTGAAGATATCACCAAGTACATGTAGGAATAACCTTGCAAATTATTATACTTGTTCATCACATAATCTGAATCAAGAGCAAAGTCCTGTTCTTCTAAGTATGTTTCTAAAATTAATTGATGACGTGCTAAAGCAAGTACTTCATCTGCAGTATCTTTCATTAAATTATAGATATCTTCATAAAATGAAAAGCTATTCACAGCATTGGTATTAAAATTTTGTAAGTCACGATATTGTTTCATTGTCGTCATTATATGAAATAAATTATCTTCGATTTTTGATTGATATTTCATTAGAGTAACATCTGATAATTGAGGACCTATTTTAGAAAACTCATATAAAATATTATCAATAGTTTTTATAAGTTCATCATAATAGTGAATAAAATCTTCATGGGAGTAAACAACACGAAATTGTTGTGTATCCATCATATCCACAGATTCTTTCATAACGCCTTCATGAATTGATATATTCAGTTCATTCATCATCGCTACATACTGGTTCCCATATTCGGTTACTGAAATTTGTTTTTCTT
The DNA here is from genome assembly GCA_016937975.1 of Clostridia bacterium. Lineage (GTDB taxonomy): Bacteria > Bacillota > Clostridia > Peptostreptococcales > Acidaminobacteraceae > JABXKX01. Next base: position 7,980 of record JAFGVN010000118.1, read on the forward strand.
CACAACTCACTAGCAAGATAGAGATAATCGCAAATAATCCAATAATAAAATTTTTCATGGTTACCTCCTTAATTTATACTTCGTAACAAGTCTCTTGGATGTAATTTACTTGCTTTTCTACCAGGTAACAACCCAAGTAAAGTTGTTAAGGTAATGACAGCTAATAAACTGCCTACAAATGCAATTAAATTCGTGTCCAAAGGATTTGATCCTAGATGAAAACTTACATCATATTCAGCTTCAAGCACATGACGAGCATAAGCTAATATTGGGAAGGAAATAGCTAAAGCAATCCCTCCTGCAATTAAGGCCAGTAAGCCAGATTCTAAAGTGAAAATGGTTACAATATCCTTGTCCTTTGCACCAATAGATTTAAGAACACCTATTTCCTTAGTTCTCAGTAGAATACTTATATATAAGATAATTGTAACAAGAACTGAAGGAACTGTTACCACCACACCAACCACTATTTTTGCATAAAGTAACAGTTTATCAATGAAGTCATGAGTTTCAATTGCTGAATCTACTGCAAATTCATCGAATTGAGAACGATATAATGGTCCCAAAGATATAAGCTCTCTTTTATCATTTTCAGTGAGCGGAGCATAAGAAATAATCTGATATCGAGCCATGTAATTACTACTTGGAATTTGAAGTGGATATTGTTTAAATGTAAATATATCTAAATCATCTCCAAACCTAGTTCGAGATCTTACAGGAGCAATTAAGTCAGTTAAATATTTAGCACCATCTGGAAGATATTTATTATTAGCAGCTTCTGGTGATAAAGCATCCGCTATCTTATAAGATACAATACTAATATCTTCTCTTGAAAATGAGTTTCTAATTGTGTTGATATAATCATAAGGGGCAAAAATATATCCCCTGTAGTAACTAGACATCAATACAGTTTTTTCATCATAATCGATTACTTTCAAGATCTTCGTATCAAAAATATTTCTCTGATCTGATGAGGTTTGAGCATGTATGCCGACACTATTATATGAAGTTACTTTAAAGGTCACAGGTTCACCTTCATATTTTTCGTATTCAGAGTCATTATAGATTGCATCTACAGTACCTTTTGACATTATTAAACCCGATTCACTATCTTCAGGATAATAATCTCCATTTAAGTCATATTGGAATTGTTTATAAGCTTCCGGTAGTAAACCTACCAGCAAGAAATTCTTACCATTAATATTAATATCATAATAATTCGGAGGAAAAACTTTTTCGATATTATCTAAAGATTCAATTAATTCTAACTCCTCATTTGAAAAAGGTTGATATAGAAATTCTTCAGCTTTATTTATTTTTAATCCGTCGTAATGTTTTCCATCAATGGCAACTAAAAGTGATTTTATATCCAGCTCAAAACCACCTTCTGATTGTGGCGCTATGTAATTTACTCTTGGTTCATTAACAATCCTTTTATATAAGGGATCAATATCTTCCTGATACATCATTACATTAAAAATGAAGTTACCAAAAATCATTACGATGATAATACTTGGAACCAAACTAACCAGTGCAATGATGGAACTTTTCTTTCTTTTTCTTAAGTTATTCAATGCAATTTTAAGAGCTGCACCAAATTGCAGTGTACTCTTGTTCATCACAACTTTTTCACCTTTTAGTTTTCTCGTTTCGTTTTGCTCTTCATCTCTTAAAATTTCACCATCCTTTAGCTCAACAATTCTAGTTGAATAATCTCTCGCAAGATATTTATTATGCGTTACCATAACCACTAAATGCCCTTGTTTTGCTAAATCCTTCAAGAGATTTAAGATTTGTACAGAAGTATCCGGATCTAATGCACCAGTAGGTTCATCAGCGAGAATGATTTCTGGTCTATTCGCCAACGCTCTTGCGATTGCAATTCTTTGCTGTTGTCCACCACTTAATTCTGAAGGAAAATGATTCTTCTGTTCCAACATCCCAACCATCCTTAAGAGGTCTTCAGCTCTACTCTCTTTTTCAACCTCTTTTAATCCACTTAACGAAAGAGCAATCTTAATATTTTCAATTGCAGTTAAGTGATCAATTAAGTTGAAATCTTGAAACACAAAGCCAATGGTATTTTTACGATAGTCAGTCCAATGCTTTGATTTAAAAGAACTGGTATCAATCCCATCAATAAATATAGAACCTGATGTAGGTTCCTCTAGTCCTCCAATCATACTGACTAAAGTCGTTTTACCGGATCCAGACAAACCTAAAATACTTACAAATTCGCCTCGTTCAAAAGTTAAACTTATATCTTTTACAGCATGAACTTCTTCAACATCAATATCGTCATCTTTAACTTTATATATTTTGTTCAAATTCTTTAGTTCTAACATTTTTCCCCCCAACCAAAGTTTTATACTTTCTTAATAAATAGTATAACTTATAAAATTCTACTTTATTTTAAAATTGACGTTTTTTTCAGAAAATTAAGAAAACTATGATAATTTTGTAACATTTGTAAAAAAGAAAACGCTTGACTTTCGTCAAGCGCTTCTATTACTAATTTTCTTCAATTGGCAAACCTGTTTCTACTGAATAACGTGTTGTAGCAGCTTCAATATCACCATATGCCCAATGTACAGGCGTAATATCGATGTACTTCGTTGTTTCAGGGAAATATTTTGGTCTTGCAATTAAAGTGTTGATCATACCAACGACTTGTTCTCTTAATGTCGGATCATTTGGTCTATAAGTACCATCTCCAAAACCTGATACGATTCCAGCATTATACATCATATAAACATATGATTTTGCCCAGTAATCATCAGGAATATCACTAACACCTTCAACTGGTGTAGCATCTACATTAATATTTAAGAACTTCCAATATTTTGCGAATACTGTTGCCATTTCACCACGAGAAATAGGATCATTTGGTCTGAACGAACCATTTGTATCCCCAACAAACAATCCTGTTCTTGCAATTGCTTGAACATATGGATAATACCATTCTCCTTCTTTTACGTCAGAGAATTTCTGTTCGCCCGTGTATTCAATGTTAAGCTTTAAGATTTTCGCAAACATCGTTGCTACTTCTGCTCTAGTTACCGAACGTTGTGGTCCAAATGATTGATCTGGATAACCATACACGTAAGGGTCATAGAATTCAACAGCACCTAATGGTCCTTGTTCATCGCCAACTAAGAATACAATAATAGCTGCCGAATCTGTTTTTCCACTAGCCACATGGGTTACAGTTACAACTGTTTCGCCTTGCTTAAGTGCTGTTACCACACCATTTTCATCAACTGACGCTATTTCTGGATCTTCAACAGACCAAATTACTCTCTTATCAGTAGAGTTTGTGATTGTCTCAGTCAAATCATAACTGAAGAAATCAGGATCTGCTTCTGTACCATATTCCAGTTCAACCTCATCTCTATCCAACGTAATACCAGGTTGTGGTGTTGTTGGAGGAACGACTGGAGGTGTAACTGGAGGAGTAGTTGGTGGTGCAGTATAATTAACAATTACGTTAACCGTATCTGTTAACTCGGTATCATCTGCTAATGTTACAGTCACCTTAACAACTGCAGGTGTTCCTGATGTAGCAGCAATACCAGTTACTAATCCATTCTGGTCCAATGTAATATTGTTTTGACCAGATACTATTGACCATTCTATAGCTTCATAAACACCATTTGGTGTTAACTGAGCTGCTAAATCAGAGACTCCCTGTTCAGCAGTTTTACCATAGCCAATTTCTAGCACAACACCTTGTGATTCAATATTAGGTGTTTTTGGATCAGTTATGATTACTTTTCTCCACTCAGCAATTAAAGTAATATGCTCATTTACTGGTGAATCAAAGTTATAAGGTTGTCCATTTAAAGTCCATTGTACGAATACGCTATTCACTTTAGTAGGATCCTCAGGTTTTGTAGCTTTTTCACCTACAGAGATCAATTGTTCTTCAACTGGTGTACCACCATTAGAATTGAAAGTTACAAGATAATCATCTACAGGAGTTACTGTGATATAAACAGTTGCTTCGTTTGAAGTACCATCATTAGTTGTAAATGTATAGTTAAACGTATCACTTCCATTGAATTGGTCTGCTGGAGTATAAGTTACAACACTTCCATCTACCTCTAAAGTACCATTATTAGGTTGTTGTGTGATTTCTATAACACCATTTGTAATTCTTTCATCATTTTCTAAAACATAAATCTTTAAAGAAGTGTCTTCATTTGTAACAACAATATCATCTAAAGCAACTGGACCTAATTTATAAGTTTCTGTATCCACTTCTGAAACATTGCCTACTGGATCGATTGCAATAGCTTTAACTGTTGTTGTTGCTGTTACATCGAATG